>NZ_VOXW01000044.1:0-1860 GCF_013420555.1 Acinetobacter sp. Q85-2
GGACAAGCATCGTCATTTTATTATGGTCAGCCTCAGGGTGAAGTGTGTCTAATCAACAGGGTTTTCGGTCTCTAAGTACTTTTTAAAGGGAACATCATCGACTCAAATCTCTATTTGCAACAGTGCCAATTTCAGGAAATGCTCAGCTATGTTCGTGAAGGAGACATGATCGTCGTGCACTCTATGGATCGTTTCGCTCGAAGTCTGAAAGATTTAGTTACTGAAGTTGATCAGCTCATAAAGAGGGGAGTCGCCATCCAGTTTGTCAAAGAAAATATTACTTTCACGGCCCAGGCCACTCCGATGGATAACCTGATGTTGCAGCTTATGGGCGCTTTTGCTCAATTCGAGCGGGAAATTATCTTGGAACGCCAAAAAGAGGGGATTAAGCTTGCAGCGGCTCAAGGGAAATATAAAGGTCGTGTCCATAAATTGAACACTGAGCAGGCTGAGGCTTTACGACAAGCCTGGAAAGAAGGACTGTATTCCTCCAAAGTTGCTCTGGCAAAAGCATTTGGTATCAGCCGGCAAGCTGTTTATCGATATTTACAAATAATTAATTAATCATTCTCTATAATTTGGACTAATATGTGCGTATAAAATCAGTGACTATTCTTTAAGCCCAAATAGGAGCAGACTCAGCTTTATAAAATTCAATGTTTATTTTTTTAGTGTCTATAAATCGGTGGGCATTAGCAATTGTTGTTTTATTAGAGTCTGAGTATTGATCACCAAATATACTGATATAAATATTTTCAACTTCACTCTTATTAATTTGATCGAAAATATGTTGATCATTTTCAGCCATTGAATGCCCATGAATAAACAAAGAACCTTTTATTTTTTTTAATTTTTTATAACATGAGTTCAAATATGGATTATGCTGAATTCTACTAAGTTTAGCTTCGTAATTAGGTTCTGATACAAATAATGGAAATTTTCCAACAGCTAGATTTTCTTTTACATGATCAACAATACTCTTACCTAAGTGATCTTTAAATGTATGTTTGTTAATAGTCACTTTACTATCATATAAATGCAGTCCTCCATGTAGATAGAAAACATTTTGATCGCTAGTATTTTCCCAACTATTGTATCTAAAACCGTCCTTACTAAAATATCCTGTAGGAGATATTTCTTTTTTATTAATGACCCAATAAAGCAATAAGTCATAATTTAATGTAAACACTTGAGAAAATTGTTTAATGAATGGCCTTGCTTTTTCATACTGGCTTGTTGATACAAAATTGGATGTTAAGGGATGAGTATCAGAAATAACTTTAACTAGAGAATTTTTCAACTGTTCTTGATCACTTTGTATTTCAATAATTTTATTTTTATCTACATCATATAATTCACATATCTTTTGTGCTGACTCTAATATTCTCATGATCTTTTCAAAATCATAGGTATCGAATTCCGTAAATAACTGACGAATTTCGAGATCTCTGGTACCAAAATCAGCTTTATCAAATAAAGACTTATAATTAAAAATTTCATGACTCCATGCTTGAGAAAAGCCATTTGCTAATAATATTGATACTTCAGATTTATTAGATATTGAATCAAACTTATCTTTAAAATTACCTATTTTCATTTTTAAAATAAAATATAAGAGTATGATAGTAATTAAATTATATCATAATTTCGACTATCCTAGATAAGGTCACCCAACTCATCTATCAGACGTGAAGATCTTTACAAATAGCTTCTTAAGGTTCATCACCGGTAATCCGGCACTGTTGCAAATAGAGATTTGAGTCGATGATGTTCCCTTTAAAAAGTACTTAGAGACCGAAAACCCTGTTGATTAGACACACTTCACCCTGAGGCTGACCATAATAAAATGACGATGCTTGT
>NZ_VOXW01000045.1:0-1700 GCF_013420555.1 Acinetobacter sp. Q85-2
CAGATTCCGTTAAAACAGTTTATCGGCGCGCAGGTTGCCGTCGATCAGGTCACTGACCAGGGCCAGCTATTTCGCAGCAGCGGTATTATCACCGCAGCCGCGCAAGGCCAGAGTGATGGCTCTCTCACCCTCTATAAACTTACGCTAGAAGATCCAACCGCACTCTGGCATAAACGCCGTAACAGCCGTGTGTTTATGAATAAAAGCGTGCGTGAGGTCAGCGAGATCTTATTTAAAGAATGGCAGAACAAAAGCCCGCTCTTTGCTGCCAGCCTGACTCTGGACTTAACCGGACTGACCCAGGAACTGGATGTGCGTCCTTTTATCATGCAGTCCAATGAAACCGACTATGACTTTTTGACCCGGCTCTGGCGTAGTGAAGGGATTAACTGGCTGATTGATGAAGCCCAGTTACAGGTCGTACATTCCAGCAGCCCGATACAGGCCCAGAAACTGCGCCTGATTGATGACAACAGCCAGTACAGTGCCTTAAACCGCCGCAGCATTCGTTTTCATCGCTCCAGTGCCACCGAACAACTGGACAGCATCACCCAGTTGATTGCCCAGCGCAGCCTGCAACCGACTGCCGTACATCTACAACGCTGGCAGTCGGATAGCCTGAGTCAGGAAGAAGGTGCCGGTTCCGTACAAAGCAAACACCAGCATAGCCATAATCAGGACAATGCCAGCTTAAGTCTGGAACAAGCCTGGCAGATCAGCCCGGCCTGGATGCAGGATTTAAATGGCGAAGACCAGGCCACCGCATCCTCTAATAACCAGCTGGATAAACTGAACCAGAACCTCAGTCACTACAACGACCTGCAATCCAAATACTTCAGCGCCCATTCCACCGTCCGTGATGCCCAGGTTGGCTACTGGTTTGAACTGAATGAACATCCGGAAATTGACCAGCACAGCGCAGCCGACAAAGAATTTCTAATTACCGGCAAACAGTTCTATAACCAGAACAACTTACCTAAAGACCTCAATCAGCAGATTAACCAACTACTCAGCCAGAGCCACTGGCATAGCCATTTTAGTTTTCAACACGAACAACACCCGGATGAACGTCAAGGCAATACCTTAACCCTGCAACGTCGCAACATCCGCACCGTCCCGGAATACCATCCACTACAGCACCGACCAGCAGCCCATCCGCAGCGTGCTCGGGTGGTCGGTCCTGCTGGCGAAAGCATCCATGTCGATGAATGGGGACGGATTAAAGTCCGCTTCCTGTTTACCCGCAGTGATGACCATCAGCATGATGGTGGGGCCGGCAGTAATGACAATGACACCGATTCCGCCTGGGTCGATGTACTGACGCCTTGGGCCGGAGAAGGCTACGGGGCACGTTTCCTGCCACGGATTAATGAAATTGTGGTGATCGACTTCTTTGACGGTAACATCGACCGGCCTTTCGTGGTTGGTCGTTTACATGAAGCAGAACGCTCGCCAACCCAATTCGACCAACAAGGCCAACTACCCGACACCAAAAAACTCAGCGGGATCCGCTCACAGGAAATTGAAGGCAGTGGTTTTAACCAGCTGCGCTTTGATGATACTTCGAAGCAGATCTCTGCCCAGCTGCAAAGCAGCCATGGTGCGACCCAACTGAACCTGGGGAACTTGAGCCATCCCAAAGCCAGCGCTGAAAGTGATGGCCGTGGTGAAGGTTTTGAACTGAGAACCGATCAGTGGGG
>NZ_VOXW01000046.1:0-1269 GCF_013420555.1 Acinetobacter sp. Q85-2
CATTGCTGTCCCACAATTTTTCACAAGAGGAAGCTCATTTGAGCTTCCTCTTGTTTTATGGGTATTTTATCGGGTGAAAATAAAGCTTTTAAAGTTCTTCTTTCAAACAAATTCACTTGAATTATTCTGAGTAAACGTTGAACTGTCCAACCTGTTTTTCCTAAATGTCGAGCGAAACTCACCAATAAATAGGCGATCATCGCAATCCAGATTTGTGTCTGAATTGCGTTCCTGCTGCGGCCTAGAAACGCTTTTAATTTGAGATTCTGCTTAATCGCCTTAAAGAACAGCTCAACTTTCCAACGATCTTTATAAATCGCCGCAATGGTGGAGGCGGCTAAATGAAAGTTATTGCTGAGAAAGCTAAAGTGCTTGCCACTTTGCTGATCTCTATATTCAATTCTTCTTAACACTGGGGCTTTTCTTTTTAGGGCATGTGCGCTATTCAGCTGAATGGTTTCATCTTTTAGAATACCTTTGGATTCAAGCACTGGATGTTGCTGGATCACCTGATACACAGATTTAGGCCTAAAACGTGTGACAAATCCAATGTTTTGAGCAGTCAGATTTGCATACCATTGGTAATCGACATAGCCTTTATCAAAAACTACAATGCTGCCAGCAGGAAACTGGAATTTGCGGCCTTGTACCATGTCATTTTCTTTGCCATTTTCAACTGCAACAAACTCAGGAATATCATTGCTGTGATTCAATCCTATACTGAGTTTCATGCTGGCTTTTGAGTCGTGAACTTTGGCCCATTCACATAAGGAAAGCGACAGGTCAATATGACTGGCATCCAAGGAATACAAGGGATTCTTAAAGCGAAATTTATGAGCTACTTTTGAGTGTTCATAGTATTTAAGCAACTTGTAAAATAGCTGTTGATACAAGGCAGCAGGCTGCTGCTCATTGATTCGTGCCAGCGTGCTTCGGGGAATAGACTTTGCTCCGAGATGACTCAGCTTTTCCTGTTGGCACTCCAAATTGGATTGAATATCTCTCAGACTTTGCCTACAAGAGAATTGAGACATCAATATGGCAATAAACTGATCCCACCGGGAAGCCGCTCTAAATTTCTGTCCAACATGGTGTACTTTAGCAAGTTGTTCAAAATCCTGTCGCACAACAGGTTTAATTAGCTCATGAAATACGGTATTCTGATGTGACAAAACCTGAATCCTGGTCGTTAAAGTGTTTGTTTGCACTCATATTTTAACTGTTAGGACTCAGGTTTTTTTATTTAAAGCAAACTATGGGACAGCAGTG
>NZ_VOXW01000005.1:0-173749 GCF_013420555.1 Acinetobacter sp. Q85-2
TTAATGGAGAAATCTAATCGGTATGTTATACCTGAGAGAAGAGTGAGGAGTTATCCAAGGGTTGTAAAAGGAAAACCTCAAAAATACCCAAGAAAAAGCCAGTCAATCTCTTAACTGACTGGCATTACACAGCAGTGGGCTTTTTTTATGAAATTGTCACAAAATTGAAGCATACTTATGAATAGTGAATACTTGAGAAAAAGTCATAGGGTGCATATGAATACGGCAGCGAGCGCGACCCCTGCGCAAATAGACTATACCTATAATGATCGATACATCAATCGTGAGCTTTCTATCCTCGATTTCCATTTGCGCGTGCTGGAGCAGGCAGTCGATCCTTTGCATCCGTTGCTGGAACGTATGAACTTTTTACTCATCTTTTCACGTAACTTAGATGAGTTTTTTGAAATTCGTGTTGCAGGTGTCATGGAGCAGCTGGATCTGGGTAATGAAAGCCGTAGCCCGGATGGTCTGACTCCGAAACAGGTACTGGAGCAGATTTCCCAAACTGCCCACGCTGCCATTGAGCGCCAATACCGTATTTTAAACCAGGAAATTCTGCCTAAACTGCGTGAAGAAGACATCTGTTTCTTGCGCCGTGGTGAACTAACGCCAGCCCAATCGGCCTGGGTGAAAAAATATTTTCAGGAACAGGTGGCACCGGTCTTAACGCCAATCAGCCTGGACCCGGCTCATCCATTCCCGCGTCTGGTCAATAAAAGCCTGAACTTTATTGTAACGCTGGAAGGGAAAGATGCTTTTGGCCGTCAGATTGACTTGGCCGTGGTGCCAGCACCGCGCTCTTTACCACGTGTGGTGCGTTTACCAGATGAACTGACCGGTGGTAAAGAACATCACGTGATGCTGTCTGCGATTATTCATGAGCATGTATCGGACCTGTTCCCGGGCATGACTGCGACTGGCTGTTATCAGTTCCGTGTCACCCGTAATGCTGACTTGGCCTTAAACGAAGATGTCGAAGATCTGGCCAAAGCGCTGAAAGGCGAGCTGAACTCCCGCCGTTTTGGCCGCGCGGTGCGTCTGGAAGTGACCCAGAACTGTCCGCAACCGATTTATGAATATCTACTAAATGAGTTTGATCTGCATGAAGACCAGCTCTATAAAGTGGATGGTCCAGTGAATCTGGCGCGTTTATTGTCTAACTTTAAACGTCCGCATTTACGTTATGATTCACATACGCCAGTGATTCCGAAAGTGTTGAAAAAGTCCGAGAATATTTTCTCGGCCATGCAAAAGCAGGATATCTTGCTGCATCATCCGTTTGAATCCTTTGCCCCGGTGATTAACCTGCTGCGTGAAGCGGCGCGTGACCCGCAGGTACTGGCAATTAAACAGACTTTGTACCGTAGTGGTGCCGATTCTGAAATCGTACAAGTCTTAGCGGAAGCGGCGCGTAATGGTAAAGAAGTGACCGCGGTCATTGAGCTGCGTGCGCGTTTTGATGAAGAATCCAATATTGCCGTGGCCAACGTGCTGCAAGAAGCCGGCGCGGTGGTGGTCTATGGCATTGTCGGTTATAAAACCCATGCCAAAATGATTCTGGTGGTGCGCCGTGAAAACAACAAGCTGGTGCGTTATGTGCATTTGGGCACCGGTAACTATCATGCCGGTAATGCGCGGATTTATACCGACTACGGTTTGCTCACCACCGACAAGGAACTCTGTGAAGATGTACACCGCATTTTCCAGGAACTGACCGGCATGGGCAAAATGGCCAAGCTGAAAAAGCTGCTGCATGCACCGTTTACCCTGCATACCCAGCTGATCAACTTTATTGATGATGAAATTGCCAATGCCAAAGCCGGTAAACCAGCGCAAATTATTGTGAAGGTGAATGCCTTAACCGAAATGCAGCTGATCAATAAACTGTATGAAGCTTCACAGGCTGGCGTGCAGATTGATCTGATTATCCGTTCGATTTGCTGCCTGCGTCCGGGCTTGCCGGGGCTATCGGAAAATATTCGGGTACGTTCCATTGTCGGCCGATTCCTGGAACATACCCGCGTGTATTACTTCAGCAACAATGGTGATGCGCGTATTTACTGTTCAAGTGCTGACTGGATGGACCGTAACCTGTTTAACCGGGTTGAGGCCTGCTTCCCGATTGAAGATCCGGCACTGAAAAAACGTATTTATCAGCAAGGTCTGCAAATTTATCTGCAAGATAACCAGCAGGCGTGGCTACTGCAGGGAGATGGTACCTGGATTCGTGCACAGGCCGCAGAAGGCGAGCCAGCTTCCAATGCGCAGCGCACCCTGATCGAGATGATTCAGTAAGCGAAGCAAGCCTGATATTTAAAGAATGTCAGGCTTTTATCCGCTAAAAAAATAAGGAGCTGATGCTCCTTATTTTTATGGGTATTGAAGAACTTAGCTGTGCGAGATTTTTTGCAGAATTTGCAATAACACATCAAATTCGCTTTGCAGCGGAGTACTCTTACGCGTTACTAAGGCCAGGGTACGGGTAGGTGCCGCGTCAATCTGTTTCACCACCAGCTCTGAATTGGCCTGAATCATATTGGTATGAATGGCAATTTCAGGCAGTAAGGTAAAGCCGAGGTTGGCTGATACCATTTCCACCAGAGTTGGTAGTGAGCTGGCTTTTAAACGATGATCATTTTTACGCTCGCCAATCGGGCAGGCACTTAAGGCATGATCACGCAAGCAGTGGCCTTCTTCCAGCAGCATCAGGCGAGACAGGTCCAGATCTTCTAAAGATTTGGCCTGAGCCGAGTGTGCATCGGATTTATGGTGGACCAGTACCAGATTTTCTTTGGCAATTTCAGCAACTTTCAGACTGCGGGTATCAAACGGTAGCGCCAGTAACACCATATCCAGGTTACCGTGTTCCAGTTTTTCTACAATTTTTTCACTTTGTGCTTCATGCAGGTGTAACTGGATTTTTGGCAGTTGCTTATGCACTTCATCTAACAGCTGCGACAAAATGAACGGTGCAATGGTTGGAATTACACCTAAATGCAGGTCGCCGGTTAAGGGCTCGCTCATTTCACGGCTTAGACGCATCAAGTCCTGTGCATCGGCCAATAGAACACGCGCTCGGGCTACAACTTGTTCACCGAGAGGAGTCAAACGTACATTCTGGCGATCGCGTTCAACCAATACGCCACCCAATAAGCGCTCTAACTCCATGATTCCGCCCGACAATGTCGATTGAGTCACGAATGAACGGCGCGCCGCTTCTGTAAAATGCAACGTTTCAGACAGTGTAACGAGGTATGACAGCTGTCTTAAGGATGGTAATGCAGCCATAGTGTCCTAATGCTTATAATTTAAAGTGATGAGCAAATAATTCGCTAAGATATGGAATGAAATGCGGAGGGATATCATGCCCCATTCCTTCAATTAATTCAAATTTAGCGTCAGGTATTGCTTTCGCAACAGCCTTACCATGTGCAGGTGGAAGTAAGCGGTCACGAGAACCATGAACAACCAGCGTGGGCTGTTGGATCTGCTTGTCCAGACTGCGCAATGAGCCTGTACATAATATTGCTAAAAACTGCTGAAGTACACCCGCTGGATGGTAACTTCGCTGATATAATTTACGGGCGGTCTGTACCGCTTCCATTTCATTCAGATAACCTGGGGAACCAATCACTTTAAACAGTTTCAGGCTGTGGTTAATAATGCCTTCTTCATCATTGGATGCCGGCTTGCCCACTAGGCTGAACAGCTGTTTCGGGAAAGGAGGCGGTAGGAAAGGCTGGTTGTTGCTGGTAAACAATAGTGCCAGTTTTCTGACCTTGTCCGGATAGCGGGCCGCCAGAATCTGTGCAATCATGCCGCCCATTGAAGCGCCAATCACATCAACCTGTTCCAGCTCCAGTTTATCAATCAGCAGGGCCACATCATCGGCCATATCATACAGGTTATAAGGCGCCCCCTGATTTTCTAAACCCAAGGCAAAACGGCCCATCAGTTTTAGGGTATTCAGGCGCTCGCCCTGATGGCGTACTTTAGAGGACAGGCCAATATCGCGGTTATCAAAACGGATGACCCGAAAGCCTTGGTCAATGAGTGACTTGCAGAAAAAGTCTGGCCAATACAGCAGCTGTGCACCCAGTCCCATGACCAGTAAAATGGTCGGATTGCCAATTTCGCCGCCCATTTCGACATGCAATTCAATGCCATTGCCCAAGTCGACTTTGGTTTCGTGCATAAAACTGCTGTAAGGTGAAACATTTAACCGCAAACTATTCATTCTTATATTCCTTTCTTCAAGGTGAGCGCGCACCCCTGATGGATTAAAGCGCTAAACTGCCGCTGGAATCAAGTCAGGAACAAGTTTACTTAAAGCCAGGCGCTGTTTGCCGGCTGTTGGCCCGAGCAGCACAAAGCCGCGTAAGGTGGCAGTGCTGTCAAAGGCTTTGGCAATCATGCCATCGTCCAGTTCTTCATTTTGCCAGGTCACTTCCACATCTACCGGGGCAGGTAACACCGTTAATGGTGCCGCCGGGGTTTTCACTGCAACCGGCATAGCCGGGTAGTGCACTTGTGTGGTTTCACCATTTAAGGTTTTGGCCAGGGCACGTGCCTGCTGCATGATTGGCATGACATACGGCAATAAAGTCCCGTTGACTTCAGCGCAGTCGCCCACTGCATAAATATCAGCCAGGTTGGTTTCCAGTAAGCCATTGGTCAACACGCCGCGACTGGTATGAATGCCGGCTTCTTTGGCTAAAGTGATATTCGGCTGTAAACCGACGGCGGATAGCACCACATCGGCACTCAGGCTGCGGCCATCGGCCAGTGTCACCAGATAATCACCCTTATCCAGTTTCGATACTTTATCGACCGTGGTGCCCAAGACAAAATGAATCCCGGTTTCTTCCAGGTTCTGTTTAAATGCAGTGGCAATAAATTCAGGCAATAAACGGCCGAGCGGTTGGGGTGCCAGATCAATCACCGTGACTTGATGCTCGGTGTTTTGCAGGTCATTGGCAAATTCACAGCCAATCAGGCCCGCGCCTAAAATCACCACACGTTTATCCTGACGCGCTGCCAGCTGTTCGCGGAAGGCTTTATAGTCATTTAAATTATTGACCACGTGAATATCATCACTGCCATCGCCAGAAATGGCCAGACGAATCGGGTTGGCACCGACTGCCAGTACCAGTTTGGCATAGGCTTGCTGGCTTTCGACGCCATCTTTCTCTAAAGTCAGCAGATGCTGCTCGGCATCAATGGCTTTGACCCAGGTATGCACTTCAATACGCATATTCAGCTGTGCCCCCATTTTTGCGGCATCCCCCAGCGCAATCTGTTCGGGTGCTTTTTTGCCGGCCAGGGCATTGGAGAGGGTAGGTTTTGCATAGTTGATTGCATCATCTGCGCAAATCATGACCAGTTCCTGTTCAGGGTTCAGTTTGCGAAATTCACGGGCGACTGTATAGCCAGCCATACCAGAACCAATGATGACAATCGGATGCATTATTTTCTCCATAAAAGGTTGAGCATAAGTTTCAAGACATAAAAAAAGACCATGCAGTTATGGTCTTCGAGGCGTACTTAGATTTCGACCATCTCAAAATCGACTTTAGATACGCCACAGTCCGGGCAGGTCCAGTCATCTGGAATATCTTCCCATTTGGTGCCCGCGACGATGCCATCTTGCGGCCAGCCTTCTGCCTCGTCATAAATCCATCCACAAACGATGCATTGATACTTTTTCATTTGACTCTCCAAAAGCCGATCTTCAATAAACCTGACCGGCAAAAAATTCCCTAACCAGCATGACTCAGTTGATATGATTTTAACACTTCATATTCGCTTAAATTTTTACGCAGTTATGAGGTTAAAGTAAAGTAAATATCGGAGTCTAATGCTTCATTTCTAAAGCTGAATGGCTAAGAAGGACAAAATTTATCTTTAAAATCTCAAACATTGCATAGTGTCGGACAATATGCACACTAAAAACCAGCGCAAATCTTTTCAAAATATATGAGAGATCACCTAAATTTCGACTAAAGTCGGACAGCTATTTTTGCTTAAATAGGCTATTCTATAATTAGGATAATCTATATTGGTTATTTAGTATAAAAATACCAATAATAAAAACAATGATTTACTAATTTTAATCGGGTTTTATTTAAACCTGAAGGGCGGACTTTGGCTGGTCTTCGCGGTCAAGACGCTGTAAAATTCACCTATTCTTTTTAATCTCTCTCCGATCTCCTTATGAGCAAGCTGTCTACAACGTTGTGGTCTCACATTCGTACTGTCCAAAACTTTCCTAAAGCCGGTATTTGTTTTTATGACTTGACCCCTTTATTCATGAAAAATATTGGTCCGTTGACAGATGCTTTAATTGAAAGTATTCCTGCAGAAAAACTGGCTGAAGTAGATAGCTTTATTGCGGTAGAAGCACGTGGTTTTGTGCTGGCCAGCCTGTTGGCACAGCGTACTGGCAAGGGCTTGTTGCTGGTGCGTAAAGCCGGTAAATTACCACCACCGGTAGTAGGTGTGGGGTATAGCCTGGAATACGGTCTGGACCGTCTGGAAATGGCGGCAGATGTCACCGGTCAGAAAGTTATTATTGTGGATGATGTATTAGCGACTGGCGGTACCTTAAAAGCAGTGAAACAACTGGCGGAAAAATGTCAGCATGAAATTCTGGGTGCCAGTATTTTCCTAGATTTACCAGATTTACACGCAGATTTGGGTCTGAACATCTGGTCGGTACTGGATGAACGCTCTAAGCCGGTGGAAGCAGTTGCTTAAGTCTGAGCACTACCCTGTGAAACATAGAAAGCCTTGCTGAGTGCAAGGCTTTTTTATTTGTGCAGTGATTGCTGTTCCAGTTGCCAGATTAAAGGATTGATATTTTCAGGACACACCAGCCGATGATGACCGCCTTTAAAAGCATGAATTGGCATGTAATTTTCCAGCTGGGTTTGTACCCAGTGCATGTCCAGCTGTTCATCGCCGAGTTCCAGATAGGCCAGCTGCGGAATATCATGGTCCAGTTCCTGTTCGGAAATCTGCGGATAGTCCGGTCGGAAGTCGGGCTGTAAACTCGGATTGGCAATGACGCAGGGAATACCATGCAGCGCCGACATCTTTAAGGCCCAATAGCCGCCGAGGCTATGTCCGACAATAATTTCAGGCTGGATTTTAACAATAATATCGTTATAGAAACTGGCCACCGTCTGGTAGTTCAGATTGCGATAATCCACGGTAATACAGTATTTTTTATCTGCGCAGATGGCATGAAACTTACTCGATTCACGTGAGGAATCCAGCCCATGCAGAAATAGGATTTTCGAGGTGCATCTATTCATTGTTTTCATTCACACTCAAGCGTCTATTGAATAGTTGAAAAGTTTCCTTTTCAATTAATTTCTCCTGCTTATTGTAAGAGTGGTGGCGCAAGAAAGAAGTTAGCTATTGGTCTAACAGTTCAGCAAAAGGCGAGGTGCTGTTTAGCAGAGGTTTAGAAAATGAAAAAAATGGCTTAGGATTCAGCAGAGCATACGAAAAGCCAAATAAATCTGCTATGCTATTACACTTCATTTTTTAGTAATTTTCGAGGCAGAGATGACGCAACCAAACGCTCAGTCGACTTCTGAACCCACTATTTCCGAAAACGATTTAATTGCACAGCGTCATGCCAAGTTAAAGCAAATCCAAGAAAAGGCTCAGGAAAGCAACAGCAGCCCATGGCCGAACACCTTCAAGCGTGAACATTACGCGCAAGATTTACAAGAACAGTTTGCCGACAAATCTAAAGAAGAAATTGAAGGCGGCGACAAGGTGTATGTGTCGGTGGCTGGCCGTGTCATGCTCAACCGTGGTTCGTTTATCGTAATTCAGGACATGACGGGTCGTATCCAGCTGTATGTGGCCCGTAAAGAACTTAGCCCTGAAACCTTGGAAACCATTAAAGGTTTGGACCTGGGCGATATTATTGCTGTTAAAGGTTATATCGGCCGTTCAGGCAAAGGCGATTTATATGTGCATATCGAGCACTTTGAATTGCTGACCAAATCGCTACGTCCATTACCAGACAAGTTCCATGGCCTGACCGATACTGAAGTGAAGTATCGTAAGCGTTATCTGGACCTGATTGTAAACGAAGAAACCCGTAAGACTTTTGAAATTCGTGCCAAAGTGGTATCGGGCATCCGTGCGTTTTTAACTGAAAAACGTTTCATGGAAGTTGAAACCCCAATGATGCACGTGATTCCAGGTGGTGCATCGGCGCGTCCATTTGAAACCCATCATAATGCACTGGATATGCCATTGTTCCTGCGTATTGCGCCAGAACTTTATTTAAAACGTCTGGTGGTGGGCGGTTTTGAACGCGTGTTCGAAATTAACCGTAACTTCCGTAACGAAGGTGTATCGACCCGTCATAACCCGGAATTCACCATGATTGAATTCTACCAGGCCTATGCGGACTACAAAGATTTGATGGAACTGACCGAGCAGATGCTGGAGAAACTGGCCATCGACATCTTGGGTTCGACCGATGTGCCGTATGGCGATGAAGTGTATAGCTTCAAAGGTCCGTTCAAGAAAATCTCGATGTTTGATGCGATTCTTGAGCACAACCCGCAGTTCACCCCTGAAAACGTGAATGACCGTGAATTCCTGGCCAACTTCGTACAAAACGAATTGAAAGAGCAGGTAAAACCGGGCTTTGGTTTAGGCAAGCTGCAAACCATCGTGTTTGAAGAAACGGTTGAAACTCAACTGCGTCAGCCAACCTTCATTACTGAATACCCAGCAGAAACCTCACCGCTGGCTCGCCGTAATGATGAGAACCCGCACATCACTGACCGTTTTGAATTCTTCATTGGTGGTCGTGAGCTGGCAAACGGCTTCTCAGAGTTAAATGATCCAATTGATCAGGCAGAGCGTTTCCAGGCACAGGTGGCTGAGAAAGATGCTGGTGATGATGAAGCGATGCACTACGATGCAGACTTCGTTGAAGCACTGGAATATGGCTTGCCACCTACAGCAGGTGAAGGGATCGGGATTGACCGTCTGGTGATGTTATTCGCCAATGCACCAAGTATACGTGATGTGATTTTGTTCCCGCATATGCGTCACAAGAACTAAAATCTGCTACATCAAATAACCCGCGAATCTCGCGGGTTATTTTTTTTGTTTGAGTATCATCAAGCTATACGTAAAGCACAGATCAGAAGAATTGCTTAGATTAAACTGGTCTGAATACGCACTTTCATGTTCAGGCTTTGCTGCACAATAAAGGATTTCATCCACTGCACCTGTTCACCCATTGGATTGGTTTTGACTGCGGTGTCGAGGAAGGCCAGTTCCGGGCGCTGGAACAGTTGCTGTTCAATGGCCTGTTCCAGCTGGCTTGAGGTGGAGGCCAGTGGCATGCTGACCAGATAAAAGGCCTTTGGATAATTATAAAAGGCATACATCAGGTTAAAGGCTTTCTGGTCACCTTTTAAATTGCCGGCACCAATTTCATAACCGCGATCCTGATTACTGTGGGTCAGACCAATCAAAAACTCGATATTATGGTCCGAAAGTCGTAGACCAAATTGCAGCCCGATCTGATCGGCACTGAACTCGTGCTGGACAAAGGTATTTAGTGCAGAACCATCTTCATCAAACGCTTCCTGCAACACCAGCATGTGCTGCTGATGCTGATACAGAAAGCCGGCAAGCTGCGCCTGTTCCAGCTGGGCTTTTAAGGTGGCTAAATCGTAATGACTATAAGGCATGGAAGCAATCAGAAAAAATTAAAATTTGTTTTATTTTAGGTGTTTCACTTGGAAAATGAAGCGATCTATTAGAGCTTTTAACAATAACTCAATAGATAGAAGTGAGCATAAAAACGGCGACTGGAAAATAGTGATCAGGCTAAAAATAAGTGATGCTGTGCAGGGTATGAGTAAACTTTGATAGCAATATCAGTAATCCTGTATATGACGTTTTTGCATATTAATATAATAAAACAAGCAATAGTACAGATAACTAAATCTCTATAATGAATATAAATTTTATAAAGTGTAATAAGTACACGTTGATTTAAGCTGGTGTTGTCCATGTCATTAAATGAGGAAAGACTTACTCATCTGAAACAGCTTGAAGCTGAGAGTATTCATATCATCCGTGAAGTTGCTGCCGAGTTTGAAAATCCGGTTATGCTGTACTCGATTGGTAAAGATTCTGCGGTGATGCTGCATCTTGCCTTGAAAGCCTTCTATCCTGCAAAACTTCCATTCCCTCTGTTACATGTCGATACAGGCTGGAAATTCAAAGATATGATTGAATTCCGCGACAATATGGCCAAAAAACATGGTTTTGATCTGATTGTGCATCAGAACCAGGAAGGCCGTGACGCTGGAATCAATCCATTTGATCATGGTAGCTCAAAATACACCGACATCATGAAAACCCAGGGGCTGAAACAGGCGCTGGACAAATACGGTTTTGATGCTGCATTTGGTGGTGCGCGCCGTGACGAAGAAAAATCACGTGCCAAAGAACGTGTCTATTCTTTCCGTGATTCCAAACACCGTTGGGACCCGAAAAACCAGCGTCCAGAACTGTGGAACCTTTATAACGGTAAGGTCAACAAGGGCGAAAGCATTCGTGTGTTCCCATTGTCGAACTGGACCGAGCTGGACATCTGGCAATACATTTATCTCGAGCAGATTCCAATTGTTCCATTGTACTTTGCTGCTGAACGTCCAGTGGTAGAACGTAGCGGCACACTCATTATGGTTGATGATGAGCGTATGCGTTTACATGAAGGCGAAGTACCACAAATGAAATCGGTACGTTTCCGTACGCTTGGCTGTTACCCGCTGACCGGTGCAGTTGAGTCAGGCGCAGATACCTTGCCTGAAATTATTCAGGAAATGTTGCTGGCCACCAGCTCGGAACGTCAGGGTCGTATGATTGACCATGATGAAGCCGGCTCGATGGAGAAGAAGAAGCAAGAGGGCTACTTCTAATTTCTCCCGACCTCTCTTTAGACAAGAGAGGAAATTCCCTCTGGGTAAAAGGGAGATACAGGGAGATTAAACCGGTTTCTAAAGAATTTGTGGAGTTTGAGCAATGTCTCATCAATCAGAACTCATTAGCCAAGATATTTTGGCCTATTTAAAACAGCACGAAAATAAAGACTTATTGCGTTTCCTGACCTGCGGTAACGTCGATGATGGTAAATCGACCTTAATTGGTCGTCTGCTTTATGATTCAAAACTGATTTATGAAGATCAGTTGCAAGCGGTAACCCGTGACTCGAAAAAAGTCGGGACGACAGGGGATGCACCTGACCTAGCTTTACTGGTCGATGGCTTGCAGGCAGAACGTGAGCAGGGTATTACCATTGATGTGGCGTATCGCTATTTCTCAACTGAAAAGCGTAAGTTCATCATTGCCGATACCCCGGGACATGAACAATATACCCGTAACATGGCCACTGGTGCATCAACTGCGGATCTGGCAATTATTTTAATTGATGCGCGTTATGGCGTGCAGACCCAAACCCGTCGTCATACCTTTATTGCCAGCCTGCTGGGTATTAAGAACATTATTGTTGCCATCAACAAAATGGACCTGGTGGAATTCTCTGAAGCGCGCTTTAATGAAATTCAGGCGCAATATAACGAGTTCGTGAACCAGCTTGGTGACCGTAAACCGGCCAATATCATTTTCACGCCAATTTCTGCCCTGAATGGCGATAACGTGGTGAACAAGTCGGCCAATACTCCGTGGTACAGCGGCGAAACTTTGATGGAAACGCTGGAAAACGTGGAAATTAGCCGGACTTCAGGTAAAAACGAATTCCGCTTCCCGGTGCAATATGTCAACCGTCCAAACCTCGACTTCCGTGGTTTTGCTGGCACCATTGCTTCGGGCGACATCCGTGTGGGTGATGAAATTGTCGCGTTGCCATCAGGCAAACGTTCTACCGTCAAAGACATTGTAACTTTTGATGGCAATTTAGAACGTGCTTTTGCCGGTCAGGCGGTTACCCTTACCCTGAATGATGAAATTGATATTTCACGCGGTAACCTGCTGGTCAAAGCGGGCGATCAACCGGAAATTTCACGTTCTGCACGCGCAACTGTGGTGTGGATGAATGATCAGCCACTGGTCAAAGGCAAGCTGTACAACATTAAGCTCGGTACGCAAACTGTTCCAGCCAAAATTGCTGAAATTAACTATCGTGTAAACGTGAATACGCTGGAAAAAACTCAGGTAGAGCAGCTGGAACTGAACGCGATTGCTGATGTTCAGATCGAGTTTGATGCGCCAGTGGTATTTGACCGTTATCAGGACAGCCGTTATACCGGCTCGTTTATTTTCATTGACCGTTTAAGCAACGTGACCGTTGGTGCGGGCATGGTGGAAGCAGCGGTAGAATGGACTGCGCATGATGAACCTGTGACTGCGGAAGACCGTGCTGCCCGTTTAGGTCAAAAACCTGCTGCGGTGACTGTAACAGCACAAGCACTGGAAAATGCACAAGCGCTGGAAAGTCTGTTGATTCAGCAAGGTGTAGTTGCAATTGCAAAAGCGGGTCTGAATGCTGCTCAAGTGGCATTACTTCGTGAAACTGGTGTTGTGGTGGTCACCGATGTTGCTGAAGGCACTGACGTAAGCTATGGCACCGAAGCCGTTGAAGAACTGGCTGAGAAAATTGTGGAGCTGGTTCGTCTATAAGACTGGACTGGTTTAAAAACCCGTCTGATTGGCGGGTTTTTTATTGCCTAAATTTTGATTGCATGAGAGTCATTCGATTGGTCAAAATGTGATCTTTCAATTTACCGGTCAATTAATACAATGCTCCCTAGATTTAGGGGATATATGAAAAAATTAATATTGCTGGCTGGCTTGTGTGTGGCTTTTGGAGCTGAAGCCAAACAGAGCAGCCAAAGCATTGAAGCAATCAAGCAGAAAATAATCCAGCAGTCGATTGAGAATTATCCGGGAAATTGTCCGTGTCCTTACAATACTGCAAGTAATGGTAGTCGTTGTGGTAAGCGTAGTGCTTATAATCGTGTAGGCGGATATGCACCGCTATGTTATCCGGAAGATGTGAGTGATCGAATGGTAAAGGAATATAAAGGGTGTAGTTAATTAAAGGCTCCGTATTTTAGATAGCGAGCTAAAGGAAATATTTTTGTTGGATTTAGTTTTATATGGATAATCATTCATAAGAATCATTGAGGATTAAGGCCAGAATAGATTTCATCTCTGTCAGACTTTTGACCCCTGCAATTCTGTGGATGATCTGTCCCTGCTTGAAAATCAGGGTCGAAGGTAATCCATAGACATGATAACGCAGGGTGAGAATGGGAGATTGATCGACATTGATCTTGCCAAATTTAATCTCTGGCTGATGGTGGGCATAATAGCCGGCCAGTTCGGCAAACACCGGAAAATTCTGTACGCAGGGTGCACACCAGTCTGCATAAAAGCGGATCACGGCAAAGCCATCAAACCATTCAAATTCACTGTAATTATTTTCGTTATAGTCGATGACCTTGGCCATGGCTCACCTGAGTTATCAATCTGCGAAATATACATCTCATTATACATAAGTCCGGCTTGGCTTCATTCCGTCATTTTTCTATGTTCAAATAGAGTACAGAAACTTGCACTGAACAATTAAGGAAAATCCATGTCACAAGCGACGATGCAGCAGGTCATTATTACAGAACCAGGCGGCCCGGAAAAACTGGCCTATGAAAGTGTGGCTATTCCGACACCAGCAGCCAATGAGGTGCTGGTTAAGGTTCATGCCTTTGGTTTAAACCGCCCGGATATCTTGCAGCGCCAAGGCCTCTATCCAATGCCGAAAGGGGTAACGCCTGTGCCGGGGCTGGAAGTGGCCGGTGAAGTGGTAGCGGTAGGCGAAGAGGTCAGCAAATTTAAAGTCGGCGATAAAGTTTGTGGCCTGACCAATGGCGGTGGCTATGCAGAATACTGCGTGGTTCCGGAAAGCCAGACCCTGACCATTCCTGAAGGCTTGAGTTTTGTACAAGCTGCGGCTATTCCGGAAACCTTCTTTACCGTATGGGCCAACGTGTTCCAGATGGGGCAAGCCAAGGCTGGCGAAACAGTACTGGTCCATGGGGGTAGCAGCGGTATTGGTACCACAGCGCTGATGTTATGTAATGCGCTGGGCATGAAAACCTTTGCGACTGTCGGTTCAGATGAAAAAGTTGCGGCTATTTCACACCTGACCACCGCCATTAACTACAAGACACAAGATTTTGAGCAGGTGATTAATGAACAGACTGACAATGGCGGCGTCGATGTTATTTTAGATATCGTTGGCGCACCTTATCTGGAACGTAACCTGAACCTGTTACGCCGTGATGGTCGTCTGGTTTATATCGCGTTCTTGGGCGGTGCCAAAGCCAAAGATGTGAAACTTGGCCCGATTATGATGAAGCGCCTGACCATTACCGGTTCGACCATGCGTGCGCGTAATACTGCAGAAAAAGCTGAAATTGCCCAAGGCTTGCAAGACACAGTGTGGCCATTATTGAGCAAAGGTGAATGTCTGCCGATGATTTTTAAAACCTTTAAATTTGATCAGATCCAGGAAGCGCATGCGGCCATGGATACCGGTGATCATATTGGCAAGGTTGTGGTAGAAATTATTTAATTCGGCATCTAAAAAAGACCGGCTATAGCCGGTCTTTTTTATGCTTATTTCAAGTTAGTACATTGATGTTTATTACTTAAACTGTACAAGCTTTACTAAAAATTAAAATATATGTGATGTATTTGACACAACCTGTCGAAACTGTGTTGTACATTAGCCCACATACGAAACAGACATCATAAAAATAAACTGGATATTTCAATGAAGAGACAGAGGGCAGAATCATGAGAATTTCATCTACAGCATATACCACCACCCAGAATATACGTGCTTTAAGGCGCATTCATCGGGCTATTATCCGTCAAAAAATAGGTCTGGCAGATATCCACCGGGTGTATAGTGCCATGCTGCATTTAGAGCGTTATGTGGATCGCCTGGATCAGAATAAGCCTTAAGTCTAAGCTGAATGCAGTCTTGTGATACGTATTTTGATTTACTTTTAACGTAAATGTATTTAAAGTTTTGGTCTAATTATTTATATGATTTTTTATTTAATAAATTTTAATTTACGGTTGTTTAATTGATAGAAAAAACAGTGCCTTAAAACAGCACCATGAGGGTATCATGAAGTGTGTTACTTCAACACATGAACGACTGGCCGAACGGCTGGTCAGTATTTTAACCAAACTCAATGTAGGGCATCAGCTGAGTATTCCGGAACTGGCCCAGGAATTTAAAGTCAGCACCCGCACCATTGAACGTGACTTTGATCGGCTGAATGCCTATCTACCTTTATTGCAGGACAAACGCAGCAAAAAATACTATCTTGATGCTTCCTATTTGGGACGGTTTAAACTTCAGGATATCCAGAACTTTGCCCAGTTGTCGGGCATTAGCGATCTTTATCCCTCGCTGGATATTTCGTTCCTACGTGAGCTGATGGATCATCGTGCCAATCTGGTGTTTTCCGCCAAAGGTTATGATTATGAAGACAGTAGCCAATATGCCGAACATTTTAAAACCCTGACCCAAGCCATTCAGCAGCGTCAGTACATTGGCTTTGTCTATAAAAACAAGTCCCGTCGGGTGCAGCCTTATCGCCTGATTCATCATCATGGTAACTGGTATCTGGCTGCGGTGCATTCGGACACTTTAAAAGTGTATCGCCTGAGCCTGATTGAGCAGATTGAACTCAGTTATGAACTGGACCCGTTTGAGCATGATCCGGCTATTCTGCAACAGTTGGAAGATGAAGAAGGTATCTGGTTTGGTCATGAACAGCAGGAAGTGCATTTATCGGTTGCGGCAGATGCCGCGCTGTATTTTAAACAGCGCCGGCTGTTTCCAAAGCAGCAGATTCTGGAAGAAAAGCCGTGTGGCAGCCTGTTGATTTCCTGCCAGATTCGCCATCATATTCAGCTTTATCCGCTGGTACGCTACTGGATTCCCTATATCAAAATTGTAGCGCCGCTGCATTTACAAACCGAGCTGGAGCAGAGCCTTAGCCATTATCTGCATTAATTCGTATTGTGGGTGTACATTTGAGTTTTGATGACCATTAAGACTGGCCTCTTATTCCTGCCATAATTGCTACGGAATCTGTCGAGCTTTAAGTGAAATTATGCGAAAATAGCGTTTTACTTTTTGCCCAAGGCTATTTCATGATTGACCAGTCTCCTGAATCTTTAAGCGATATTGAAATTATAGACATCCTTCAGAGTATGAAGAATGATGTGCTCAATAGCGAAGCCAAAGAGATTATCCGCAAAGGCGGAAAAGTGGGACGTCAGGAAGCGCATAAACAGGCCTTGGTGGCATTGCATCAATCTTTTGAGGAAAAATTTGTTGAAGCGGTGACGCTGGCATTGAGCTTGAATGAAGCACAAGCCAAAAAAATCCGCTATAAAAAAGACCGGATTCGTATTTTAAAAGCCCGTCAGATTGATTATCTGGCCATTGATGGCGCAGAAACCGCCCAGGTACTGGCACAAATTGCACAAGCTATTGTCCGTGAAGATGCGATTGTGACCCATGACCTGCACAATATTTTCCCGTTCTGGAAAGAAGGTTGGCCAATGGTGCAGTTCGACAGCGCCTATAAAATTCTGGAAGATGATATTGCCATTCACTATCAGGCGGTGCTGGATGAATTGCTGCGTCAGTTTTAAGTGAATTGCTGCATGAAAAAAACCTTCTAGAGTCTAGAAGGTTTTTTTATCGCTCTTGATTGGAGGAAGATGGATTATTCCTGTTCCGGCGGCTGGTTATTTTCCAGTAAACGTGTCACCAACAGCTGGTCAATTTTAAAATGATCGACATCGACCACTTCAAATTTATAACCGCCATATAACACGGTATCGGCTGGACGCGGAATTTTACGCAGCTGATACATCATAAAACCGGCCAGAGTTTCATAGTTTTCTTCATCGGGCATTTCTTCAATTTCAAGTGCATGTTTCATGTCTTCAATTGGGGTACTGCCGTCAATCAGCCATGAATTATTATCACGTTTAATAATCTGCTGTTCTTCTTCAATAGGGGTTACCCAGTCGCCCATTACGGTAATCATAATATCGGACAAGGTAATGACGCCGACCACAAGTGCGTACTCATTAATCACCACCGCAAATTTTTCTTTGGTCGAGCGGAAGCGGTCCAGCACTTCAGACAGGGTCAGGGTATCGGGAATGGTGAGTACATTACGAATGGTTGATTCATTCAGCTGGTTGATTTTCTGGTTATTTAGAATCCGTACCAGAATATCTTTGGCATCAACATAGCCAATCACCTGATCAATATTTTCATTACAGACCAGAAATTTGGAATAGGGAAATTCGGCCAGTTTCTGGCGAATGCTGTCTTCGGCTTCATTTAGGGTAAAGTACACCACATTTTCACGCGTGGTCATGCTGGACGGGACATTACGTTCTTCCAGTTCAAACACGTTTTCAATAAAGTGATGTTCCTGTTTTTGCAACACACCCGCTTGGGCGCCGGCATCCATCACTGCGGAAATATCATCAAAGGTAATATTGTCATCGCGGATGGTATTGACCTTAAATAGCCGGAACAGCATATTGGCGATGGCATTAATAAACCAGGCCAGTGGTTTGCAGACGGTAATAAACACCTGCACCGGATTGATCACGGAAATGGAAATTTTCTCTGGTGCAATCATGGCCAGGCGTTTCGGCATCAGGTCGGCAAACAGAATAAATAAAGAGGTGACCAAGGTAAAAGACAGCGCAAAGCTAAGGGTTTCGGCCCACGGTCCGGTATAGAAGCGGGTGACAAAATCGTAGAAATACGGGCGAAAAGCACCTTCACCTAAAATACCGCCTAAAATGGCAATCGCATTCAAGCCAATTTGCGAGGCGGCAAAAAAGTCTGCCGAGTTTTCCTGTAAATCCAGCACTTTTTGCGCACGTTCATCTCCGGCTTCAGCCAGAATTTTTAATTTGACCTTACGCGCACCGGCCAGAGCGATCTCGGTCAGTGATAAAAAACCTGCTCCTGCAATCAGTATGAAAATAATAACAATGTTCTGGAAGAGGCTCACGAATCCACCTGCGGATTTTTATTCTGAATATTTTTAACGTCAAAAACATCGAGTAGTGCACCGGGCACTACTCATGTTCATCTTAGTATAAGCTTTAAAAAGAGAGATTTATGAGCGTTTTTTGTCAAAATTGAGAAAATTGTGAGTTATTCATTAAAAACTCACGGTTTTCTTCTTCAATCATTTGACGGGCCACATATAAAATCAGCTGGCGTAACCAGCGGTGCGCCGGATGATGATGCAGTAACGGACACCAGGCCATCTTCAATTCAAATTCCGGAATATAAAACGGCGGGTCTTTAATCAGCAGATTCTGGCTTTTGGCCTGTAAACGGGCAATTCGGGTCGGTAAGGTGGCCACCAGATCCACATTGGATGCCAAGAGTGCCGGCATCTGATAATGACGGGTAAAGACTGAAATCTTGCGTTTTTGACCAATCCGCTCCAGTGCCTGATCAATCCAGCCTAATCCGGCCTGTTTTTCAGGATTAACGCCAAAGCCAACGCCCATACCGGTTTTAGAGACCCAGATATGCTGTGCATCTAAATAGCTTTTGAGGTTCAGGTTACTGGCCGCCGGGTGTTTCTGATTGAGTAGACAGGAAAAACTGTCACGCCAGACCAGTACCTGGTGGAAACTTTGCGGAATTTCATTAAAGCGGTTGATGGCTAGGTCTACCTTGCCTTGTTCCATGTCACGATAGGACACATCACTTGGGGTCAGAAAGTCGAGCACCACATTTGGCGCTTCAGAACGCAAGGCTTTAACCAGACGCGGCACTAGGGTAGCTTCAGCATAATCTGAAGTCATAATCCGGAATACGCGATTGGAGGTATACGGGCGGAACTCGGTACGGGGTTCCAGAATCATGGATAAATCGGACAGGGCATCACGAATACGCGGTTGTAATTCAAGTGCGCGTTCGGTCGGGGTCATCCCTTCAGATGAACGGATGAGCAGGGGATCATTAAACAAGTTACGTAGACGACGTAAAATGTTACTCATGGCGGGTTGGGTAACGCCCAATTGTTCAGCTGCTCGAGTGACATTTTTTTCGCGAAGTAATACGTCCAGGTAAATTAGTAGGTTGAGATCGACCCGCTCCAGATTCATAAAAAAAATACCGAAAATAAACCCAAGAAATTATTTGGATTATGCCATAAGCCTGAAGGCTTGGGTAGAACAATTACCGAAAAAGCCTGTTCCCTGATCGGATCAATTCCTGCATATTTACCGGGTTTTTCGGCCCAATTCGCGCGGGGTTTAAGCGGCTTAAATCAGCGCGTGTCGGGTTGATCCAAACCTCATCGCATCCACCTGCAGAAATGCTTGAGTTGAGCGACTCAACACAAGCATGGTCTTCTTCTATTCACTGTCAGGTTGGGTCTACCAGGCTAAAAATAAGCCGGATATTGCCTTGATTTTGTACGGAAAAAGCCGTACCCGACTTAAGTATAATGAATATAAAAAAAGCAAATGGTGTGTTTTTTAATCGGTTATTTGAATTGTGAAATAAAATTTATTTAATAAAAATCAAATATTTGTTTTGTAATATAAATTTTCGGATACGACTTTGATCTACATATTTTTTAAATAAATAGTGAAGATTCTTTGAGGATATTGGATTAATTTTCTAACTCACTCTAATCTGTACTCAACACGACGAAGTGCTCTAAATCTGAACACATCCAGAGGTATGATTTTAGTCATTTCGTTGGAGAAAATCCTAAAATTAATACAGGAAAATATCATGACTACATACCAAACAGCGATTGATGCAATCCGCGAATTGAAAGCGAAATTCGGTAACACTTGGGCAGACATCAGTCCTGAAGATGCTGCGCGTATGCAGATGCAAAACCGTTTCAAAACTGGTTTAGACATTGCTAAATATACAGCTGCGATTATGCGTCGTGATATGGCTGAATACGATGCAGACAGCAGCAAGTACACTCAATCATTAGGTTGCTGGCACGGTTTCGTTGCGCAACAAAAAATGATTGCGAACAAAAAATACTTCGGTACAACCTCTAAGCGTTATATCTACCTGTCTGGCTGGATGGTTGCTGCACTTCGTTCAGAATTCGGTCCACTTCCTGACCAATCTATGCACGAAAAAACTTCTGTTCCTGCATTGATCGAAGAAATCTACACTTTCTTACGTCAAGCTGACGCAAAAGAATTAAACGATTTGTTCCGTGCACTGAAAAAAGCACAAGACGCAGGTGATACTGCTAAAGCAGCTGAAATCACTGCTCAAATCGACAACTTTGAAACTCACGTTGTGCCAATTATTGCCGACATCGATGCTGGTTTCGGTAACGAAGAAGCAACTTACTTACTTGCGAAGAAAATGATCGAAGCGGGTGCTTGTGCACTGCAAATCGAAAACCAGGTTTCTGATGCGAAACAATGTGGTCACCAAGCAGGTAAAGTAACTGTTCCACACGAAGACTTCATCGCGAAAATCCACGCGCTTCGCTATGCGTTCCTGGAAATGGGTCTTGACGACGGTATCATCGTTGCACGTACTGACTCTGAAGGCGCTGACTTGACTCAAAAAATCCCAGTGGTTAAAGAGCCAGGCGACATCGCTTCTCAATACATCAGCTACTTAGACACTCAAGAAATTGACATCTCTGAAGCGAAAGAAGACGAAATCCTGATCAAGCGTGATGGTAAATTACACCGTCCTAAGCGTTTAGCTTCTGGCTTGTACCAGTTCCGTGAAGGCACTCAAATTGACCGCGTTGTACTTGACTGTGTAACTAGCTTACAAAACGGTGCTGACCTGCTTTGGATCGAAACTGCAACGCCTAACGTTGAAGAAATCGCTCACATGGTGAACCGTGTACGTGAAGTTGTGCCAAATGCGAAGCTTGTTTATAACAACTCTCCATCGTTCAACTGGACTTTAAACTTCCGTCAACAAGCTTACGACCGTTGGGTTGCTGAAGGTAAAGACGTTTCTGCTTACGACCGTGCTAAATTAATGAGCGCTGAGTACGACAACACTGAATTAGCAGCTGATGCTGATGAAAAAGTTCGTACATTCCAAGCAGATGCTTCTCGTGAAGCAGGTGTGTTCCACCACTTGATCACACTTCCGACTTACCACACTGCTGCGCTTTCTACTCATGAGCTTGCAGAAGGTTACTTCGGTTCTGAAGGTATGTTGGCTTATGTTGCTGGCGTACAACGTAAAGAAATCCGTGGTGGTATCTCTTGCGTTAAACACCAAGCAATGGCTGGTTCTGACATCGGTGACGATCACAAAGAAATCTTCTCTGGTGACAACGCACTTAAAGCTGCGGACGAAGCTAAAAACACTATGAACCAATTCAACGCGTAATCGCTGAATGGTTTAAAAGAAAACCCTGCGTAAGCAGGGTTTTTTTATGCTTGAATAAAAAGAATAAATAAGAAAGAAAAAAGAAGATCAGTACAGCAAGATAAAAAGAAACGGCAGAATAGAAAATGAAAGAAAAAAGAAAAGCTATTTCACCTTAATATAGTCCGCCACCGCATTGTCCGGATAATTAAAGCTGATTTTATTGTAGCGGGTGTGCTGGGCCGGAATAGGTTCTAAAAAGCTTTCATCAACCAGCGCGTTATATTCCTGATAGTTTTGATCGACCAGAATAATATCGCTGACTTTCAGTTTTAGCGGCTGATCTGACTGGTTATGAATACGCATATAGTAGTCATGCGCTTTGACGGTATCGGTAATATCGCGAAAGCTTAAGCTATCAATATGTTCGGCCTGAATGTCGGCATGTTTCAGCGCATTGCTGACTTCAATGGTCGCAACACGTTCCAGTTTTAGTGCTGGCTGTTTGGATGAGGCATCTACAAGTTCCAGCCCGTTTGCTGTGGGCTGCAATTGTTGAATCTGTTGATCAGTACTGATTAATTGGGCAGTCTCTTCATTGGTATAGCTGACCTGACCTTGTGTATTCTGGCTACGCTGACGGCGAGCATAGATACGGGTATCTTGCAGGCTGTAGCTCTGATCCGGATGAATCTTTAACTCAAGAATACGCTGCTGGCAATCATCACAGTCAAGGATGGTTTTGTAGTGACCGGCCAGCGGCTCCGGCTGTGGTGCTGCTGTTTCAGCAGCAGGCATTAGGCTGTCTTGCGGTTGGGTTTCAGTTTGGGCCTGGGCATTGCTCATGGTACTGCTTTTTTCAGCTTGCCCACCGCAACCACTTAAACACAAGGACAAGGTGCTAATTGCAAGAAGAGGACGAGATAACATGGCAACAGATCAATCTTTGGATAAGGTATTAAACATAAACTTTTCGGGCATATTCGCCTAGAGCAGAGGGCTAAATTGAGCCGCTGTTTTGTAGCAAATTTTATCGCGGGCAAAAAACCGTTTTGAAACAAGAAAAGCCACCAAAGTGGTGACTTTTAGCGATGCTAGATCTTGTGCTTTATTGCAGATCTTTTTGCAGACGATAATTCTGGCTGGCATCAATATTGTCGCCATTATTGACATCACGCGCTTCAATAAAGTTTTCACCGACAAAGAATTTACGGTTATTGGCAGCCTGATCCAGAATAATAACGGCAGGATCATTCGGGTCAAATTCAAACGTACCGGTAATTTTGGACTCCTGACCATTGGCACGGCCCAGGAATTCTTCACTCAGCTCATAGGTTTTATCCATTTTTAGCTCAAGCTCGGTTTCAATGCCCTGGCAGTCGCTACACGGCAAGACCCCTTTATATTCTCCCGGCCAGTCCAGTGCGGTGGCGGCTGTATCATTGGCGCTCATTTCAGTGGCTGCGGCAGGCGAGGTGGTTTCTGCATCGCGGGCGGTTTCAGGGGTTTTATTGTTATCACAGGCGGCCAGTAACAGCGCCGTGAGAGCAAGGCTCAGAATTTTTATTTTCACCGATCAATCTCCTGACAGGACAGATAGGGTCAGCATAGCCTGATTGTAAAAATTGCCCTGTTGGGTTTCTGTGAGTATTTATTTTCAGTTTACGGCATCCGGTTTATTTAAGAAAAACCCGAAAGATTGGCAGGAATGGCGATTGACGGTTTGGCTAATTGTATACATTTATATATTAATTGATTAAATATTCGGCAATCTGCTCTTTTTTAAATCTGTTGAGTTGTTAAACTTCGCGCAATTTTTATTGTGTGGATTGTGCTTGTGTTTGAGAAGTTGGCAGAACAGAGCTTGGGGTTGATGGGCTGGGAAATTGACAATCACTGGCCGCTGGATTTGGACCAGTGTGTGATGATTGCCGCGCCGCATACCAGTAACTGGGATGCACTATATGCACGTTTGGCGCTTAAAGCCTTGGGCGTGAATGTGCGCCTGACCATTAAAGACAGTTATATGAAGTTTCCGTTTGGGCCTTTTGTCCGTGCAATGGGCGGAATTGGCATTGACCGTCGTCCGAAGGCAGCCGGTGAGCAGCGTCCAAGCATGGTGCAGCTGATGAGCGATTTGTTCAAGCAGCATCCCAAGCTGGTGATGCTGGTTACGCCAGAAGGTACACGCGCCAAACAGGAACAGTGGAAAACCGGTTTTTACCATGTGGCGGTAACGGCTGGCGTGCCAATTGCACTGGCCTATATGGACTACGCCCAGAAAAAATGTGGGGTAGGTAAAATTGTCTATCCATCGGGAGATATGGAAAAAGACATGGCAGAAATCATGGCGTTTTATGCCAGCATTGCCGCCAAATTCCCGGAACAGTTTAGTGTCGATACCCGTTACTATGCAGAACCGGCTGAATAGTCACTCATTGTTAAAAAAAGAAGACAGGGCATCGAGCCTGTCTTTTTATTTATATGCTTTCAATATCGAAATTAGCAGTACATCAAGATGCGAGAGGTTGAAGCTTCTCTCTGATTGATCGGCTGTTTTGTGTGATCAAACTTCTAAATATCTGATTTTGATTTAAGGCTGTTCTGCTTTGGGAAAAATTCCGCCCAATGATTGGCAGGCTGCGGTATAAAGATGATATTGCTGCTGCACAATTTCATCCACCGCCAGGCTGGATTGCTGTTCACCTTCCCGATATTGCTCGACATAACGACTGGCTTTTTGCCGGGCGGCAACCAGTGCATGTTCGTGATAGCTGTTAATAGCACTATGTGTCATTAGCGCGGTTTCAATATTGTGGCATTCAAATTGCGCCAGCAATTGTTCAGCGCGTTTTAATTCTTGGGAGTTACCGAACATACAGGCGCTCAGCAGGGTACAGCAGGCCAAAGCAAACAGGGGTTTCATGTTAGCAAAATAGTGAAGAGAGGATGGACCATAGTCTAGCGAATTCAGCCCACCTCTAGCATGACAAACCGGTTTAACTGCTTAAAAATTAGTTTATTGTGATAAAAGTCACACAAAACTGCAGTTAACCTTTGACCAGACCGCCATCAACAATCAGGTTTTGCCCGGTGACTGCACGCGAATACGGTGACAGGAACATCATAATAGCTGCGGCAAATTCTTCTGGGGTGGTAACGCGGCGTAGTGGCGTCGAGGCAGCAATTAAATCAAATACCGCATCTGGCGTGGCTTTGCTGGCATCGGTGGTTTGGAGCAGACCGCCAGACAACATATTCACGTTAATACCATATTGGCCCAGATCATGCGCTGCAGTACGGGTAAAGGCCAACAGTGCGGCTTTGGCGGTGGTGTAGTCATGATAAGGCACCACCGGATTCTGCACGAGGTTGGTACCAATATTCACAATACGGCCAAATCCGGCAGTTTTCATATCCTCAAGCGCTGCTTGGGTGGTATTGAGGGCAGCCACAACTGCACCATCAAACTGTTGCTGCATGATGGCCGGCGTCAGATCTTCGACTTTGGGACGGGCATCACCATTAAACTCAAAGTTAATTAAGGCATTGTTGATGACACTATGAATGGCCTGACCAAAATGCGCCTTGGCTGCGGCAAAGAGAGCCTGCACTTGGGCTTTGTCAGTGACATCGGCCTGATAGGCAAAGACCTGCTCAGGATACTGTTGCACCAGTTGCTCGGCAGCAGCGGCACTGTTTAAATAATTTACCACTACACGCGCCCCTTCCGCCAATAAGGTTCGGGTAATCGCCAGGCCTAAACCGCGTGCGCCGCCAGTCACTAAAACAATTTGATCACGAATTTGCATATTGCTCACATCTTCATTCCCTATGCAGATGCACCATAGCAAGAAATGGCAGCCAGCCAAAGCGAAATCTGCGCCGATAGAAATTGGTGCAGTTATTGCTTAATGCCAGGGCATAGACTTCAAAAAGATACAAATTGAGCAAAATGAATCAGCTGGTGGCAACAGAAGTGAAGCCTGCGGTGCAATATTGGTTTGCACAGCTCGAACTTGGCTTTAAAGGCGCAGAAAATCGCACCGTATTGGAACATCGTAAGCATCATGGTCCTGTTCGGGTGCAAAAAATGCTGTGGCCGGAAAAAACCGGGGTGTGCCACGCCATTATTGTGCATCCACCGGCAGGCATTGCCGGGGGTGATCATTTAACCTTTCAGATGTCGGCAGAGCAGGCCGCACATGCCTTGGTGACCACGCCGGGTGCAGGAAAATGGTACAAGACCAATCAAAAACAGGCTTTCCAACATATTGATATTACAGTTAAAGATGCCTCTATTTTTGAATGGCTACCACAAGAAACCATGCTCTTTAATGGTGCACATGCCAATTCTGAAACCAGAGTTATTTTGGAGGATGCCGCCAGTTTTATTGGTTGGGATATGTTGGTACTGGGCCGTCAGGCGCGCCATGAAACATTTATCGAGGGCAGTTATCAAAATCGATTTCAGCTGTACCGGAAGCATAAATTACTGGTCACTGACCGTTTGAGTTTTAGTGGTAATGACCGCTGGCTCAGCTCCTGTTTGGGAATGAACGGTCATGCAGTCATGGCCAGCTTCTGGGCAGTGCCGCCAGAAAAATTCCGCTCAAAATTCTATTTAGATCAGCAGATTGATCAAATCCGTGAGCTGATTATGCGCATGGATATTAAGGTGACGTTAACCCTGCTGGATGATGTGGTGACAGCACGTTATCTGGGTGATGACGTACGCCAGTGTCATGATGCTTTCGCTGCGATACGTGCCAAGCTGCGCCGTGACTGGTTCGATTTAGATGAAGAATTTCCGAGGATTTGGCGGACATAAAATGAAGTTCTCCCTCCCAATGGGAGGGAGCTAGAGGGAGGGTAAATACATTGGGTTTATTACCTCTCCCTAACCCTCTCCTGAAAGGAGAGGGAATATCATTTTTTAGCACACATTTTGCATTACACCCTTTAGAACAAACTTAGGAACGAGATATGGAACTCAATCCCACTGAAAAAGACAAAATGCTGATTTTTACTGCGGGCTTGGTGGCCGAACGCCGTAAAGCACGTGGGCTAAAACTGAACTATCCCGAGGCGATTGCCTATATTTCTGCCGCGTTGTTAGAAGGCGCACGTGATGGCATGAGCGTCAGTGAGCTGATGCATTACGGCACCACGTTATTAAAACGTGAAGATGTGATGGATGGCATTCCGGAAATGATTGCCGAAGTTCAGGTTGAAGCGACTTTTCCAGATGGCTCAAAACTGGTCACTGTACATCAACCGATTGTCTAGGAGTCAAACATGATACCCGGAGAAGTGATTACCCCAGACTCAGACATTGAAATGAATGTGGGGCGTCAGACCTTAAAAATGACCGTGGCAAATGCCGGTGACCGTCCGATTCAGGTCGGTTCACATTTTCATTTTTATGAGGCCAATGATGCCTTGCAGTTTGACCGTGAAGCGGCACGAGGTTTTCGTTTAAATATTGCCGCAGGCACAGCGGTACGTTTTGAGCCGGGTCAAAGCCGGGATATTGAACTGGTGGCTTTAGCCGGTAAACGCGAAGTCTATGGCTTTGCCGGTCGTGTCATGGGTCCATTGGATTAAGGAAAAATTAAAATGAAAATGTCACGCCGTGCCTATGCGGAAATGTTTGGTCCAACGGTAGGCGATCGGGTTCGTTTGGCCGATACCGAACTGTTTATTGATGTGGAACAAGACCTCACCACTTATGGTGAAGAAGTTAAATTTGGTGGTGGTAAAGTCATTCGTGATGGAATGGGGCAGTCACAACTTTTGGCTGATGACGTTGCCGATACCGTCATTACCAATGCTTTAATTGTAGATTGGTGGGGCATTGTTAAAGCTGATGTCGGTTTAAAGAACGGACGTATCTGGAAAATTGGTAAAGCCGGCAACCCTGATATTCAGCCGGATATTATCATTCCACTTGGTGCTGCTACTGAAGTGATTGCAGGTGAAGGACAAATTTTAACAGCAGGTGGTGTGGATACCCATATTCATTGGATTTGCCCACAACAAGTGGAAACTGCACTCATGTCAGGCGTCACCACCATGATTGGTGGCGGTACAGGTCCTGCAGCAGGCACATCGGCAACGACGGTGACTCCGGGTCCTTGGCATATTTCCACCATGCTGCAAGCCATTGACGATTTACCCATGAATATTGGTTTATTGGGTAAAGGTAACCTCAGTCAGCCTGAACCGATTGCCGAGCAAATTCGTGCAGGTGTAGTGGGTTTAAAACTGCATGAAGATTGGGGCTCGACACCTGCAGCGATTGATAACTGTTTGACTGTGGCAGATGAATTTGACGTGCAAGTCGCAATTCATACCGACACTTTAAATGAAAGTGGTTTCTTGGAAGAAACGTTGGCGGCATTTAAAAACCGTACCATTCACACTTATCATACCGAAGGTGCCGGTGGTGGACATGCGCCTGATATTTTAAGAGCCATTGGTCAGCCAAATGTGTTGCCATCGTCGACCAATCCAACCCGTCCTTATACCATCAACACCATTGATGAACATCTGGATATGTTGATGGTCTGTCACCATTTAGATCCTGCAATTTCGGAAGATGTGGCGTTTGCGGAAAGTCGTATTCGCCGTGAAACCATTGCTGCGGAAGATATTTTGCAAGACTTAGGCGCAATTGCCATGATGTCATCGGATTCGCAAGCGATGGGGCGTGTTGGAGAAGTGGTGATACGCACATGGCAAACCGCACATAAAATGAAAGTGCAGCGTGGACCTTTAGAAGGTGATAATGCCACGCATGACAATCATCGTGTGAAGCGTTATATCGCCAAATATACGATTAACCCTGCCATTACCCATGGTTTAAGCCATGAAATCGGTTCGGTAGAAGTCGGAAAACTGGCCGATTTAGTGCTGTGGAAGCCTGCCTTTTTTGGTGTAAAACCGTCGATGATTATTAAAGGTGGCATGATTGCCGCTGCGCCAATGGGCGATATTAATGCGTCTATCCCAACACCTCAGCCAGTGCATTATCGTCCGATGTTTGGTGCCAATGCCCGTGGTGTGCATAACACCTGTATTACCTTCTTGTCGCAAGTGGCGATTGATGCGAGTGTGCATGAAAAGCTAGGGCTGAAAAAGTTGATTAGCCCATGTAAAGGCACACGGGATATTCAGAAGAAAGATATGAAGCTGAATACTTACTGCCCTGTGATGGAAGTTGATCCTGAAATTTATGAGGTTCGGGCAGATGGGAAATTACTGACGTGTGAACCTGCGGAAGTGTTGCCGATGGCACAGCGGTATTTTTTGTTTTGATTGACCTCTCCCTGACCCTCTCCTAAAAGGAGAGGGAAAGAAGTGATTAATTTAATTGCATCTACGTTCCCTCATCCCTTTGGGATGAGGAATATAATTCCGCAAGAGGATGAGGGTGCTAACTCTTGAATTAACTGTATAAAAGGTATACAAGCGAATTTATCTAGGACTTAAAAAGAAGAGAGAGTTAATTTGCTGAATATTTCTGAATATCCTTTTGTATATCAAGATGAAGACTATATTTATTTATATAAACACCAGCCTATAACAGATAGTCGATTAGAGCTTTTAACGAAAGGAACAATCAGCTTTACTAAGCCCGATAAATTTAATGACCCTTTTGATTGTGTTTACGCAGTTGATGAAAGTTACCATTATTCTGTAGAGGAAATTCAAAAGAAATTTTTAGAGCTTTTCAAACAAAAAATTTCGAATGAAGAAGCGATGCATTATGAAAAAGAAAGTATAGAGAAAGAAAATCAAGCAATTAATGATCTAACATATTTTGCGGATATTAATAGTTTAATGGGGATATGTTGTTTGAATCATAATCCGTTAAATATTCTAATGTGGTCTCATTATGCAGACTTTCATAAAGGTTTTTTAACAGAGTTTAAGTTTAGAAAAACCGATTTACTTAACCCGAGTTTGAACTATTTAAATTTTTTCCCGATTCCTGTTAGCTATATGGATGAAATGCTAGTAATTGATCGAGAAACTAGGTTAGATCCAAATGGTAAAATAATTGAAATTTATACATCTAAAGCAGCTGAGTGGAGTTATGAAAAAGAATTTAGAGTCATCAGACCAAATACGAGTGAATCTATTCAGAAGCTCCCATACGATGACTTAATTTGTAGTGTTATCGGAGGTTTAAAAATCTCGGTAGCCGATGAAAAAAAATTGGAAATGATATGTGAAGCAGAAAATATTCCTTATTATAGAGTTCAAAGAATCTCAAATACTTATAAATTGACAGTTCCCAATCATCATCAGCTTGATGTTGAAAAGAAAAATTAAATGCACCAAGAAAACTCATAATTGGCATAAAAACTGCTTACTTTTGATGCGTAAATTTACAGATATTTTGCTTTGAAATTGAAAAACATAAATCAAAGCAAAACATCTTCGTGACAAAAGGAATAGCATGAAAATCTACACTCAACGAATAGAACACATTTCAGAGGGAAGCACTTTTGAAATCGTTGAACTCAGCTTCGACACCCGCCAAAAGAGCCGATTTCGTGCAACATTAAAATCAGGCGCCGATATTGGTGCAGACCTGCCGCGTACCGGCATTTTGCGTAGCGGCTCATTTATTGCCACTGAACAAGGGGATGTACTCCGGGTCGATGCAAAACCTGAACACCTGATGCAAGTGGTCGCCCAAACCGATTTTGATTTATTGAAAGCGGCGTATCACCTCGGCAACCGCCATGTACCGCTGATGCTCACGCCAACTGCACTGTATTTTGAACCAGATCATGTGCTGGCTGAAATGGTCATTGGACTGGGTCTGACTGTGAGTGAAGTCGAGCATCCCTTTGAACCAGAAAGCGGGGCATACGCACAGCACAGTCATGATCATCGTTTAAGCCCGATCAAGGCTATTCACGCCCATGCCCATCACTAATGCAGCGCAACTGCTCAAACTGCTAACCCTGTCCTCGACAGCGTTACCGGTCGGAGCGTATTGCTATTCGCAAGGGGTAGAAAGTGCGATTGATCAGGGCCTGATTCAAGATGAAAGCAGTAGCATCGCCTACTTTGAAGAAGTCTTGGAGATGCTACTGGTACGTTTTGAACTACCGGTCTTAAAACGGCTGATGCAATTTTATGATGATGACACACAGTTTGATCATTGGGCGCAGATTTATCGTGCCAGTCGGGAAAGCCGTGAACTTTTAGCAGAATCACAGCAGCTGGCATTTTCTCTTAATGCATGGATTAAAGATGTGCTGAAAATGCCGGTGACGGTGAAAAAACAGCTAGGTTTTGTGCCGGTTTATGCCCAGCTCTGCGGCCAGTTGGGTCTCAATGACGCAGATGTATTAACCGCTTATACCTTTACTGTGCTGGAAAATCAGGTGCTGGCGGCGGTGAAAACTGTCCCGCTGGGGCAGATGAGTGGGCAACGGATTTTATGGTATTTACATGAGCAGGTTCCGGCAGCCATCGAAAAAGCCTTAACGCTGGAAGATGAGCAGCTCAGTAGCGCCTTACCCAATTACGCCATGCTGAGTATGGCGCATGAAACTCAGTATTCACGCTTATTTCGTTCTTAAAGTCTTCCTTTTTAAAGGGAGATTGAGAGGGCTCAAAAATTTAATCAATATTCTCTCTCCCTTTGGGAGAGGGAAATCACCTCACCTTAGCGCAGTATGACTGCTCATCTCCTAGAAGGAGAGGGCATTTATAAGGAAAATCAACATGACAGAACGTTCTCCATTACGTGTCGGCATCGGTGGTCCAGTCGGTTCAGGTAAAACTGCACTTACTCTCAATTTATGTCAGGCCTTGCGCCAGCGCTATAACATGGCGGTGGTCACCAATGACATTTATACCAAGGAAGACTCCAACTTTCTTACCCGCAACGAAGCCATGAGCCCAGACCGGATTGTCGGTGTCGAAACAGGTGGCTGTCCGCACACTGCCATCCGTGAAGATGCTTCGATTAACCTGGCAGCGATTGACGACTTGTGTGAAAAGTTCGATGGCTTGGAATTGATCATTATTGAAAGTGGTGGCGATAACTTGGCAGCAACCTTTAGCCCGGAATTATCCGATCTGACTTTATATGTGATTGATGTGGCCGGTGGTGAAAAAATTCCACGTAAAGGTGGGCCGGGCATTACCAAATCCGATTTGCTGATTATCAACAAAACCGATTTAGCCCCGATGGTCGGCGCCAGTCTGGAAGTAATGGATCAGGATGCCAAGCGCATGCGTGGTGATAAACCGTTTTTATTTTCTAACATGAAAACCAAAGATGGTTTGGAGCAGATTATTGAGTTTATTGAAAAGCAGGGCCTGTTTAAAAACTAAATAGCCTAAGCAATATCTCTATTTTTCCCTGATTCTAAAAAGATGGCTACGGCTGTCTTTTTTTTTTCTTTTGTGCATTCAATATTTGTGCTGCTTGAATATCGAGTCAAAAGCACATTTATCCTAAGTCAATTCTATATCTATATTTAAATATTAGATTGGGAAGAGCAGATAAAACCTTAACTGGACAGAAGCTCGGCCAGTCTTTTCTTTTATCCACCAGAAAAATAGCCTAGATATGCATGAAATGTGAACTTGTACATACAGGAACGCAACAAAAAATTGCCAGTAAATTCATGCTAATTGCTGAAAATGCAGCCATCTGAACAGGGAATAAATTGCATGAAAAAGCTGGCTTTTGTGTCGCTGGTGGCGGTGGCGCTTACCGGGTGTGTGGTCACGCCGTATGAGAATGGTCCACGACATAGCGTTTATACCGGTTATGATCGAGGCTATTCAAACTATCCATATACCGTGTCGCGTTGGGAAAATGAACGCCGTCCGGTGTATATTCAGCAGCGTCCATCGGTTAAGCCAGTGAATCGTCCACATGCTCAACGTCCGCATGGGCAAAAACCGGGTCAGGCCAACCGTCCTGCACATAAACCGACACAGAGTAAACCTGCACAAAGCAAACCAGTAAAGCCAAATCGTCCGGTGGCCAACAAGCCGCCAGCGAAAAAACCACAGGCGAGTAATCCAGCTAAGGCCAAACCAGTGACGGCTTTGCCGCCGACTTCTGGAGTGCAGCGTCCATTACGACCGGGCGTATAAATCAAAAAGGATTCCATCTGGAATCCTTTTTTTATAACCGTTCAATCAAACGTTAAAGTGATTTCTGATACAGTCCGGCGCGGACCGTACCGGCTTTGGTTTCCTTGATTTGCTGCCAGGAGGCCGGCAGTTTTAGCTGTTTTAGATCACGGTCGGCTTCGACATAAATCAGGCCTTTATCCTGAATTAATGGATCAGCCAGTTGTGCCAGCTGTTCCCATAAATCCAGGCTATAAGGCGGATCAAGAAACACCAGATCATAGCTGTCTTTCAGACTGGCCAGCGCCTGCTGTGCAGTACTGATTTTTAACTGGGCCCGGGCTTTGGTGACTTTTAACAGTTCTAGGTTCTGGGTCAGGAACTGGGCTTGAGTGCGGTCCGGTTCAATCATGGTGACCTGTGCAGCACCACGTGATAGCGCTTCAAAGGAAAGCGCCCCCGAGCCGGCACACAGGTCCAGCACTTTGGCATTTTGCACATCCCACATCAGCCAGTTAAACAGGGTTTCACGCACCCGGTCCGGCGTCGGGCGTAAACCGTCAATACTGGCAAAGGCCAACTGGCGACGTTTCCAGTCTCCACCAATAATTCGTAGCTGGTTTTTCATGGTTTAGTCACTCTCTATTGTGGCAGATGGGGCAGCGGCCGGTGTTGCTGGCGCAGATGCAGCAGTATCCTGAGCCGGAGTGGTGGTGCTACGAGCACCTTCGGCACTTGGCAGTTCACTTGGCTTTAAACCGGCGGTCATCAGGCCACCACTAATTTGGGCCGCAGATGGACGAATCGGATTCTTGTCTTTGTTGAGTAGCCAGTAATCCAGAATTGGACGGGCCAGGGCCGTGGCAGCACTCCCACCACGGCCATTTTCCAGAATCACCGCAATGGCAATTTCAGGTTTTTCTGCCGGAGCGAAGCCGACAAATAAACCGTGGTCAAGCTGACGGTCGGTGAGCAGCGCTTCATTATAGCGTTTGCCCTGCGCAATACTTTTGACCTGCGCGGTCCCGGTTTTTCCGGCAATTGAATATTGCAGGCCGCCTTTAATGCCTTTACCGGTGCCTGATTGAATAACATCGACCATGGCATCGCGCATTTTAATCCAGTCTTCATCGGTCCCGTTAAATTCAATGCGGCCATTTGTACCATTATGCACCTTAAATGGCCGTGCACCGCGGCTTTCACGCAGCACGTGTGGCGTGACTTTAAAGCCCTGGTTGGCGGTAATGGCCGTGGCCATGGCCAGTTGTAATGGCGTCGCGGTAAAGGCACCCTGACCAATACTGACCGAAATGGTCTCACCGCGCATCCATTTGGCATTGCGGGTACGCATCTTCCATTCCGGACTTGGATATAGGCCGGTGCTTTCACTTGGTAAATCGACGCCAGTGCGTTCACTAAAACCAAACTGGCGCATCCAGTCATTCATCTTTTCAATGCCCATCCGGTAGGACAGTACATAGAAATAGGTATCACAGGACACCACCTGAGCGGTGTGCATATTGACAATGCCATGCCCCGATTTTTTATGGTCACGGAAACGGTGGCTATCGCCCGGTAAGGTGAAATAGCCATAATCCTGAATCGCGGTGCTCCAGTCGACCAGACCATAATGAATCCCGCCTAAACCAAACATCGGCTTAATGGTCGAGCCGGGCGGATACACCCCTTGCACGGCGCGGTTATACAGCGGCTGGTCAATATTGTCGCGCAGGGCAGCATAATTGGTATGGCTGATGCCGGTGACAAAGAGGTTCGGGTTAAAGCTGGGGCTCGACACCAGCGCCAGAATTTCCCCGGTACGTGGATCGAGCGCGACAATCGCACCACGGCGGCCGGCCAGCTGTTCAGAGGCCACCACTTGCAGGCCATAATCTAAGGACAGGTATAGATCATTACCGCGAACCGGATCTTTACGGCCCAAGTGACGCAGCACATTACCGTGTGCATCTGCCTCGACCGATTCATTGCCCGGTACGCCATGCAGTAAATGTTCGTATGATTTTTCTACGCCAATTTTACCAATCAGGTTGGTGCCGGCGTAGGCATCTTTATCAATCTCTTTCAGCTCTTTGTCATTGATCCGGCCCACATAACCAATCACATGCGCAAACAGCTCACCATGTGGATAGTAACGGGTCATCTGGGTTTCAATATTCACCCCGGGAAACTGGAATTTCACTTCACTGAAACGGGCAATATCGGTTTCGTTCAGATTCAGTTTAATGGACACCCGTTCAGTTTTACGTGCGGTTTTAATCCGGCTCTGGAAGCGTTCAATATCTTCTTCAGTCAGTTCCAAAATCGGGGTCAGCCGTTCGATGGTGGCATCAATATCTTCCACATCGGCACGGCTTAAGGTCGCGGTAAAGACCGGATAGTTATCGGCCAGCAACACCCCATTACGGTCATAGATATAACCGCGCGCAGGCGCTAAGGGTTGCAGGCGAATCCGGTTTTTGTCAGATGCGGTGGCAAACTCATCAAAGCTGCTGATTTGCAGATAGGCATAACGCACCACCAGCAGCAGTAAAAAGAAACTGACCAGCCCGATAGAGATGAATACCCGATTGCGAAAAATGCGCTTTTCTTGCTGAACGTTTTTTAAAGGAAAGTGCTGTTTCATATGCAATCGGCTTAAACAGATCAAGGAGATGAGAATAGGGCTGTTATTCTAGCCGATAACACAGCGCTTTGCGTATGCCTGCATGACCGATTCGACACAAATAATGTGATTTAGGTTTTTGACTTTTGCGACAATAAAAAGATCAGCTGCTGTATATAAGAATCTGGGTAAATCTGCTACAGTCAAAAAAATAAAACAGGATTGTTTTACAATTAGAATTAAGGAACTTGGTGAAAATAATGAAAAAAGTATATTCCTTAGTGGCATGTATTGCGCTGTGCAATGTGGCCTATGCCGAAGAATCTTCTTTTTTCCCGCAGGCAAAATTGACCGGGGAAGATACAAAAACCTGGAATATCGGGGCAGGAATTACACAAAAATTACTTCATTTAAATGCAGAATGGGTCAATCCCTACGGTATTGCCTATGCCAAAGCCGGGGCATTTTTAAATGGGGATCATGAACCGGGTGGACAAATTGGCTTTCGCTTGCCATATCATTTCACCGGTAAAGATAAAAATGGTTATTATATCGGAGCTTATGCGGGTCATCTTGAATCCAAAGTGGTCGACCAGAAAGAGAAAGCACGTCTGGGCGCTGGTGTAGATCTTGCTTATGTCTTGCTGAGCCGTGAACGGATCAGTACCTTTAGTGTGGGGATTGGTGCAGGTGAAAAACTGGAAGATCGGGCCGGTCGGGTGATTGCAGAAACCGAGCCAAAACTACAATTTTCCTATACTTTAAGTGTGGGTTTATAGCCAGAATAGCGAGTTAAATGCTTTTAGAATCCGGTAATTAGAAATAAATATGGAAAATATGCATGCTTGAGTACATCAATCAGTTGTGGCAAACCTTTTTGAATCGCCCGGATTTTTGGGCTGTGCTCAGCATTATCCCTGTCACCGCTTTTGTGACCTGGGCCCACGTGTGGATGGCACTGAAAATGGTGTTCTATCCCATTAATTTCTGGGGCTTTCATCTGGGGCCGTTGCCGGTGGGCTGGCAGGGGATTGTGCCGAGAAAAGCCGGGCGTATTTCAGGCATTATTACCGACAATACCTTGTCTAAACTGGGCTCATTGCGCGAATTTCTGGATGCCATGGACCCGGAAGATATGGCACGGATTATTGGCGAGCAGGTCGGTTTCGAGCTGGAGCATTTAATTGATGAGGTGATGATCGATCGCAATGCTGTGCTGTGGGAGAACCTGCCGTATTCAATTAAACGCCGCATTTATGCCCAGGCACATAAACAGCTGCCTGCGGTGCTACGTGAACTGGTCACTGAACTGACTTTGAATGTCGAGTCACTGGTGGATATGCGCGAAATGGTGGTACGCCAGATGGAAGGCGACCGCCGTTTAATGGTGCGCATGTTCCTGAAAGTGGGCCAGAAAGAAATTAACTTTATCTGGCATATCAGTGCGTTAATCGGGATGTTCTTTGGTATATTCCAGATGATTGTCTGGTTTATTGTGCCGTGGCACTGGACCGTACCATTCTGGGCCGCCATCTGGGGCTTTTTAACCAACTGGATTGCGATCTGGATGGTGTTCAACCCGATTGAACCGCATTATGTGAAGTATCCACAATTTTTTACGCGAACACAGAGTCGCAAATTTCCGTGGATTAAACCTGTTATTCCGCGCATTGGCACCTATAATGTTCAGGGTGCCTTTATGAAGCGCCAGGAAGAGGTGTCTGATGTATTTGCCAGTGTGGTCACCGAAGATTTAATTACTTTAAAATCCATTATGACCGAAATGATGTATGGCAGTAAAAAAGACAAGACCCGTCGGATTGTTAAACGCCATATTAATGAAATTATGGAAACCCCACTGGTCAGAACCTCTTTACAATTGTCTTTAGGGCCAAAAGAATACGCAAAACTCAAGACAGACTTGATCGATCGCTCAATTGAAATTACGATGGTGCCTGTATGCGACCCAGCCTTTAATGCGAGCCGTGCACAGAAAATCTATCAAATGTTTAGAGAACGTATTCTTGAACTTACACCAAGAGAGTTTCAAAATTTATTGCGTCCTGCCTTTCAGGAAGATGAATGGATCTTGATTGTATTGGGAGGGGTAACCGGTTTTATTGCTGGTTTAATACATTTGTTTGTCGCTTTCTTATAATTGGATGCTGGACAGCATGTCGAACCTGAGTTCGTCATGAACAAAGTGTCATGTACATTGTTAAAAATGAGGATGTTTTTTTATGCGCATTATCTTACTCGGACCACCTGGAGCAGGTAAAGGTACACAAGCTCAGTTGATCTGTAAGCGCTACAATATCCCACAAATTTCAACCGGTGATATGCTCCGTGCTGCGATTCGTGAAGGTACTGAATTAGGTCTACAGGCTAAAAACGTAATGGAAAGCGGTGGTCTGGTTTCAGATGAATTGATCATCGGTTTAGTGAAAGAGCGTATTGCTCAACCTGATTGTGCCAATGGCTGCATTTTTGATGGTTTCCCGCGTACCATTCCACAAGCGGAAGCGCTGGAAAAAGAAGGCATCAACATTGATCACGTGATTGAAATTGATGTACCGGACGAAGAAATCGTACAGCGTCTGTCTGGTCGCCGTCAGCACCCGGCTTCTGGTCGTGTTTATCACATCGTTTACAATCCGCCAAAAGTGGAAGGTAAAGATGATGAAACGGGTGAAGATCTGGTACAACGTCCAGATGACCAGGAAGAAACCATTCGTAAGCGTTTAGCGTCTTACCACACTGAAACTGAGCAGCTGGTTGGTTTCTACCAAGGCCGCGCAGCGACAGGTGAAAATGCACCGACGTATGACAAACTTAACGGTCTGCGTCCAATTGAAGACGTACAAGCGGATCTGTTCGCAATTTTAGATCAGGCAAAATAATCACCCGCTGATTGTTTTGACTTTAAGGGAGTCCTCGGTCATAGTAGGGCTCCTTTTTTATTTGCGTGCGTATAAGGAAACTGCCTCGGTGAAAATTGGTATGTTAATTTTAATGGTGCTGTTCCTGGCCATGTTGGTGGGTCTGTTTTATATCAGCTATAAAATGCTGCTAAAAGTGCGTCAGGAAGAACGTGCTGCAAATGCCAACCAGCCACAGCAGCGTCAATTGCATCCTAAATTGCAGGCGCAATTAGAGCAGCAGAAAAAAGCACAGGATAAAGACGCACAAGACTAAGCGGCTTTTGGTCGCCCGACTTACATCAGCATTATTGAATGATCTACCTCGAATATGCAGCGCAGGTCATCTTCAAGTATAAAAAAGCTGAATTCAGGATTCAGCTTCAATATTTTTGACCGCAATCTGGCGCGCAGCTCCAAACTCAAACCGGTCTGGCCAGTTACAGACATCGGCCACCACACATTCATGACATTTGGGCTTGCGGGCAATACAGCAATAGCGGCCATGCAGAATTAGCCAGTGATGTGCATCAACGATAAATTCTTTCGGAATCACTTTCACCAGACGGTGTTCCACTTCCAGCACATTTTTACCCACGGCTAAACCGGTCCGGTTGCCGACACGGAAAATATGCGTGTCGACTGCCATGGTCGGTTGACCAAACGCTGTGTTCAGCACCACATTGGCTGTTTTACGCCCCACACCCGGCAAGGCTTCCAGATCGGCCCGATTTTCCGGTACCTGGCTGTTATGCTTTTCAATCAGGATTTTACAGGCCTTAATCACATTTTCCGCTTTGGAATTATATAGGCCAATGGTCTTGATATAGTCCTTTAGCCCATCAACCCCCAGTGCATAAATCGCTTCCGGAGTATTCGCTACTGGAAATAACTTATCTGTGGCTTTGTTCACGCTGACGTCGGTGGCCTGCGCCGATAAGGTCACTGCCACCAGCAATTCAAACGGTGAGGAGAAATTCAGTTCGGTGGTTGGATGCGGACGCTGTTCACGCAAGCGCTCAAAAAAGGTATAGACCTGCTTTCGGGTCAAGTTTTTTACCGGTTTGACTGCGCTGCTCATGAATTAGGCCTCTCCCTGTAAGTGCTGTAATTGTTGCTGAAGCTGCGCCAGTTGCGCGCGCTTGTTGGCATCTTCACGCACACTCAGCTGTTTTTCTAATTTTTTGATCTGGGTTCTGAGCTTGGCCAGCTCGATGGTGGTTTTGGCATCGTGGGTGACAGCCGGATGATCGGCTTTTTCAACCATCTGGATTTCCGGTACGGCATCGGTCTGCTGCGAGAACTGGGCGAACAGCGCGGTATCAATTTCAGCACGCACCACGGGCCCTTTACGGTGCAGGCGGCGCAGCTCTTCACGCTGAATGTGCGCATAATAGCGCTGGCGTAAATCCTTCTGCTCGCTCATCCGTTCCGCGTCTGTGGGTACGGGTTTGACATCTTCAACCAGATCAATACAGTCCACCGGGCAGGGTGGAATACACAGTTCACAGCCGGTACACAGGTCGGTCAGAATGCTGTGCATCAGTTTGCCGGAACCTAAAATGGCATCGACCGGGCAGGCATTAATACATTTGGTACAGCCAATACATTCATCTTCACGAATCACCGCTTTCATACGCTGCGGACGGCCATCGGACTGAATGGGCCAGACACTGGCTTCGGCGGTTAAGCGTTCTCTGCCCAGCAGTTTGGCCAGCGCATCGGCAACCGGTTGACCGCCCGGTACACATTTATTGGCGGCTTCACCTTCGGCAATCGACTTTGCATAGGGTAAACATCCATCCCGATGTCCACATAAACCGCATTGGGTTTGAGGAAGCAGGGCATCAATATTCTGGATGAGAGCAATTTGCGAATTCATGTAAAAACCACGGCTGCGAAGGGCGCAGAGAAAGCGAACAATAAACCTGAGCCGCAGATTCTAGCATGTTTTCAAGCATTAAGCTTGTGTACAAAGTTGGACCATAATCTGCTTTATTTTTGGGCAAAATGGTCAATTTTAAATACATATTTGCTTACAAAAAATGGAATAATTTTTCAATTTTGATCAATCTAATTTATTGAAAATATGGATTAAATAAAGTTTTTTGAAAAAAACTATTGTAGATTGTTAACAAAAGATATTTAATATTTTGCGCCAAAATAAATCATTGATTGAAATTTTGCCCAATTTTGATCCAACATTCTGCTGAGGATTAAGCGTTGAAATATAACAGCCTTAACGATTTCCTAGATTACGTTAAAACACGTGATGCCTATCAACCAGAGTTTCTACAAGCAGTAGAAGAGGTGATGACCAGCCTGTGGCCATTCATTGAAAAGAATCCTCAATACGCTGCACATGGTCTGTTAGAGCGTTTAGTCGAGCCAGAACGTGCGATCCAGTTCCGCGTTTCCTGGGTAGATGATCAGGGTCAAACTCATGTGAACCGTGCGTTCCGTGTTCAATACAACTCGGCAATTGGTCCATTCAAAGGTGGTATGCGTTTCCACCCGTCAGTGAACCTGTCTATCCTGAAATTCTTAGGTTTTGAACAGACTTTCAAAAATGCCTTAACTACTTTGCCAATGGGCGGCGGTAAAGGCGGTTCAGACTTTGACCCTAAAGGTAAATCTGAAGGCGAAATCATGCGTTTCTGCCAGGCGTTAATGATCGAGCTTTATCGTCATTTAGGTTCAGACACAGATATCCCGGCGGGTGATATTGGTGTAGGTGGCCGTGAAGTTGGCTATATGGCCGGTATGATGAAAAAGCTGAGCAATGACACTTCATGTGTGTTCACGGGCAAAGGCTTAACATTCGGTGGTTCTTTGGCACGTCCAGAAGCAACAGGTTACGGTACAGTTTATTTCGCTGAGGAAATGCTGAAAACTCGTGGCGACAGCTTCAAAGACAAAGTCGTAGCAATCTCTGGTTCAGGTAACGTCGCGCAATACGCTGCTGAAAAAGCCATGTTCCTGGGCGCGAAAGTGGTTTCACTGTCTGACTCTAACGGTACTGTGTATGTGAAAGATGGTTTCACAGACGAATTGCTGAAAGAAGTGATGGATCTGAAAAACATCAAACGTGGCCGTATCTCTGAATTTGCGTCTAAACACGGTTTTGAATACTTGGAAGGCAAACGTCCTTGGGGTATCAAGTGTGACATCGCGCTGCCATGTGCAACTCAAAACGAGTTAAACAGTGAAGATGCTGAGGTATTACTGGCTAACGGTGCAATCTGTGTGGCTGAAGGTGCCAACATGCCGTCTACTTTAGAGGCAGTTGAGAAATTCGTTGAGGCGAAAATTCTGTATGCACCAGGTAAAGCATCAAATGCTGGTGGTGTAGCGACTTCTGGTCTGGAAATGTCTCAAAACGCATTACGTTTGGGCTGGACGTTTGAAGAAGTAGATGAGCGTTTACACGCAATCATGAAAGAAATTCACCGTAACTGCGTGAAATACGGTACTCAGGAAGATGGTACTGTTAACTACGTAGACGGCGCAAACATTGCAGGCTTCGTAAAAGTTGCTGATGCAATGCTGGCTCAAGGCGTATACTAAGTTTTAACTGCGTATAAGCTGAAAAAACCGAGGCACTGACCTCGGTTTTTTTATGGGTTATTTTTTTAAGATCTGCTGTTAATTGATCCGGCCAGTTTCAACCGTCATATCGTGTACATAGGCATATTTGGATTGATCAGCCGCCGGGTTTTTCAGTTCATAACGTTTGACCCGAATAATCTGGCGTTCATTCGGATTGTGCTGAAAGCCTTCAATTTGGTCATAGAATAAAGTCCAGTCCTGATCAACTTGGGTTTTCAGACCCTGTTCATTGTATTTGACTTCGCGTACCTGCAAGCAGGTTTGTGGAGCAACGCCGGTACAGGCTTTGGTTTCCGGGGAAATTTCCAGGAAGATGGTTTCACCGGCCGACTGGTATTTGGTTTCCGGCGTCATTTTGCCCTGAAAAGTATGTTGCTGGCCATCTGCAGCGGTCAAGATTAAGCTCGGTTGTTGTGTATCTTTCATGTCCAGCTGCACGCTGACAGGTTTTTGGAACAGGGCAGCGGCAAAACGTTCCTGCTGCATGGCGCTGGCTTCACAGGCCATTTCGGTACTGATTAACATACCCACCTGTAACTGGTTGTTGTTAATCTGCCAGTTACCGCCCATCTGGTTACAGCTGGTGCCAATACTTAAACGGCCATTGTCATTAAAATTCAGGGTCAAGGGTTTGGCTGTGCCGGTATCTAAAGACCATTGGTAAGCGCTGACAATCTTATCGGCATTTTGTTGTTGTAATACAGACACTGCAATATCTCCCGCACGTTGCAGATCACTACTCTGGCAAGCGGCCAAGCTTAAAGGGAAAAGTAAAATAGCTAAATATTTGAGTTTCATTTTATAAATAAAGCACTTATCGGAAATTTATCAGAATATAACCGATTTGCTATTTAAAAAAATGGATACATTTGCCCCTTTCCGGTTGCAAAATGTATCCATAAATAATTTTTTGTTAATAAATAATAAAAAGTTATGTTTGGTCGCGCTAGATTTTAGTCAAAACGGTAAATATCCATACCCAGTGCACCCATGGTAAAACTGCTATGCACAATACTAAAACGATGACCGGTGCCCATGCTAAAAAACAGGGGTGCCAGATGTTCGATAGTGGGATGGTTGCGATTGACATACGGAATGGTCGGCCAGTCCAGTACCGCATCATAGTCCTGATGCGCCAGTTTGCTGACCACATAATTACGGAAAGTCGAAGCCCATTCTGGCACCACGCTGTGCTGGTTGTCCCAAGATAGCTCTCTTAAATTGTGGGTAATACTACCTGAACCAATCAGCAGAATTTGGCGTTCACGTAACACCGCCAAGGTCTGGCCAATCTTGTACAGATCTGCAGCTTGCAGATGCATCGGCAACGACACTTCAATTACCGGAATGTCCGCTTCAGGATACATATGCAGCAAAGGCATCCATACCCCATGATCGCGCGGGCGGGTGCTGTTGGCATGCGCATTAAAACCGGCATTGGCCAGTAGCTGTAATACTTCTTCGGCCAGCTCAGGTTGTCCCGGTGCCGGATAGCGAATCTGGTACAGCTCTTCCGGGAAGCCGCGGAAATCATGCCAGGTTTCTGGACGAATACCGGTGTTGACTTCAAGACTGCGACTTTCCCAATGCGCCGACATCACCACAATCGCCTGCGGTTTGGGCAGGTTGGTGCTTAAACGGGCAAGTGCCGGCCCGACCTGTTCAGGATTGAGCGCGAGCATAGGCGAACCATGCGATATAAATAAGCCGGGAAGGGTCTGTAAATTCATAATGAAAGCCTATGTCACGATTCTGGTCCTATCATGTCAAAGCGACATGCTTTATTAAACCGGGTCGGGTTCAACAGAATGTTCTAAATACGAAACAATGGGTAGGGTTTTCTTAACCCGCCCGATGATAAGGATGATTATGGTTAATGCTCATGGCCCGGTACAGCTGTTCAATCAGCATCACTCGCACCAGTGGATGTGGCAGGGTCAGTTTAGATAAAGACCAGTGCCATGCTGCAGCTTTACGCACCGCTTCAGAATGACCATCCGGGCCGCCAATGGCCAGGGCAATATCATTGCCTTCCAGCATCCAGCCTTTCATGGTTTCAGCCAGTTTTTCGGTGCTGAATTCACGCCCACCCACTTCCAGTGCAATCAGGGTTTCATTGGCTTTCAGAGCATTTAAGATGCTATCACCTTCAATCTGCCGGTATTTTAAAATATCGGCTTCTGAATCATTTTTGCCACGTTTGGCCATCGGCAATTCAATAATCTGGGTTTGTACAAAAGGCTGTATACGTTTGAAATAATCTTCAAAACCAGTCAGTACCCAAGCCGGCATTTTTTGACCAATGGTCAGAATACGGATTTTCATAATAAAACAGGCAAGAAAATGAAAAGTAATTATAACCTTGAAAGCCACTTGTGCAGGAGAAAAGACACAATTTGAAATTGTAATCTGTATGCTGCTGTTGCTTTAATGAGCCACAGGACAATAAAACCTGCTTTTGTATGGAACAATAATAAATGTGGTTATTTCAACAGATTAAAAACGGTTTAGGGATATTGGGTTGTACTTTGCTGCTGGGCTGGATGCAGCCGCTATCCGCCGCCATTTCATTATATGAACCGGCCGATCCACAAAACTTGAAAGTCTATTTGCAGCAGATTATCGGGCCGCCGGGCGTGTACCGTAATCATAAAAATATTGAAGAATTGAACCGGGTTTCGGCTTGGATTAAAGAGCAGATGCGTTTATTCGGCATTCCATGCCAGTACCAGACTTATCCGGTGAATGGAAAAAGTTATCGCAATGTGGTCTGTCATTTAAAGGTTGGCCGTTCAGATCGGGTGATTTTAGGTGCGCATTATGATGTGCATGGCAACCAGAAGGGCGCTGATGACAATGCTTCCGGTGTGGCCGGATTAATTGAAATAGCGCGTATTTTAAGCCAGGAAAAAACCAAGCTGCCGCATAATGTCGAGTTTGTTTTTTATACCCTGCAAGAAGCACCGTATTATCAGACCGAGTTTATGGGCAGTCAGGTACATGCCAAATCTATTTTGGCCGAAAAAGAGCATATTCAGGCAGTCTATGTGCTGGAAATGATTGGCTACTATGATTCGCGTTTAATCCAGCAGTATCCGATGGGGTTAAAATGGATTTATCCAAGTCATGGCAATTATATTGCCGCGATCAGTAATTTTCAGTCCAATGCGCTGGGTGAGCAATACTGTCAGCAGATGCGCCTGTTAGATAAATTGCAGTGTGAACGGCTGGTGATGCCGGCGTTTGTCAGTGCAGTCGGGTTTTCGGATCATCGCAGTTATTGGCAGCATGATATTCCAGCACTGCTGATTACCGATACTTCGCATTATCGTAATCCGAATTATCATACCGAAAAGGATACGCTGGATACTTTAAATGTCACCAAAATGGGCCAGGTGATTGATGGGCTGATTCATCAACTGCTCGGGGCAACGCCATAAGCGGCCATAAAAAACGCAGCCCTGAAATAGAGTAGGACTGCGGTCAAACAGGCCATTCATCTGGAGTTTGAATGGCCATACGATGAGCAGGAATAAAGAAAGAAACTTACAGCAATATGCTCTGTATTATTATAGATGGAGATGAACGGAAATTTTTCAAGTGGAACATTTCATCACCCGAAAACAACAAAAGAGAGCCGAAGCTCTCTTTTGTGGAGAAGATATGAAGGCACCACTTAGTGACGTGCGGCTTTACCTTCTTCTACCGGTTTTACAATCGGTGCTTTCACCAGCGGTTTTGGCATTGAGGTTAATGCCAGCGGTAAAATCTCATCAATGGATTTCACTGCTTTAATTTCCAGACCGTCTTTGACGTTATCCGGAATTTCCGCCAGGTCACGGACGTTTTCCTGTGGAATAAATACCAGTTTAATACCACCACGGTGTGCGGCTAACAGTTTCTCTTTCAAGCCACCAATGCGCATAGCACGACCACGCAAGCTGGTTTCACCGGTCATGGCAATATCCGGACGGATTGGAATACCGGTAAAGGCCGACACCAGCGCGGTAGTCAGCGCCAGACCTGCCGATGGACCATCTTTTGGTGTAGCACCTTCAGGTAAATGCACGTGTACATCGGTTTCAGCAAAGACTGAAGACTCAATGCCCAAAGAGTCGGCACGGGTACGCACCACAGTCATGGCTGCTTTAATCGACTCCTGCATGACATCACCGAGTGAACCGGTGGTAATGAAGGTGCCTTTGCCTTTCATGGTCGCCACTTCAATGGTCAGTAATTCACCGCCCACAGAGGTCCAGGCCAAACCATTTACGCGACCCACTTCTGCTTCTTCTTCCGCCATGCCGAAGTCGAATTTGTGTGGACCCAAGTAGTCTGGCAAGTTGCCCGCGTTGACCTCAACCTGCAGGTTTTTGGCTTTTTTGCTGACCGCTTCTTTGACCACTTTACGTGCAATTTTAGAGACTTCACGTTCCAGGCTACGCACACCGGCTTCACGGGTATAACGACGTACAATGTCACGAATCGCTTCTTCATGTACGGTCAGTTCTTTGCCACGTAAACCGTTATTCTTGATGGCTTTTGGCACCAGATAACGATCGGCGATATTCACTTTTTCTTCTTCGGTATAACCCGGAAGACGAATCACTTCCATACGATCCAGAAGTGCTTCAGGAATATTCATGCTGTTGGCGGTACAGATAAACATCACTTCAGACAGGTCCAGGTCCAGATCTAAATAGTGATCATTGAACTTGTTGTTTTGTGATGGATCGAGTACTTCCAGCATCGCCGAGGCAGGATCGCCACGGTAGTCTTGCGCCATCTTGTCAATTTCGTCGAGCAGGAACAGCGGGTTCTTGACGCCAACTTTGGTTAAAGACTGCACAATTTTACCCGGCATCGCGCCAATATAGGTACGACGGTGACCACGGATTTCCGCTTCATCACGTACGCCGCCTAGCGCCATGCGCACAAATTCACGGCCAGTGGCTTTGGCAATTGATTCACCCAAAGAGGTTTTACCAACACCTGGAGGACCTACCAGACACAGAATCGGGCCACGCAGTTTTTTCACGCGTGATTGAACTGCCAGATATTCCACAATGCGTTCTTTGACTTCGTCCAGACCATAATGATCGGCATCCAGAATTTCCTGAGCTTTGTTCAGGTTAATGCTGACTTTGCTGGCCTTGTTCCACGGCGTATCCAGAATTACTTCAAGATAGTTACGGACCACAGCCGCTTCACTTGATGCCGGTTGCATGGCTTTTAACTTGCGCAGTTCAGACTCGGCTTTTTTACGCACGTGTTCCGGTAAATCGGCTTCGGCCAAACGTTTTTCAATTTCCGCAACGTCATCTTCCGCACCGCCATTCATATCGGAAAGTTCGCGCTGAATGACTTTCATTTTTTCATTCAGGAAGTATTCGCGCTGGTTTTTTTCCATCTGGCGTTTGACAGAATCATGCAGGGTTTGCTCAATCTGCTGTTCTTCAGACTGTTGCAGCAAATAGGTCATGAGTTCCTGTAAATGCGCTTCAAATTCATCGTGTTCCAGGAATTTCTGTTTCACTTCGATATTCAATGGAACGCGGGTCGCCACAAAAAACAGCAATTGCAGCAGGTCATCAATTTTGTTGACCGCAGCAATCAGTTCACGCGCATTACGTAATTTTGCTTCGGCATATTGTGCAAACAGGGCACGCAATTCGAGCACACGTGTGGCCTGAACCTCACTGTCTACCGCAACCGTCATTGGGCTTAACTGATGTTCTGCTTTTAGATGGTCCTCTTCTTCGATAATTTCGACCAGCTTCGAGCGATGTAGACCTTCAATCAGGACTTTGATGCAGTTCTCATCATTTTCGTGATTCACAACTTGCACAATCTTCGCGACAGTACCGTATTGATATAAATTGTCGTGATCAATTTCTTCTGTAAGCGAATCTTTTTGCGCAACTACAAATACTAGATTGTCACTGTTACGAGCCACATCAACTGCATTGATCGATTTTTCACGACCTACAAATAGCGCAATTTGCATGTGCGGATAAACCACCACGTCACGTAGCGCTAAAAGCGGTAATACACTTGGAACCTGAGGCTCTAAGGTTTGTTCATTCATAATAATTTCAGACATGGGCACTCCTAATGAGTGACAACGGTGTTGCCATGTTTTTTATAGTGATGGGTAATTTAAAAATTACAAGGGCCGAAGTCTATAAATTGTTGGAAATTTAGCTAAGTTGATGATTTTAATTCATTGTTAATGATTATAAATCGCAAACTTGCGCTGAAAAGAATACTGGAAATGTGGACTGATCAGGGCATCTAACGGCTGATCCCAGGCCTCACGCGCCAAAGGGACATCCACAATCTGGAAATCATGACACAGCCCGACCCGCAGCGGTGTGGTCGGGGCGCTGGCCAGCGTTTTATCATAATAGCCGCCGCCCATCCCAATCCGGGTTCCGCGTCGGTCACAGGCCAGTAAAGGCATCAAGAGCAGATCAAGTTCGGAGACATGCTGGCCACGACTGGCCATCGGTTCCTGCATACCCAAACGATGGTAGGCAAAGCGTTTATTACGATATTGACCTTGCTGGATACGCACCCAGACCAGCCGGTCATTCATATTACAGATCATTGGTAAATACACCTGTTTACCTTGGGCAAAACAGAGTTCAATGATTTTAGTGGTATGAATTTCACCAAAGGCATGTAAATACACGCCAATTTTCTGAGCCTGCCGATACGCCGGCCATGCACGTAACCGCTGCAATACCTGCTGCTCAGCCTGACGTTGCTGAAAGCGGTTTAACTGGCGGCGTTGTTTGCGCAGCTGTTTACGGAGCTGGATCAGGTCGTGGGTCACAGAGCAGGGCATAAAAACAAGTGGTGCCCGCAGTTTAATCCTTTCTGCACAACTTGCAAAGGGAGCAGGACCGTTACAGATTTTCACTAATAAGATGTATTGCAAAAACCGGAGCTTATTGATGCTCGATCTGCAAGATCAAATGGGCTTCCGTCGGATTTTACAGCAAGCGGATAGATTTCTAGGGCCTGTTGTCTTTATGCTGATGCAGTGTTGATACGTGAGTATGACAAGAACAAATTAAAAATGAACACATGGTTAGGAAAACAATAACATGGACTATAAAAATACCCTGCGTAAATATCTGCTGCCGGCCGTTTGTGCTGTCACGGCACTCAGCGCCAACGTTGCTCAGGCAGCCTCTACAGAAATGCCTGCACCGGCCAATTCCAAACAGGTTTTCTTTGTGGGCAATAACTGGGATGGAACGGTCACAGTGATTCGTCCTTCCGGTGATTTTGGCAAGATTGGGGTGGTGAATATGATTCCGGACCGCAAACAGCGGCTGCTGGAAATTCATTTAAATCCAATCAAGCTAATTGCCTATACCTACATTCAGCAAACTGCGGGCGAGGGCAATGACCAGCTGGTCGATGATATGTACTCCACACCAGATGGCCAGTCAATTGTGGCCTCGCGGCCAAGCTTTGCCGATGTGGTGTCAATTAATATCAAAACCGGAAAAATTAACTGGCGCACACCGGTAGAAGGCTTCCGTGCGGATCATATGGCGGTATCACCAGATGGTCAGCGTGTGGCGGTGTCAGCTTCTTCTGGTAATGTGGTGCATGTCTTGGACATTCATACCGGTAAAGAGCTGGGCCGTTTTGCAACGGGCGATAAGCCCCATGAAAACATCTATTTTGCCAATGGCAGCAAAATTCTGAACTCGGCGATTGGGAATGTGGAAACCTCACTCGATGCACAGTGGCAGGATTTCACCAAGGGCAAACGCTATATTACCATCGCCGATGCCAATACCTATAAGGTGCTGAAAAAAATTGATTTGCGTCTGGCTTTAGATGCTTTTGGACGTAAAGACCTGTCGAACTCGGTACGTCCGATGGTGTTCAGTAAAGATGAAAGCAAGCTCTATGCGCAGGTATCTTTCTTTAATGGTCTGGTCGAATATGATTTAAATCAGGACAAGATTACTCGCATCGCCCAGCTGCCGGGCAGTAGCACTATTCCTAAAGACCGGACCAAATGGGTCAATGACTCGCGCCATCATGGTTTATCCATTAGTGCCGATGGGGAAAAGCTCTGTGTGGCAGGCACCATGGATGACTATGCCACTATTGTGGATCGGCGCACCTTACAGGCCACTCAGCTCATTCCGGCCGGTAAACCGTATTGGGCTACGCGCAGTCCAGATGGCAAAAGCTGTGTAATTTCAGAAAGTGAAACCGATGTGGTCACGGTGATTGACTTCGCTACAGGAGAAAAAGTCCGCAGTGTGCCAGTGGGGAACCATCCGCAACGGGTTCGTATTGGTTATGTGCCAGCCGACTGGTCGACACCTTAATGGTTGAGCTGTGGGGACAAATCAGACAGCAGCAGGAATGCGCTGGCTGATTCTGCCCGTTGATATGCCTATGAAAAAATTCAATCTTGGATTGTGGCTTGGAATTGGCCTGTTGGTGTTGTTAACCGGATTGATCTTGTGGTTTTTCCGGCCAGCATCGCAACAGGCTGTTGCTGAAGCAGAGCTAGTTGCATCACCTGTTTCCGCTGTGAGTACAGTAGAAGGTGTAAGTCAGGTAGAGCCGAATGTTTCTGAATCGGTAGCGGATACCCGTGCAAAGCATTCACCTGAATTGTTGGCACGCCGTGAGCAGTTATATCGGCAATTTGCTGAAATCAGTACTGGCTTCGGGCAGGGGCAAAAGCCGGAGTTGCGCGCCGTTAGTCAATTGCTGGCAGAGCAGAAAGCGCTGGTGGCAGCAAACGTTGTGCAAAAACCAGAAGCCATCAGCCTGCTGGATTTTTTACAGCAGATATTACCTGAAATGAGTCATGAAATTGAGCAGAATAAAAGGGAAATTGAAGGGATTAAATAGCAAGAAAAGTTAAATATTTATTAAGATGGTAATAGAGATAAGATTAAGACTTTTCAACCGCACCACAGCATCTCTCATCTTCCGCAAGAGCAGCGTGGCTATTTGTTAGTACAACTAAAAATGGTCAAATTAAAACCTTAATTTTAGATATCAAAATATAAAATTATGATAAAGTGATACATATCACGCTTTTGTCTGGTTTGGGGTTAGTGTTGCTGAAGCGTTTACTTTTATCACTAAGGCTAAATCTGCGTAAACTGATTCTGTACTCGACCATTTTAAGTGTGTCGGGCTTATTCGTGGTGAGCTTGTTTATTTTGAATTATGTGATTAAAGATCAGTTAATTCAAAACTCGCTATCGGTAAATGAAAAATATGCAGAAAAAATAGCGGTCAGCGCCAACCAGCACTTTAGTGACATGCTTAAAGAGCTGGAATATAGTGCCAAACAATTAGAACAGGATATTGATAATCCGGAATTAATATATGCCGAAGTGAAGCGGCTCAAATATCAGTCAGATAATTTTAACAGCATTTTACTGGTCGATCCTCAACAGCAGATGCTGGCCTATGCACCCAAAAGTTTAGCTTTAAGTTTTCAACAAACCTATAGCACGCCTGGAATTATTGAGTCCTTACAGCAGAAAAAAACCTATATTTCATCGCCTTACTGGTCGGTAAATGGCAATCTGGTCATTCTGATGTCTCAGCCTATTTATAATGGCAAAGATAATTATTTAGGGATGATCAGTGGTTCGATTTATTTACAACGGAAAAATTTATTAAATACAATGCTTAATACGCAATATGACTATAAAAAAAGTTATATGTATGTGATTGATCAACATAACCGTATTATTTTCCATCCAGATAAAAATCGCATCGGTGAAAAAATTATCAACAATACGGGTTTAGACTTTATTAATCAGCATAAAAATGGCTCAATCCGTTTAAAAAATAGTTTAGGTATAGATAATTTGGCAGGTTTTGCACATATTCCAAGTGTAAATTGGATAGTGGTTTCTCAACAACCGACAGAGGATTTACTTGCACAAGCGAATACGCTGATTTTAAAAGTATCGATTGGAATCTTCATTTTCTACTTTTTTATTTTTTTATTGATTTGGTATATCTCAAGCTTTATTTCTTCACCTTTGAACCGCTTAGCTCGTATGGCAAGTATGCTTAATCATGCGGACATTGAAAATAAAATTAAAGAAGTTGATCCATGGTATTTCGAGGTTTTAAAGTTTAGAACCTCATTATTAATGAGTTCGGAAACCTTTAGTCATCGGATTGCGGAGTTAAAACATCATGTCAATACGGACCCATTGACAGGTTTATACAACCGTCGTGGTATGCAATTATTTTTAAATGAACTGCTAGAGACTCGTACCGAATTTGCAGTATTAGCCATTGATATTGATTTTTTTAAGAAAATTAATGATCAGTACGGGCATGATCAGGGTGATGTGGTACTTAAAACGCTCGCGCAACTAATGCTAACTAATTTTAGGGAACAGGATATTTGCTGTCGTAGTGGCGGTGAAGAATTTCTGGTTTTAATGACGACTGCAGATGCAAGTGTGGCGTATAAAGCTGCAGAGCGGCTTAGAAAAACCATGCAGGAAACTACGATTAATCAGATGGGGCAAATCACGATTTCTATTGGCATCGCGTTCTGGCCAAAAGATGCCGTCGATGTGGCTGCAGTACTAAAAATTGCAGATAATAAACTTTATGAAGCAAAACATAGTGGGCGGAATTGCATCCGTTCTACAGTCAAGTCGTCTGCTTAAAAATTTTGCTGAACTGCAATCTTGTGAAGATGTTAATCAAATCGATCTTACTGATTTAATTCGGGATGGCGTTCTTTTAAGATGGGTTGTATCTACAAGAGGGCTTAACGGTTAGTTGGAAGCTTTAAAAGATAAGAACGAGGGAATAATTACTTATAAAAAAAGAGGAAATATAGAAATTCTGAGGGCTGAATAGAGGATCAATCAGCTAAACCCTCCGATGGTGCCGCTGCATGTGTCGTTACCCTGAACCCGATGAGTTCAAGGTGGACGCGACGTATACTTGCTGGGCTTCCCACTCAGGGTGGGCATGCACTCTAAATATACAGAACGCAATCCATAAGTTTAAGTATCGGCAGGGGAATAGACCTGCTGGCGAACACCTCAGAGTTAGACTCAGTATAAAGGATTCAGCTTTAGACGCAAACCTATCGGCCTACAGAACTGTAAATTTAAGTGTCATTTGCACAGGCTTTATGCAAGTCAAAGCCTTATTCGGTCAGTGTTTCGACTTCTTCCAGAATTGTGGCCAGCAAGCGTTCACAATGGGCATATTCCTGCAGGGACTTGTTCATTGACAGCACTTCCTGCATCAGCTCTAAAGCCACCATAATAATCAGCTTGCTTGGTTCCATGCGTGGTGCTTTACGACGGAATTCATCATATTTTTCATTCAGTAATTCTGCTGCACGTTCCAGATCCGCCCGTTTTTCAAGAGTCGTGGCCAGCTTGAAACTGTGTCCTAAAACACGTAAATCTACAGGAATTTGTTCACTCATGCTTAAGCTTCCTCGCTGACATCAGTTGGATGGGCCAATTGCTGAATTTCCTGGGCATTCTGGTCTTGTGCAGTTCCTAAAATGGCCAGACGCTGAATAATTGCCTCGACTTTGGCTTTGGCATGCTCATTCTTCTGCAATAAACGCTCACGTTCTTGCTGCAAAGATTGCACATTCTGCAAAGTCTGACGCTGTTCATTCTGCAGTTTTTCTTTAATGACGCGTAGCTCGTTACGTTCGGCCAGCAATTCCTGAAAGCGGTTTTTGAGATCGGTGCAGCTTTTTTCCAGACGGCTATAACGGTCCGCCAATGCGGTCGCATCCTGATTTAACTGCTGAAATTGGGCCTGACTGGTGCTGAGCTGTTCACTTAAAGACTCAATTTCTTCTTGTTTTTGGGTAATCACCCCATTTCTTTGCACAATTTGTGCATGATGCTGCTCTTCAGCCTGTTGCTTGGCTTCAGCTAAAGATTGAGTTTCACTCTCATAATGCGCAAGTCGTGTTTTTAAAACACCAATATGCGCCTGTAGACGCTGTAATTCTTCTAACATATCGTGGTCGCACAGTCTTGCAAACAAAGGTAATATATACGAAGTATAGAGATTGGATAAGCGAATGCAAGACGATATTTCAGGTTGGTCCGAATGGTACCGCAATTTTTCTATGATTGAAGAAATTTCAAGTCCAAGTGAGTTACATGGTTTACTGACCGGTATAGTTTGTGTGACAAATGCACCAACTGAAGCCGAGTGGCAACAGATTCTGGCAACCCTGAATGTGCCCGAACTCAGCCCGGAAGCGCTGGATATTTTAACCGGTGAAGCGGAAGATGTAGCGCATGCTTTATCTGAAGATGAACTGGATTATCTGCCCCTGTTACCGGATGATGAACACGTATTACAAGAGCGGGTACAGGCGCTGGCTGACTGGTGTGCCGGCGTGGTACTGGGCTTTGGCCTGGCGTCCGGACATATCCGCAGCGATGAGCTGGAGCTGATTGAACATCTGCAAGATGTGGCAGCAGTCGAGTTTGAAGACTCGGACAATGACGAAGAAGGCGAAGAAAGCTATCAGGAATTATATGAATTTGTCCGCCTGATTCCGGTCAGCCTGTCGGTTGGCCGCAAGAAAATAGCGGTTGATGAAAGTTCTTTGTTACAAAACGTACATGCCAAGGCACGTCAGGTGGCTGCGCCAGAAAGTGGCAGTATTGTTGAAATGTTTACCCCACATCGTCCGAGCTGATTCGGGCGATACCATCCTCCCTTTATTTAGGCTGCGAAGAAAAATTAATGAAGAAACTGACCCAGGTAGAATTTAAAGAACGTCGTGACCGTCTGGCTGAACTGATGGGACCACACAGTATTGCCATTATTGCCACCAGTCCGGTGGCCATGCGTAACCGGGATGCTGACTATAAATATCGAACGGACAGCAGTTTCTTCTACTTGACCGGCTTTGCAGAACCTGAAGCGGTCGCGGTCATTGAAACCTATGAATCTATAGATGAAGGCTATACCTATAGCCTGTTTTGCCGCGAACGTAACCGGGAGATGGAAATCTGGAATGGCTATCGCGCCGGTATTGATGGCGCCATTGAACAGTATGAGGCCGATGAAGCCTATGCCATTGACCTGCTCGATGAAGAAATTCTGGAAAAACTGCTGGATAAAAACCAGCTCTTTTACCGTATTGGACAGAATGCCGAATTTGATGCGCGGGTGGCCAAATGGATTGCAGCTGCCAATGGCGAAAGCCGCCGTGGTACCTCGGCACCAGCGCAGGTGGTGCAGCTCGACCGGCTGGTCGATGAAATGCGTTTGCACAAAGACACCAAAGAGCTGGAACTGATGCAAATTGCCGCAGATATTTCTGCCGAAGCACATACCCGGGCCATGCAAACGGTACGCCCCGGCATGATGGAATATGCGCTGGAAGCCGAACTGAATTATGTGTTTGGCCGAAATGGCTGTGTTCCATCCTATAACAGTATTGTCGGTGGTGGTGAAAATGCCTGCATTCTGCACTATGTAGAGAACGACAAAGAACTGAAAGATGGCGATTTGGTGTTAATTGATGCCGCCTGTGAATATCAGTTCTATGCTTCAGATATTACCCGGACCTTTCCGGTGAATGGCAAATTCAGCCCCGAGCAAAAAGCGCTGTATAACCTTGTACTAGATGCTCAGCTTGCAGCAATTAATGCCGTACAGATTGGCAACTCCTATAAAGAACCGCATTATGTTGCGGTACGTATTCTGGTGCAGGGCCTGCTTGATTTAGGCATTATGCAGGGTGATCTGGACGAGATTATTGCGTCAGAAAGCTATCGTCAGTTCTATATGCATGGTACAGGCCACTGGCTGGGCATGGATGTGCATGATGTCGGAACTTATAAGGTTGATGGCGAATGGCGTGCTTATGAAGCCGGTATGGTGGTTACGGTTGAGCCGGGTCTATACATTGCCCCGGATGATGAAACGGTAGATCCAAAATGGCGTGGCATTGGCATCCGGATTGAAGATGATATTGTCGCGACCAAAAATGGACCACTGAACTTAACTGCGAAAGTAGTGAAAACTGTAGACGAGATTGAAGCGTTGATGGCTGCGACCAAATAAAAGCCGTACAGCTCAAAAGCCGGTCAGAAAATCGGCTTTTTTGATTTTGAATTAGCGTTAATGGATTAAATAGAGATAGACATCCAGACTAATGAACGAAAATATGCCAAACCCATTTAAAAATATTGCCAACGCTATGAGGAAATACATAGCCTAAAACAAAACAGCAAATGACTGTAAAAATTACAATATGGGCTGAGCTTATTGTAAGGCTGAGATAGAGGGATGAAAAAATTGCTAACCCTAAACCCAAAAAAATCCCGGCGACAGCGTAGTAAAATGCCGTAATAAAACGTTCAGTATGATCCATTTATTATCCTAACATTCTAATTATTTTAAGAAATTATAGTATAGCTTTTAGATTGAATAATAGAAGACTTAACTTGCGGCCGGAAAGCCATGAAACATCCATTGTATGCCCCACAACAGAACCAAGATTAAAACGACTAAAAAGATAAGTTCTAATTTCTTCATGTTTTAAATTTTCTACAATGAATAGCATACAGCTGATACGAATTCTTTAATTTATTTTATCTACGTTAGGGCTGTCGCTTGCTCAGCTTAAGTCTAGCGCTCCAGGTTTTGTATAGATGTTATATTGCATACCATTCCAGTGTCATCTTATGGAATAACATCTTTTAAACGGGATTTATGGTCAGAACACGCAAGCGCTGAAGCTCAGAAATTCCAGCCATCCACACGAATCATTATAAAAATCCAATCCCTTGATGTAATATAAAATCAATCATGATTAAGATGTATCTAAACTTTTGAGATACCACAAATAAGGATTCAAGCATGCAACAAGAAGTCATCATCGTGGGCGGCGGTATGGTGGGGCTGAGTTTGGCGCTCATGTTGGCCAAAGCCAATATTGCGGTCAAACTGCTCGAAGCAATTCAATACCCGAATTATGATGATGCCAATCTTGCCCCGTATCACTCCAGTTTTGATGCCCGAAACAGTGCGCTGTCGCGTCGTAGCGTACAGATTTATCAGGAACTGGGCCTATGGGATGCCTTGCAGGAACATGCTGTCCCGATTCTGGAAGTGCACATTACCGAGCAGGGCAGTTTTGGGAAAGCGCGTCTGCAAGCCGAACAGGAAAAAGTCGAAAGTTTTGGACAGGTGATTGAAAATGCCTGGTTAGGCCGGGTGTTATTGACTCAGGTGCGCGCTGAACCTTTAATTGAACTGATTGATGGGGTAAAAGTCACCTCGCTGACCCAAGATACAGATCTGGCTTATCTGGAAGCGCAGCGTGGAAGTGAAGTCTTAAAACTGCAATCCAAACTGGTGATTGCTGCCGATGGCCGCGATTCATTCTGCCGTAAAGCCCTAGGCATTGGGGTGGATGAACATGATTATGATCAGGTCGCCATTGTAACCACCGTACAAACCTCTAAACCACACAATCATGTCGGTTTTGAGCGTTTCAGTCCTTTAGGTCCGCTGGCGTTATTGCCTTTGCCGGGCGAATATCGTCGTTCGGTGGTCTGGCCGGTGAAAAAAGGCACGGAACATGAATGGCTGGGTGAAGACAATGACCAGCATTTCCTTAATGCCTTGCAGCAGACTTATGGCGATCGGGCTGGAAAATTCCAGAAAACCGGGCGCCGTTTTAGCTTCCCGCTCTCGCAAGTGCTGGCAGAAAAACAGGCTGTGGGCCGAGTAGTACTGATGGGCAATGCGGCACATACTATTCACCCAGTGGCTGGACAGGGCTTTAACCTGTGTATGCGCGATGCTTATGTGTTGGTGCGTTATTTAAAAGAACAGCTGGCTCAACAGGCCGATTTGGGCGATGCCGCCATGCTGCAAGATTATGAAAAATCCCGTCTGACCGATCAGCAGCGCGTGATCAAATTCTGTGACAGCGTGGTGCGTGGCTTTAGTAACCAGAATCCGGTGCTGAAACTGCTCAGAAATACCGGTCTGATTGCCTTTGATACCATTCCGGGAATTAAACCACTTGTTGCCAACTATGCCATGGGACTAAAAGCATGAACCAGACAGCACACGTATTAGATGCCGTTATTGTGGGTGGTGGTTTGGTCGGTGGCTTAACTGCATTATTACTGGCCCAAGGTGGGGTGCAAGCCACGGTGCTGGATGCCGCCCCAATTCTGGATGCAGAAAAAACCTTAAGTATGGCCAATCCGCGCGTACTGGCTTTAAGTCAGGCCACCATCCATCTGCTAAAAACCGTCGGTGTTTGGGACAGACTGGCGCGTCAGCAGTCTTATACTGGCATGCAGGTCTGGAATAAAAATGGCTATGGCGAAATCAATTTTGGTCAGCCGGCAGAAAAAACACCCGGAGTAGACCAGGCGCTGGGTTCGATGGTGGAGCCCAGCATTTTAAATCTGGCCATTCAGCAAACCATGCTGACGCAGATTCAGGATTATCGTACCCAGGTCAAAGTGACCCGGATTGAGCAGGGCATTGGCGTCTGGCATATTTTCCTGGCCGATGGCACAAAACTGACGACCACACTGTTAATTGGCGCAGATGGGGCCAATTCCTTTGTCCGCGAACAGGCCTTTATTGATCTGGATGTGCTGGATTATCAGCAGGCAGGCATCAGTTGTGCCATCCGAACTGCCCAGCCGCATCAGCATGTGGCGCGCCAGATTTTTCTGGAAACCGGTCCGCTGGCATACCTGCCGATGAGCAGCCTCAAGCCTGAACAGGATGGCCATTGGCAATCTATTGTCTGGACGCTACCAGAGGATTATGCAGAAGAATATACTGCATTATCCGATCAGGAATTTACCCAGCTGTTGACCCGTGAAAGCCATCATATGTTGGGTGAAGTACTGGAAGCTACACCACGTGCCCGTTTCCCTTTAAAAGCCCGTGCTGCGCAGCACTATGTCGAGCCGGGACTGGCACTCATTGGCGATGCGGCGCATGTGATTCATCCACTGGCCGGGCAGGGCGTCAATATTGGCTGTCTGGATGCCGCAGTCTTGTGTGATGTTCTGCTGCATGACCGGGCACGTGGGGTCTGGGCGCATGAGCAGACCTTGAAGCGTTATGAGCATCGTCGTAAAGGTCAAAATGATGCAATGATGCACAGCATGTCTGCAATAGGCTGGCTGGAAACCACCCAGTTATTCCCGCTGGTCTGGGGACGTAATTTTGGCTTGAAGCAGGTTGAACAGCTGCCGGTGTTAAAGGATGCTTTTATGGCGCAGGCCAATGGTTTGCATCTGCTGAAAGACACGCGGTATGCGGTCTAGCTAGAAATAGTTATTTTTTAAACATTCATTAATACATGATTACGAATTTGGTTAAAAAAGACACGATTTTTTTGTCTTTACCTCTAGGCGAAAGGCGCAGAGATTGATAAATTTCTTCCTAATTGCATGACAACGTTCACCAGGACTCAATTGAGGTCATTTGCGGGGAGATTAAAATGACGGATATGAACGATTATGATGATGTAGAAGATACCACCGTCGATGACGATGAGGCAAAAGCGGCTGAAAAAGGTGCACTGGACAGCGAAGATGCCGTAAACGATGGTGATGTGGCGGAAGCAGAAACCTTAACCGTAACCGCTAAACAGAAGCAACGCCAAGCGTTAGAAGATGAAATTGCGGCCTTCTTGGCACGTGGGGGAAAAATTACTGAAGTCCCACCAGATGAGGCTGCACGCCAATAAGAAAAAAGCATCACTCCGGTGATGCTTTTTTTATTGCGAATCAACAGCCAGAATCAGTCATCATTGTTCTGGTTCAGTTCCAGCGCACGCTGATAGGCCACTTTTTTCTTGATTCCGGTTAAATCGGCGGCCAGTTGTGACGCTGCTTTCACCGATAAATCCTGCAATAGTCGGGTCAGCAGCTGATCCAGCTTTTCCTGCTCCAGATCTTTTTCCGCGGTTGCACCACCAACCACCAGTACAATTTCACCTTTTTGCTGATGATGATCAGCTTCAATAAAACTGACCAGCTCACCCAGTGTCATCTTCTTGATGGTTTCAAAGGTTTTGGTAATTTCACGGGCAAAACCGACCGGGCGCTCGGCCCCGAAAATATTGGCCATATCTTTAACGCTGTCCAGAATCCGGTGTGGCGCTTCATAAAAAATCAGGGTCGCAGTCTGGTCTTTAAGTTTTTCCAGACTCAAGATACGCTGTGACTGTTTTGACGGTAAAAAGCCTTCAAAGCTAAAGCGGTCACTCGGTAAACCAACCGCACTCAGCGCTGCAATTGCGGCACAGGCTCCCGGAACCGGAATCACCCGGATATTGTGTTCTTGGGCGGCGCGGACCAGTTTAAAACCGGGGTCGCTAATTAGCGGAGTACCGGCATCACTAATCAGGGCCATATTTTCGCCGTTCAGCAGGCGCTGAACCAATATATCAATTTTGTTACTTTCATTATGTTCATGGCACGCCGTTAACGGAGTTGATATATTATAGTGCTTTAATAATTGAGCGGAGGTCCGAGTATCCTCTGCCGCAATAATATTTACAGACTTTAGAACATCAATCGCCCGATAGGTCATGTCGTCTAAGTGCCCAATTGGGGTGGCTACAACAAATAACTGAGCACTCATTAGGTTTCTCCATGTTTAGGCAAATTATTAATAACAATAAAAGACAGCTTCAAAAAGTAATTATCACCACGGCGCTGTTGGGCGCAGGACTTTCAGTTGCCCAGGCCGAGATTCTGGTCATTCTACCTGAATCGGGTCCTATGGCGCGAGCCGGTTTCAGTATTCAGCAGGGTTTTATGCACGCTTATCAGGCATCGGGTGAGAAAATGCCGGTTAAATTGATTAATTCCGAGCAGCGCAAAATTGGTCCCTTGCTGCGTCAGCATGTCAATGCCAAGACCCGGGTGGTGATTGGACCTTTGGCACGTGCCGATGTCGAACAGTTAGTTGCACTGCGGCCCAAAGTGCGTACACTGGCTTTAAACGAGGTGATTCAGCAGCATCCACGGGTGTTACAGTTTAGCCTGTCAAAAAAAGATGATGCGCAGACCTTAAAACAGCTGTTCCAGAAAGATCAGATCAATCATTTGTATATTCTGCGTGAACCCGGCACCGAAGCTGAACATGAGCTGTTATTGATGTCTCTGGTGTCGCAGCTGGATTATCCGGTGGAGGTGGTAGACAGTCCGCCGAGGTGGCTGAAACGTCAGCAGGGGGTGTTATTGCTGGGTTCGAATGGCTGGATCAATCGCCAGAACAGGTTGCCCAAAAAGCGCTTATACAGTCTGGCCAATGCCGTCGAGTCACAGCAGCAGTTACCGCAAGGCCTGCAGTTTTGTGATGCGCCGGCTTTATATCAGTCCCAATGGGCAGATGTACAGGCCGGGATTCAGGCGGCCAAGGCGGAACACTTTTCTTTTCAGCGGCTGGTGGCCTTTGGTGGAGATGCCTGGCAGATCGCCAATTATTATCTGAAACAGCCACAATTAAACCGCATCGAGTTTGAAGGGCGAACCGGTTTAATCCGGATTCAGGACAACCAGATTCAGCGTATTCCGAAATGTTATGTGCAGCAGAAACAGCTGGTGCAGATCCTGTAAATGGCCAGTCAGCGCGCGCGTCTAGGCCAGTGGGCCGAACAGCAGGCTGCAATGTTATTAGAGCAGCAGGGTTATCAGATTCTGGCGGCCAATTACCATTGCCGTTATGGTGAAATCGACCTGATTGCCCGGCAGGATCAGCAGCTGGTGTTTGTGGAGGTAAAGGCGCGATCTTTTAGCGATTATGGCCGGGCGGTGGAGGTGGTTTCCATCTCCAAGCAGCAAAAGCTGATAAAAACTGCGCTGACCTATTTGAGCAATTCTGCACAATTACAGGATTTTTATTGTCGATTTGATGTGATTTGTTTTGATTTTACTGAACAAATTGCAAAAACAGTACAGCAAGATTTTTCCAATTTCACGTATGATCTGCAATGGATTGAAAATGCTTTTACTTTTGATTCAGAGTTCATTAATCTTTGAAGAGAATTGAAGCAAAGATGCTTGAAAACAGAAATGAATAAGTAATGAGGAGTCTTGCTGAGTGTTAAATCGTATCGCAATCACAGTGCTGTGTGTGGCAAGTTTATCCGGCTGTGCAAGTTTTATTTCCAGTGGTACGGGTTCTGCACCTGTAGGAACGGAAAGTGGCGCACGCTCACTTGGCCAGGTCTTTATTGATAACTCCATTGAACGTACAGCAAAAATTAATTTATATAAGCTGGATGCCCGTTTTAAACAGTCACGCGTTAATATTGAAAGTTTCCACGGCAATGTATTGCTGACCGGTCAGGTGCCAGATGCACATCTGAAGCAGTTGGCGGAAGACAATGTACGCGCCATGAGCGATGTCAAAACCGTACACAACTATATTACCGTGGGCAACCAGATTGGTTATAGCACCATCATGCAGGACACCACCGTGACCGCCAATACCCGTGGCCTGATTATGAAAGCGCCGGTGGTTTCTGACAGTAAAGTGCGAATTCACACCGAAGATGGCGTGCTGTATGTGATGGGCCGTTTGAATAATGCGGAAATCGCCGATTTAAATCAGGTGTTACAGCAGGTTGGTAATGTCACCAAAATTGTGACCTTAATTGATAATATTGAAGCCTCACAGGCCACATCTTCTGGTTTTGCCAGTCCGATGATGAATGTGCAGCCAGATGTACAAACCCCGGTCGCCATTGATCCGGACCAGATCGAGCCAACGAATGCGCTCTAAGTTGTTCCAGTTTAAAACGCAGCTGCAATATCGTCTGGTTCAGGCCAAAAGTGTATATCAGGAATTCCGTCTGTATGATTTTGGCAGTTATGCCCTGAACCGTTTGACTCCACGACAGGGCTATACGGTAGAGAACGATCTGGCTTATGGAGCGAATGAACGCCATCAGCTGGATTTGTACCGGACTGCCCAGCCACGTCCCCAGCAGCCGTTAATTGTTTTTGTCCATGGTGGTGCCTGGTCACGGGGTGATAAAAAAGATTATCGCTTTGTTGGAGAAGCTTTTGCCCAACAAGGTTTTGATGTTGCCGTCATTAATTATCAACTGGCGCCGCAGAATATTTTTCCGGTCTATATTGATGACCTGACTTTGGCACTGAACTATCTGCATGATCAGCAGGCAGAGTTAAGGATTAACACTGATCAGATTATCCTAATGGGGCACTCGGCCGGTGCGTTTAATATCATGTCGGTGCTGTATCATCCGCAGCCTTATGCGCTGAACTGCCGAGACAATATTCGGGCTGCGATTGGCTTGGCTGGTCCCTATCATTTTGACTATAAAGATGATCCGCTTTGTGCCGATGCATTTGATCAGACCATTCCTTATCATGATGTGATGCCGTATTACTTTGTGGAAAGTAATCACATTCGTCACTATTTGCTGGTGGCTGAGAATGACCAGATTGTGCATTTGAGTAATGCGGTTGATTTTGATCATGTGCTAAACAAGCATGGCAATCATAGTCAGCTGATCACCATTTCACGCACCGGGCATGTCAGTATTATGGGCTCGGTATCGAGTCTGTTTAGCCGTTATTTCAAGACCAAGCACACGATTATGCAGGCGTTGGAAGAAACGCTAAATTCCTGAGTAGTGTCTCTTTAGAGCCAGGCTTTGCTGTCGTCGGCGACGGCAGAGCCTTCGGTCACGTGTTTGATCATGGCATGGGCGATACTGCCTTTGAATGGAATATTCGGCAGCTGATCAAATTTAAAGAATTGTGCGTCGCTGATTTCTTCTTCCTGTAACTGCAGTTCACCACCGGCATATTCGGCTTTAAAGGCAATCATCAGGTTGCTTGGAAAAGGCCAGGGCTGACTGGCCAGATACTGAATATTCTTTAGCTGGATACCGACTTCTTCCGCGGTTTCACGGCGTACCGCTTCTTCCAAGGTTTCTCCCACCTCAACAAAACCGGCAATCAGGCCATACATATTGGTGGTGTTTCGCGCATTTTTGGCCAGTAGAATTTCATCTTCACCACGGGTAATGACGGTAATGACACAGGGTTGTACACGTGGATATTGGCGATACTGGCAGACCGGGCAAACCATGGCATATTCGGTGGCATGCGCTTCGGTTGGATGGCCGCAGTGGCTGCAAAAACGGTGATTACGACGCCATTCTAGCAACTGGATTGCACGGCTGGCCTGTTCAAATTCGGCACTGTTCCAGAACTGTAACAGCTGGCGAATTGGCAATAATTGATAGCCTTCAGGAATGGGCTCATCGGGGAGTAAGTCGCGGGCAATCACCTGATTGCCCGTAGACAGGTCACTTGCTAATTTTTCAACTCGGGGCAGTTGAAACTGTTCATCGACCAGCAGTTGCTGTTGGTGAAAAATATAGGCAAGTGAGAGTTCAGACATTAGGCTACAGCTTTCAGTTTTTCGCTACTTGCCAATGCTACATCAAACATCGACTGTAAAACAGGCTGTTTGTTTTTTAAATTGTCAATCAGCATGTCGGCACCGGCCAAGGTGTCTAACACGGCATTCAGCTCGTCACTACTGAGCGTTTCACCGGCTTCGCATTTACGATAGATAAAGTCAGCGGCAGTCAGCAGCGCCTGCTGGCCTTTTTCTTCATTCAGGAACAGCAGGGCACCGGCCACTTCACGCAGCTGGGTACAGGTGTTTTCCAATAAACGCACATCCTGATCCTGAACGTGCTGCACCAGAATCTGCTGAGCCAGATCAATTAAGGTTTTGGTTTCGCTCAGCAATACTTCATGCGCTTCATCTAAACGGTCCAGCGAAATGTGCATGTTGTTAACGCGCAGCTGTAAACGGCTAGAGGTATGATGACGCTCCAGCACCCCAATCGAGTTCATCGCTGATAAAATGGTGTTCATCAGCTGCTGGGCAAAGCTTTCTTCTTTGAGCACTTCGGCCTGACTCAAGGCGTCGGCCTGAACCAGCAGATCACGGTGGGCTTCATTCAGGTTCAGTACTTTAAAGATGTTGGCCAGATCTTTGAGCTTGGCTTGCAACTCCTGGGTTTTTTCAGGGGTCATGTTCTGGTAGTTGTATTCGATGTCATTGCGAATCTGCGCCATTTCGCTGGTCGCCAGAGCACTGATGGTCTGCATGGTTTCAAAATCCGGACCATACAGATGACGGCTGAAGACCTGTAACTGGGTGTCAGTCAGCAGGTCTTCACCAATATTCAGCTGTTCGCGGATGTGCTGGGCCACCTGATCTTCCTGGCTAATGCACAGGCTCAGGATGTTGGCCAGATCACTTAACTGGGCCTGGAAGCTGTCTGGTGCGGCAAAGTATTGACGCATATTCAGTTCAATACTGATTAAGGTGCGTAAACGTGGTTCATTCAGCAGCAGGTTATCAATCTGGTTTAACGCCACATAGACCAGATTCCAGTATTGTTGGCTTGGATGCTGGGCGGATAGACCGGCTAAATAGGTGCCGACCAGTTTCATGGCTTGCAGATCCAGCTCGGATTCTTCCTGCTTCAGCAGTTTGTACAGTGACAGTTTATACAGCTGATGCACATAGCCTGATTTTTCCAGACCGGGTGCTTGTGGCAATTTGAATTCCGGGTGAATACAGTCCAGCAGAGATTCAATATGCTGGCCTTCCTGGGTGAGTGGTTTACCCAAGGCACGTTCCAGACGGTTTAAGGTATCGAGCAGGAACTGTGGAATTTTAACTTCGCGCAGACAAATAAATTCGATGTAGCGCTTGAGCATGGTGGTGCCTTCACTTAAGGCAATTACGTCTTCAGTTTTAATTTGCGCCGGATTCCCCATAATCTTGCGCATTAATTCTGCTGAATATTGGGCAATTTTTGCCAGGCTCGACATATCAATCAGGGCCAGTACCTGGGCACATTGCTCAAACTGGTTAAGGGCATCATCAATCCCGAAAGGTAAAGTCTGATCTTCTGCCAAGGTGCTGACTGCGGATTCCACCAATTTGATTGAATTATCAACCTCATTTTTTATTATCAGTAACGCAGTCGGATCAAAATGAATAGAGGTTTGGTAAGACATGTATCTGCACCTTTCCTAGTGTTTTATCTGTTTATGGGCCTGCTGCAAAAACAGCAGACCTGTTTATCTTAACTATAACTGAACTAGGAACAGATTAAATACAAAAAATTACAATCGTCGGTTTTTTATTTGGCAAAAAAGCAGGGCTGTCCATGCTTTTCTTCAAATTGTTTGACCCAATTCTCATGTGCTTCCAGCTCTGCGGCGGAAGGCAGAATCACCGGCAATTCCACTTCAATGCTGCGACGACCCGATTCACCGCTTTGTTCTTCATGATGAGCTGACAGGGCATCCATATCAAAGGATACCTGGCCACCGGTCATGGCTAGATAGACATCGGCCAAAATTTCAGCATCGAGCAAGGCGCCGTGGAAGGTACGGTCACGCGCCGGAATTTCATAACGCTTCACTAAGGCATCGAGCGAGTTCTTTTGTCCCGGATGCTTGTTTTTGGCCATTACCAGGGTATCGGTGACTTCACACACCGCCGATAAATCGCCTAGACCACAGCGGTTAAACTCCATATCCAGGAAGTTCATATCGAAGGTGGCGTTATGCGCAATAATTTCCGCGCCTTTTAAATAGTCATACAGCACTGCAGCAATTTCGGCATACTTCGGCTTGTCTTTTAAAAACTCATCCGAAATACCGTGCACCACTTCCGATTCACCGACCGGTTTTTCCGGGTTGATATAAATATGAATCGAGCTGCCGGTCAGTTTGCGGTTGACCATTTCAATCGCGCCGACTTCAATAATCCGGTCACCATCCTGATAATAAAAACCGGTGGTTTCCGTATCCAGAATCAGCTGGCGTGGACCATAAGCCTGAACCGTGGCCGGGGTAATCACAATATGGGGATGCGATGACGTGTTTGCTGGCGCTGTTGCACTCTGGTTCTGGGTTTCATCTTGGATCAGGACTTCGTTCTGATTCGGGCTGTCATTTTGACTGAGGGTTTGCGTCACGGTAATGCTGTGCTGGGTCAGACTGAGATGATCCTCCTGCACCATTAGCAGTTCTTCTTCGACTTCAACGTCTAGTTGGCTGTCGTCTAGATCGAAGCCAAAAGGGTCGTCGAGCAACCAGTCAGATTCTGCTTTTTTTTTAGCCGTGCCCGGCGGGATGACTTCAGACTCAGCGCTTTTATCTTCAGTAATGATTTGTACCGGCGTCACTTTGACCTGCTGTGCAAATACCAGATCGGCCCCTTTGTTGGCCAGCTGATCGGCCATTTCATTGCCAGCATGGCCAGCGTGACCTTTAATCCAGTGCCATTCAATTTCACGACCCTGACAGATGGCATCCAGTTTTTGCCATAGGTCCGGATTTTTCACATCTTTCCAGTTTTTCTTTTTCCAGCCGGCAATCCATTCGGTCATGCCGCGTTTGACATAGTTGGAATCGGTCCAGAGAATCAGTTTGGCCTCTGCCGGGCAGAACTGAATGCCTTCAATGGCTGCCGTCAGCTCCATACGGTTGTTGGTGGTTTCCAGTTCCCCGCCATAGAGTTTGTGCTGCTGGGTTTCTGTAATGACATATGCACCCCAACCGCCCAAGCCAGGGTTTCCACGACAAGCACCATCCACATATAGTGTGATTGTTTGAGACATAAGCCAGATCCAAAAAGAGCCAAATAAAAACCGAGCCGCTATTGTATAACGCAATTGCAGATCAGAAACGCCGAAGACGTCAATTTTTTAATTTCTTGTAACATTTATATTAGAATCGCGCTAGAGTAAAACCTTGTGTCGTAGTGATGCTTCACTACAATGTCAAATCTAAAAAATAATTTATAGACGAGTTGTTTGGATTTCCTATGTATAAACCAACCACACGCATGTGGCAGCCTATGGTCCCGGCACTATTTAAAATTACAGTTTTGGGTTCAGCGCTGGCCGCGCTCGGCATCAGCACCGGCTGTACCTCTACACAAAGTGCCAGCAAAGCGTCAACGTCGAGTCAGGTTGGTTCAGGTTATCTGGACGCCAGCAGTTTAGATTCACTGGAAGATTTATTGTCGGCCACCGACATGCGCGCGGTAGAAGGCGACCGTTTACTGATTTTAAAACACGGTGATGTCTGGAAGCGTATGACCGTAGGTTTCAAAATGGATCTGGAACACTGGAATCCGCGTATTGAAGCGCAGCGCGGCTGGTTTATTTCACGTCAGCCGTATATTGACCGTTTAAGTGCGCGTGCTTCACGTTATCTGTATCACACAGTTAAAGAAGCCGAGCGCCGTGGCATGCCGACCGAACTGGCATTATTACCAGTCATTGAAAGTTCGTACGACCCGGCAGCAACCAGTAGCGCTGCTGCAGCCGGTTTATGGCAGTTTATTCCAAGTACCGGACGTATTTATGGTCTGAAACAGACCCCGCTGTATGATGGCCGCCGTGATGTGGTCGAATCGACCCGTGCTGCCTATGAATTCCTCGGTAGCCTGTATAACCAGTTTGGTTCCTGGGAGTTGGCTCTGGCCGCTTATAATGCCGGACCGGGCCGTATTCAGCAGGCGATTAACCGTAACAAGGCTGCCGGTTTACCGACCGATTACTGGTCACTGAAATTGCCACAGGAAACCATGAACTATGTGCCGCGTTTCCTGGCAGTGGCGCAAATTATTAAAAATCCAGGTGCCTACGGGGTGCGTTTGCCGCCAATTGCCAACCGTCCCCATTTCCGTGAAGTGACGGTCGGAGCGGTGAATTTAAATGATGTGGCCAATATTACTGGTCTTAGCCGTGCCGAGTTATATGCACTGAACCCGGGCCATCGTACTGACCGAATTGACAGTGCCAGCCCGATGCGGATTCTGATTCCAGCCGATTTAAGCCCAACAGTCGATGAACGTCTGAAAAACCTGCAAGGTGGTGGATTGCTGGCCAGCAACACTCGTCCTAGTGTGACGACGCAGACCACGACCAGTGCCCCAGCTACAAAAACCACCACACCCGCTTTGACGGCCAGTGTGACTCAGCGTACTGCTACGACTACACCAGCGAGCACAGCCAAAACTGCTAGCAGCACGACTACAACCAGCACCAAACGGATCAGTACGCCACGCGGCTCATCGGCTTTGGCCTCTTTTGCGGCCAATTCAGATATTCCAAGTGCTCCACGTATTCCGGTGGCCATTACCCCGGCACAGAATATTCAGCCGGTGAAGGTCGAACCGCCAATTTCAGCAGCAGAACGTGAACAGATTCTGGCGGCAGTGAAAACTGAAGACCAGAACAAAACGGTAGAAGAGGTGTTGCAGCCGGTGGCCTCTCAGGCTGAACAGGCGCAGGTGGTGGCCGAGTTAAAAGAAATTGCACCACAAGGCACTGAAATTGTCGATCCTTATGATGGCAAAATTAAGCTGACCGCGATTCAGACCAGTCTGTCGGTGGCCGAGCAGCAAGGCAAAGAGCTGACCAAAGGTTTTGCTTACCCGAAAAGTGTCGCGGATAGCACCCGTCCAGATTCAGATGAAGCCCAGCGGAACCAGGGCAAGAACGTAATCAAGACCGACACTGAAGTGGTGGTGGTGCCGCCAAAAGGCAAGCGCAGTACCTATACGGTACAGGCCGGCGATACCCTGGTGCTGATTGCCATGAAAAATGGGGTGAACTGGCGTGATGTGGCAAAATGGAACCAGATTGATCCAAACTCGACTTTATATGCCGGTACCACCATCTATTTATATGATGCCAAACCACAAGCTGCCGCGCCAGCCAAAGCCAAAGAGCAGCCGGAATCCTATGTGGTTAAAGCTAACGATACCTTAACCGGCGTGGCCAATCAGTTTGGTTTATCGGTCAAGCAACTGGCGGATTACAATAATCTGAACACAAGCAGTGGCCTGTTTGTCGGCCAGAAGCTGAATCTGCAAGAAACAGCAGAGATGCGTGCCAAGGCAGCTGAGCAGAAAGCGGCTGAAACCAAAGTGGCCACGCAAAGCTATACGGTGAAGCGCGGTGAATATCTGAAACTGATTGCGGACCGTCATGGCTTGTCCAATGCAGAACTGGCAGCCTTAACTCCGGGTCTGACTGCGGGCAGCAGTTTGCTGGTTGGACAGCGGATTAATGTGCCTGTAAGTGACTCGAAAGCCGAAGCAAAAACTGAAACGGCCGCAGAGAGTCGTCGTGCAGTGCCAAGTACATCAACAGCTGAGATTAAAACGGAAAACTATACTGTCCAGCGCGGAGACACCTTATCGAGTGTGGCCGCACAAAGCAAAATGAGTCTGGCTGATCTGGCCGCCTTAAACCAGATTTCGACCAATACCGGCCTGCGAATTGGGCAAACTTTAAAAATTCCCGCCGGTTCGACCATCCCGGATAGTTATACAGTACAGTCGGGAGATACCTTAACTGCCATTGCCAACCGCTATAACCTGAGTCTGGAGCAGATTGCCAGTTTAAATGGCATCAGCCGGACTGCCGGTTTACGTACCGGCCAGCGCCTGAAACTCAGCGGTGAGCCAGCGCTAGTGGAAGAAAGCAAGGCCAGTACAACTGCGGTAGCCTCGGACATTCATATTGTAAAATCGGGTGAGACCTTAAACAGTATTGCGCGTAAATATCATTTGCAGCTGAACTATCTGGCTGCGCTGAATGATCTGCCACGTACTGCTGCACTGCGGATTGGTCAGCGTTTAAAAATTGAAGGTGATCTGGACAGCAGCAGCAACCGTGCCGCGGAAAGTGCAGCGGTAAGCAGCGCCAGCACGGGTAAAGCAACCGATGCCTATACCGTTAAAGCCGGTGAGTCCTTAAATGCCATTGCCAGCCGTACCGGTATTTCGGTCGCTGAACTGGCAGCCTTGAATGGCCTGAGTCCGCGTGCCGGTTTAAGAGTTGGCCAAACCCTGCAGTTGCCAAAAACTATGACGGAATATAAAGTCAAGCGCGGCGATACCCTGATTGGGCTGGCCAGCCGTTATGGTCTGGAAACCAGTGAACTGGCTGATATGAACGAGATTAAACCGAATACGCAGCTGCGTATTGGAGAGATCATCAAGGTTCCGAACCTGTAATTGCCGGGCACAAGGAGTCGTGACCGCATGAACAGATCTTTATATGGCTTGAGTGCTGTGGCAACAGCACTGGCCTTGACCTCAAGCTGGAGTTGGGCTGCGCTGCAGACTACGCCGTATATCGCGCTGCACAGCAGCCCGAAATACAGCCAGCTTGCGGCCATGCCCTATGCCAATCCGCAAGCACCGAAAGGTGGCATACTGAGTCAGTCCAGCAATGGCACTTTTGACAACCTGAACAGCATGAACGGTAAGGGCAGTGCGACCGATGGGGTGAATTATCTGTTTGATTCGCTCATGACCAGCTCGCTAGATGAGCCGGGGGTGATGTACCCACTGCTGGCAGAAAAAGTGACTTATGATCCGAAGCAGACCAAGTTTGTCATTTTTCATCTGAATCCAAAAGCACGTTTTAGTGATGGCACACCGGTCACCGCGGCTGATGTCAAATTCAGTTTTGATACCTTCCAGAGCAAATCTAATCCGGGTTTGCAGATGTATATTGCCGATTTGGATAAAACCGAGGTCTTATCCAGACATCAGGTCAAAATGACCTTTAAATCCGATAACAACAGTGAAATGCCGCTGATTTTATCGGCCTTACCGATTTATTCCCAGAAAGACTGGCAGGGCAAGGACTTTAGCCGGATTACCTTGCAGCCGATGCTGGGGTCAGGCCCGTATCTGATTGAACGGATTGATGCCGGACGCAGTATTACTTATAAGCGCAATCCGAACTATTGGGGCAAAGATCTGCCGGTAAATAAGGGCCGTTATAACTTTGACCGGCTTAAATTTGTCTATTACCGCAATATGGATGTGGCCTTTGAAGGCTTTAAGTCGGGCCAATACACGCTGCATGAAGAATATACCGCGCGCAAATGGGTGACGGAATATCAGTTCCCGGCAGTGAAAGCGGGGATGGTGGTGAAATATAAGTTCCGGCATGAAAACCCGGTGCCAACACAAAGTTTTGTGTTTAATACCCGGCGTGCACCGATGCAGGATATTCATTTCCGTCAGGCGCTCAGCCATGCCTATGATTTTGAATGGCAGAATAAAGCCCTGTTTTACGGACAGTATCAGCGTTTGCAAAGTTATTTTAGCAATAGCGAACTGGAAGCCAAAGGTCGTCCAAGCGCGGCGGAGCTGGCACTGTTAAAGCCGTATTTAAAACAGTTGCATCCGGTGCAGCGTCAGGGGGTGCTGGCCAACTGGAAATTCCCGGTCAGTGATGCCAGCGGTTTTAACCGCAGCGGTCTGCTCAAAGCCCGGCAGATCCTGCTGAATGCCGGCTATCGCTTCAAGGATGGCCGTTTGCTTGATCCGAAAGGCAACACCATCCAGCTGGAATTTTTAATTCATCAGGATGGCTTGCAGCGTACTTTAATGCCTTTTGTGCGCAATTTAAAACGTCTGGGGATTGTGGTGAATATCCGTCAGGTCGATGTGCCGCAATATATTGAACGGATGCGCCGGGCAGAATTTGACTTAAGCACCATGGTCTTGCCACAGTCCTTAAGTCCGGGCAATGAACAGGCGCAATTCTGGAGCAGTGCCGCGGCAGATCAGCCGGGCAATTATAATTATGCCGGCATCAAGAATCCGGTCATTGATGACATCATTCAGAAAATTATTTACGCGCCTGACCGCCAGCAGCTGATTGTCCGGACCAAAGTGCTGGACCGCTTATTACGCGCTGGTTATTACCAGATTCCGACCTATGGCAAAGGCGAGCACTGGCTGGCCTACTGGAATATGTACCAACAACCGAAAATAAAACCAAAACTTTCCATTGGACTTGATTACTGGTGGAGTGATGCAGCCGGGGCGCAAAAAGTAGCCCAGTATCTGCGTAAACAATAAGCTGGCTTTGCCACAAGGATGCTGAGCGCATGGGAACCTATATCCTGAAACGTGTGTTGCTGATTATTCCCACACTGTTTCTGATTTTGCTGATTAACTTTATTGTGATCCAGATTGCCCCGGGCGGTCCGGTCGAGCAGGCAATTCAGCAGGCAGAAGCCTTTCAGGGCATGGGCGGGAGTGGCAGTGCCGAAACTGCTGCGGCCGGTTCAACGCCCTATCAGGGCGCCAAAGGTCTAAGTGATGAAATGGTGGCTAAAATTGAAGCGCAATATGGGTTTGATAAACCAATTCATGAGCGTTTCTGGCTAATGCTGAGCAGCTATCTGCAATTTGATTTTGGCACCAGCTTTTTTAAAGACAAGCCGGTGACCCAGCTGCTGTGGGAAAAACTGCCGGTATCGCTGTCTTTAGGATTGTGGAGCACCTTGCTGATTTATCTGGTGTCTATTCCACTCGGGATAAAAAAAGCCCGTCAGCATGGTCTGATCTTTGATAAAGCCACGTCTATTTTGCTGGCCGTTGGCTATGCCATTCCGGCCTTTGCTTTTGCGATTTTATTGATTGTATTTTTTGCCGGTGGTTCCTATTTTCAGTGGTTCCCGCTACAGGGATTGGTCTCGGAAAACTTCGATCAGCTGAGTCTGCTGGGTAAAATCAAAGACTATTTCTGGCATATGACCTTGCCGCTGCTGGCGATGGTGATTGGTGGATTTGCCGGGTTGACCTACTTAACCAAATATTCGTTTATGGAAGAACTGAATAAACAGTATGTGCTGGCGGCACGCTCCAAAGGCCTGACCGAATCGCGGGTGCTGTATGGCCATGTTTTTCGTAACGCCATGCTAATTGTGATTGCTGGCCTGCCGGAAGCATTAATTGGGATTTTCTTTGTCGGTAACCTGTTTATTGAAATTATTTTTAACCTCGATGGTCTGGGATTGCTGGGCTTTGAAGCGATTGTACAGCGTGATTATCCAGTAATTTTTGGCACCCTGTTTATTTTTACCTTGTTAGGATTAGTCCTCAGACTGATCAGCGATGTGCTGTATCAGGTCATTGATCCACGGATTAATTTTGAATCACGGGGGGCCAAATAATGTCTCCCTTGATGCAGGCGCGGCTCCAGCGTTTTAAACAGAACCGGCTGGGATTTGGCTGTTTTATCGCCTTTGCTCTGATTTTTATTTTGTCCTTAGCGGCCGAGCTGATCGCCAATGACAAGCCGCTGCTGGTCAAATATGAAAACAGCTTATATATGCCGGTGTTCAAGGCTTATCCTGAAACCACTTTTGGCGGGGTCTTTGAAACCGAGGCGGAATATAAGGACCCGGCTGTGCAGCAGCTGATTCAGGACCAGGGCTGGGCCATCTGGCCACTGATTGAATATTCTTATCAGTCACCGAATTTAGAGCTGGCTGTGCCGGTGCCGTCACCACCGACCAGCGATAACTGGCTCGGGACCGATGATCAGGGCCGAGATGTACTGGCGCGGATTCTCTATGGCCTGCGGGTATCACTGCTATTCGGATTTGCCTTAACGCTGGCCTCTGCTGCACTTGGCATTATCGTCGGGGCGATACAGGGCTATTATGGCGGCTGGGTCGATTTGCTGGGACAGCGGATTCTGGAAGTCTGGGGCGGTTTACCAATGCTGTTCATGGTAATGATTCTGGTCAGTATGTTTAGTCCGAGTGTGTACTGGCTGTTTCTGATTATGCTGCTGTTTGGCTGGCCGACCTTGGTCGGACTGGTCCGGGCCGAATTTTTAAGGGCACGTAATTTTGATTATGTCCGTGCTGCCCGCAGCCTGGGTGTGAGCGACCGTACCATCATGTTCCGGCACATCTTGCCCAATGCCATGAGTTCAAGTCTGTCACAACTACCCTTTATGCTGACTGCGAATATTACCGCGCTGACTGCACTGGATTTCCTCGGTTATGGTTTGCCGTCCGATGCTGCATCTTTAGGCGAACTGCTGCTACAGGGCAAGAATAATTTAAATGCGCCGTGGCTGGCATTGTCGGGCTTTTTTACCCTGGCAATTGTTTTATCTTTACTGATTTATATTGGAGAGGCGACCCGTGATGCATTCGATCCAAGACGCCAGTAAGCGCACGCCGGTGCTGACGGTACAGCAGCTCCAGATTCAGCATCAACAGCAGCTATTGGTGCACAATTTAAATTTTGAATTGCACGCTGGCGAAACACTGGCGCTGGTCGGTGAAAGTGGTTCGGGTAAATCGGTGAGTAGTCTGGCCTTGCTGGGCTTGTTGCCGAGTCAGCTACAGATTCAGGGGCAGGCACTGTTTCAGGGGCAGGATCTGCTACAGCTGAATCCGGTACAACTACGCCAGATTCGCGGCCAGCGCATTGCCATGATTTTTCAGGAGCCGATGACGGCATTAAATCCGCTGCATCGGGTGGAAAAAATTATTAGCGAAAGCCTGCTGTTACAGGGGCATTCCAAGGCGGAAACCCGGCAACGCGTACTGCAATTGCTGCAAGATGTCGGCATTCCCCAGCCGGAAGATAAACTGAAGCGTTATCCGCATGAACTGTCAGGTGGGCAGCGCCAGCGGGTGATGATTGCCATGGCCTTGGCGCTTGATCCGGACATCCTGATTGCCGATGAACCGACCACTGCGCTGGATGTAACTTTACAGGCGCAAATTCTGGATCTGCTGCAAAGCTTACAGCGCAGCCGGCAGATGGCCATGATTTTAATCAGCCATGATTTGAATCTGGTGCGGCATTATGCCGATCAGGTCATTGTCATGAACAAAGGCCAGGTCGAGGAGCAGGGGCCGGTTGAACAGGTCTTTCATGCGCCGCAGCAGGCCTATACCCGGGAACTGCTGCATCATGATTTTGGTCAGGCTTTACAGGTAGAGGCGACTCAGCCTTTATTGCAACTGCAACAACTGGGTGTGAAGTTTCCCATTAAGCAGGGTTTACTCAATCGGGTCAAAAATTATTTTGTTGCGGTGGAGCCGCTGGATTTAAATCTGGCCCAAGGCGAATCCATCGGTATTGTCGGGGAAAGTGGTTCCGGTAAAAGCTCGCTGGCGCTGGCGATTTCGCGTTTAACTGCCAGTGAGGGCAAAATTGATTTGCTGGGCCAGGACTTGAACCAGCTTTCGGAAAAGCAGCTGCGGCCATTACGCAGTGAATTTCAGATTGTATTTCAGGACCCGTTTAGCAGCCTGAATCCGCGTTTAAATGTCGAGCAGACCATTGGCGAAGGGTTGGCCTTACAAAAGCTGTCAGCATCCGAAATTCAGCAGCGTATTGATCTAGCACTGGAAAAAGTTGAATTGCCGGTCAGTTTTAAAACCCGTTATCCGCATGAACTATCCGGTGGACAGCGGCAACGGATTGCACTGGCACGTGCGCTGGTGCTGAAACGGAAACTGCTGATTCTGGATGAGCCGACCTCGGCGCTGGACCGCACCACACAACGCGCCATCGTTAAACTGTTGCGGCGTTTGCAGCAGCAGGAGCAGATGAGCTATCTGTTTATCAGCCATGATTTGCAGGTGGTCAAGGCCTTGTGTCAGAAGGTATTGGTGCTGAAACATGCCAAGGTGATGGAATTCCAGCGTACTGAAGATCTGTTTGCACAGCCACAAACTGACTATACCCGGCAGCTGATTCAGGCCAGTCAATATTGATCTGTGACTATTTTTGACAATACGAGTTGTCAAAATTTGCTTGACCATTGGGGTAATTCAATGGAGTATTTGCTCTAGACCACAATGTCAGGATTGACCAATGAGCCAGATTGCAGATCAGCTTCAAATTAGAAAGACCACATTTAAAAACCGCATCATTAAAGGCGCTATGAGTGAGGCGCTGGCCAATACGGCTGGTCAGCCGAACCAGTTACATTTGGGCTTATATGAGGCCTGGGCCAAGGGTGGGCTGGGCTGTGCCATTACCGGCAATGTCATGGTGGATATTCGTGCCAAAAATGAACCGGGCGTGGTGGCCATTGAATCAGAACGTGATCTGGCCAAGTTGCAACAGTGGGCACAGATTGGCAAGCAGTATGGCATGGTGCAACTGGTGCAGCTGTCGCATCCGGGACGGCAATGTCCGAAAGGCCTGAACAAAGAAACCGTCGCGCCTTCCGCCGTACCGTTTAGCCCGGCCTTGGCCACCACCTTTGGCACACCGCGTGAACTGCGTGAAGATGAGATTCTTGATATTATCCAGCGCTTTGCCCGCGCAGCGCAGATCTGTGAGCAGGCCGGTTTTGAAGGGGTGCAGCTGCATGGCGCACATGGCTACTTAATCAGCCAGTTTTTATCACCGCTAACCAATAAACGCCAAGATCGTTGGGGTGGCTCGATTGACAACCGGATGCGCTTTTTGCTGGAAATTTATCAGGCGGTGCGCGCTGCGACCTCTGAAGATTTTATCATCTCAGTCAAGCTGAACTCGGCGGATTTCCAGCGCGGTGGTATTAGTGAGGAAGATGTGATTCAGGTCTTTAAAGCGATTGATGCTGCCGGAATTGACCTGATTGAAGTATCGGGGGGGACTTATGAAGCACCGGCTATGGCTGGAGTGAAAGCGGAAAAACGCAAAGCCTCAACTCTGGCGCGTGAAGCCTACTTCTTGGAGTTTGCAGAACGGATCCGTCAGGAAGTTCGTTGTCATTTAATGGTGACCGGCGGTTTCCGGACCGTACAGGGCATGAATACGGCACTGGCCAGCGGCGCCTGTGATTTTATCGGGATTGCTCGCCCATTTGCGGTGGAGCCAGATCTGGCGCATCGTTTGCTGGCAGGGCAAGATGTGCGTTATGGTGTCGATAAAATTAAGACCGGCATTCCACTGGTCGATAAAATGGCAATTATGGAAATTATCTGGTATGCCGCGCAGTTTAAGGACATTGCCCAAGGCAAACAGCCGAATCCAAAACTCTCGCCTTTAAAAGTATTTTTTAAATATTTAAAAGGCAATTTGACCGCGGTAATTAAAGGGCAGATTAACTCGCGTAAATCGGCCTAAACAGAAATGGGGAATGAGGGTGATCCATCCCGATTCCCCATCTACGCTTTATTCAGCCTTTTTGAGCATTTCCATCCATATTCACAGGAGATTGTATGAAGTGGATGAGGATCTGGGTGCAGGTGGTATGACTGTTTTAAACGGGTGATAGTATTTTTCCTAGCTCCCGTTCTGTACAAATAAAAAGTTGCAGCAATAAAAAAGCCCAAGTCGCAATGCTTGGGCTTTTTTATGAATCACGTGTGTGACCCGAATATGGCGTCCCTACGGGGATTCGAACCCCGGTTACCGCCGTGAAAGGGCGATGTCCTAGGCCTCTAGACGATAGGGACAGTGCAGAAGAATATTTTAAACCGCTTCTTTTGATTGGAAGGAGTGGCGTCCCTACGGGGATTCGAACCCCGGTTACCGCCGTGAAAGGGCGATGTCCTAGGCCTCTAGACGATAGGGACTTAATAAAATATTACTTCTGAAATTGGCGTCCCTACGGGGATTCGAACCCCGGTTACCGCCGTGAAAGGGCGATGTCCTAGGCCTCTAGACGATAGGGACGTTTCAGAGGTGGGCGTATATTAGGGTGAAAAAAGGAGGGTGTCAAACGCTTTTCTACAATTTTCTGGCTGCAAGGCTTTTAAGCGAATAAATTTAGAACAATTTGCATAAATCAGGTGAAAATTCCCTCAATTTAAGCACTTTCTGGCAGTAACTCGACCAAGGCCTCTAAGACTTGGGGATGCTGCAAATAGCCATAGACTTCATGAGGACGATCTACCGGAGTTTGTACCTGCCGGTTCAGAATGGCCGGTTTAAAATGAAACGGTGGTTCCGACAGTGGAAAGGCGGTCAGAAAATCATCCGGAGAATAAAAATTAATCCAGTCGCCATGCAGGGCAGTGGGGCGCTGAATCGGCTGTTGTAAATGCTCCTGAATCACCCGAAAGGCCAGCGGCGAATCGAGGGTAATAAAGCGTGCAATATTCAGTTCCGGATGCTGAATTAACAGATTATAGGCAATTACCGTGCCTAAGGAATGCGCCAGAATAATATGGGTGTTATCCTGACAGAGCTGGGCATAAATCCGGCTGTGTACCTCTTGAATAAAATGCGGATCGGCCAGGTATAAATAGGCTTCGACCAGAAATTTATGCAACAAGCTGGCATGCAGTTTGGGAAAATAATTGATCAGCCGGGCAAAATCACGCAGTGCAATATCCCGGCTTAAAGCACTAAGCCATTTCAGTTTCTGGTTAAAGTTGAGCGCATCATAGACTTGCAGATGCGGAATATTGCAATCGCCGGGGCGATGTTCTTCCACCATTGTGGTCGGTTTTTGAATTTTGACTGGATGTAGCAGTGGAAAATGCGGCCAGTGCTGCGGCATCAGGGTGCTGGCATTTAAAGTATTTTGCAGATGATGTTTGGAGAGCAGATCGCCATAAAACGGCATACAGATGGCCTGTTTTAAATCGGCAAAAAATGGGACTGCTGGCTGCGTTTTAAACCCTGCTCCAGTATTGATAACCACAGTCGACGCAGTGAATCGGCAGTCTGGTGTTGCTGATTCATCCCATGAATGCAAATAATATTCATTGTAGGGCCAGCATGTGAATAAGAATGGCTTTATTTAACAGTATAGATAAAAAAAGAGCGGCCGGGGCCGCTCTTTACTGCAAATCCTGATCAGATTTTTTTATGATAAAAACGGTAATAGCTGATATAGCAGGCTGCAATAAAGATTAAACAGCCAAAGAAACTGATGCGCATGGATGGATCAAACACCATACTCAAACAGGTAATCAGACAGAATACAAAGCCCAGAATTGGCACAATCGGGAACAATGGTGCGGCAAAGCCCAGCTCTTTCACGCTACGACCCTGTTTATACCATTCACGGCGGAAGTTGAAATGACTTAAGCAGATACTCATCCAGACCACCACCATGGTAAAGGCCGCAATACCGAGCAGGTTGGTAAAAATCAGCTCAGGTGCAAACTGCTCAGACAGCAAGCCTGGCATTGCGCCCAGCATGGTGACCATCACTGCCACATAAGGAATACCACGCGAGTTGACCTTGGAGAAAACCTGCGGCAACTGCTTCTGATACGACAATGACCACATCATCCGCGATGCTGCAAACAAACCTGAGTTGGCGGCAGACAGTAAGGCGGTAATAATCACGAAGCGGATAATATCTTCTGCGTATGGAATCCCGATGTGCTGGAACACGGTCACAAATGGACTGCTACTCACGCCCTCAGCGGCCAGACCGGCTTCCTGATGCGGCAATAACGCAGTCACAACCAGAATGGTTCCGACAAAGAAAATCAGCAGGCGGAAAATTGCGGTGTTGATGGCTTTTGGAACGTTTTTGGCCGGGTCTTTGGTTTCACCAGCGGCCACACCAATCAGTTCGGTGCCAGAGAAGGCAAAGTTCACAATCAGCATGGTGGTGAAAATCGGGAATAAACCTTCCGGGAACCAGCCCTGTGCGGTTAAATTGCTAAACAGCGGCGCAGATTCATAGCCCTGATAGCCGATCACGCCGAAAATGGCCAGCAGACCGAGCAGAATAAAGGCCACCACGGTCACGACTTTGACCAGTGCCAGCCAGAATTCGGATTCAGCAAACCAGCGGCTAGACACCATATTTAAGGTAAAGACAAATACCCCAAAAATAATGGTCCATAACCACATCGAGATGTGCGGGAACCACTCCTGCATCAGCAGGGCGGCTGCGGTAAATTCAGTCCCCAGGGTGACTGACCAGGTTAGCCAGTACAGCCAGGTGACGGTATAGCCTGTTCCGGGTCCAATATAACGTTTGGCATAAGCACCAAAAGAACCGGATTCAGGCATATGGACAGCCAGTTCGCCCAAACACAGCATAACCATGTAAGCGATCACGCCGCCCAGAAAATAAGCAAGAATGGCACCTACAGGCCCCGTTTGTGCAATGACTTCACCCGAACCTAAAAATAAACCAGTTCCGATTGCACCACCAAGTGAAATCATAACCAGATGTCGAGTACTCATAGCGCGTTTTAAAGGCGCAGAATTGCCCTGATGCGTAGCATCATTCGGAGAATGAGATGTCTGCATAAGAGTAGGAGAATAAAAGAATAGAGAAGCAGGCTATTGTAGAGAAAAACTACAAATCTGCAATCAATAATCAAAACAATTGGGTTAGAAGTAATCGTCTGGCGCGATTTAGATGGCGTCCCTACGGGGATTCGAACCCCGGTTACCGCCGTGAAAGGGCGATGTCCTAGGCCTCTAGACGATAGGGACGTTGCGAGGTGAGGGCTATATTAGGGATTTGCCTCAAAGATGTCAATTTGATGACGGGAATAATTCCACGATTTGGATTTATTTGTCTAAAAAGTATCTGTTTAGGCTGTTGGAAAATTTATCGTTTGATGATGGCCACCCGGTTTTTAATAAGCACTTCAATCTGCACCGGATTTTAACCCATGAGCATCTGCACGACTCATCGTACTGGAGATAAAAAAGACCACATTTAGTGGTCCGGGGTTTGGTACTCAGGTGCTTGTGGCTGCGGCGCGGCCTGTTCAGCCGGTGCGGGCGCTTGCGGTGCTTTGCTATCACGCGACACAATGTACAGATAAAGCACCGAAGGCAGCAAAATAATCAGAACCAGAAAAATCTTTTTTAACATTGTCTTATAAAAAAAGCATGGGAAATTACTGCAATTATAGCGGATGCACAGTCTAAAAGTGCAAGCCTGTGCATATTTCCACGCTAGAATTTAAAGGTCACATCGGCAATAAACTGCCGGCCAATGTCGGGCTGGGCGCTGCCGCTGCTGTCAATAAAGCTGTTGGCGCGGTTGGTGACATTGTTAATAGTCAGACCCAAAATGGTTTGAGTATCTTTAAAAGATGGAATCCGGTAGCTGGCTTTTAAGTCCCAATAAAACTTGTTCTGGGTGGTGTACGGCGTATAGGCATCATGCTGCACGCCCTGTGCGTCGGTATAGCCTTTGGCCTCACGTTTTAGGGCATCAACTTTACCCTGATAACTCAGGAAATGGCTGAGCGTTAGCGGCAGGCGGTCAAACTGCATCTCCCAGTTCAGACGCACGGTCCACGGCACATGAAACTCATGGGCAGGGCGATCCTCGGCATCAATCAGTTGCCCCTTATAATAGACTTGCGGGGTGGCGGTCAGAATATCGGTACTGTCGTAATGATCAAAATTGCGCGTGGTTTCGGTATAGTCTGCATTCAGGGCCAGACGATGCTGTGCACCTAAAAATGCCAGTGGCGCCAGGTTGCGGATGGAAAGTGAATAAATATCGGATACAGAGCGACCGCGATTGTCATAGCTATAACTCAGATCTTCCAGATTCATTTTAGTTTTACGTAACTGGTCCTGATTGTCACGGTTGACCCATTTCAGGCTGAGTGCGGTATTGTTCAGTTTGGAACTCAGGCCGAGTACGGTTTCATCGCTATACGGGGTTTGTAGCTTGGAGCGATAGGTGAAACTGGTCTTTCCTGCGGTTTTGGGTGTCCAGCCTTGTTCCAGCTGCGTGCGTGTATATTTTTGCTCAAACTGGTCAATCCGGTCATTCAGTTCATTCACAAACGCATTTAGCCCGTAATAGCGGTTCCAGCCACCCAACAGGGTTAAGCGCTCATTACCAAAAGGACGGATTTCTAGTGCGGTTCTGGGGGCAACATTGTTCTGTTTATGGATGGAATCATAGTCACTCCGGAAGCCCAAGGTTGCGCTCAGATACTGATTCCAGTGAATCTGGTCTTCAATAAAGGCATGCCAGCGATCCTGACGGATATCCAGTTGACCGGCATAATAGCTGGTTTTGCTGCTTAAATACTGGCCTTGATATTTATCATCCAGACTTGGCGCAGTATCACAGGCATTATATAGAGTGCCATTATCAGACTGGCAGTCGGCGCCGCTTAAATTTAAAGGCGTGGCATATACGTGGGCAGTTTCAGGGCGTTGCCAGTAAGCAGCATAATGGCCATAGCCGGCCCCGATTTTAAACTGATGCCGCAAAGATGCGGTTTCAATCGGCTCAAACAGGGCTTTAATGGTGTATTCCAGCCGGCTTTCTTGCTGCTTTAAGCCGCCCATATGACCTTCAAAGCTATATTTGTCCTTGCCCCAGTTTTTGCTGCTCGAGTTGAGCCAGCTATAGTGATTCTGGGCAGCCTGACGTCCCGCTTGCTGGCGTTGATAGTTCAGCTGCTGGGTCAGCAAGACACTGTCGAGCTGGTTGTTCAGATTAAAATACAGGTTCTGGCTGTTCGAGTGCTGGGTCGATTCAGAATCACGGATATTGGATTTAAAATACAGTCCATCATTTTCCAAAAAGCTCGCACCCAGCTTAAACGAAGTACGTTCAGAGGGATCATAAAATAATTCCACACCGGCATTGCGGGCCTGACGCTGCTGTTCAAATTGCCCTGATTCGGCAAAATCTGTTTTTAAGGGAATGGCTGAATGCCGGTATGAAGCAAAGGCATTAAAACCCCATTGTTCACTGAGCCGGCCATAACTGTTCAGGCTGATGCCCTGTTTGGTGAAGTAGGGCTGTGCCGATTCATCGCTCGAATCTTCAAAAGCATCACGGCTGTCCTGAGAGGGGAAATTGACTTTTGACCAGGCATCCGAGGTGTAGTCATAACTGAGCGAACCGTGAATTTTACCAATTTCGGTTTGCGGAGCGCAGGTTTCGGCAGAAATCACGCCACCGGTAAATTCTCCATATTCCGCCCCGATATTACTGTCTAACACGGTCAGTTTGCACAGTAGGTCGGTATTGATGGCAGCGGCCTGTGAATTGCCCATTAGCTGGTTGGGATGATTGGATTGCTGTGCCCCCACCGGATTAATCGTATTGTTGATGGCGAGGCCATTGATCAGAATCTTGTTATCGTAAGCCAATCCGCCATTAATACTGATATCGGCCGCGTTCAGTTCACCTTGCTGCAAGCTGCTGCGAAAGCGGTGACCGAGCTGCACGTTCGGATTCACCTTTAAAAATTCGGTGATGTTCTTGCTGCTATTCGGGCTTTTCTTTAAATCTTCCTGATTATAGACTGTTTTTCCCAGCGCATTTTCCTCTTTGGCCTCGACCACAATGGTCGACAGTTTGAGCGAGGGAGATGGGGCGGTGTGTTCTGATTCTTGAATCTGTTCAGCAAAACTAAGGGAGCTGAAGCTACTTAAAATGGCCACAGACAAGCTGGAATAGGCAAAACGCATGAGATGTGTTTTTTGTAAAAGATAATGCAAGCGATTATCATTAACTTGATGGGCTTAATCAATAGAAATGAGAATTATTTGCAATAACAGCTTAAATAAACAACAGTGCTGTGCAAAGAAGAATAAATAAAAGAGGAGGAGGAGAGAAATGTAGATGGCGTCCCTACGGGGATTCGAACCCCGGTTACCGCCGTGAAAGGGCGATGTCCTAGGCCTCTAGACGATAGGGACGTTTAGAAGATGGCGGTATCTTATTGATCCGCCACCAAGGTGTCAAGTAGATGCGGGGTGAGTTTGTTTAAAATATAACAGAACAGTTCCGCGGTCTTTTGTGTGTCGTACAGGGCAGAGTGCGCTTCTTTGCCATCAAATTCAATGCCGGCCTGAATACAGGATTTGGCCAGTACCGTTTGACCGAACATCACTGCGCTTAAGGTTACGGTATCGAGTACGGAAAAGCTATGAAACGGATTCTGGTTTTTGGTACTGGTACGGGCAATGGCCGCCTGTAAAAAGCCCAGATCAAAATGCGCATTGTGGCCGACCAGCACTGCATGAGTACAGTTTTGCTGGCGACGCACTTCATTCACGGATTTAAAAATACGTTTCAGCGCCGTTTTTTCATCTTCAGCCATGGCCATACGCATCGGGTTGAACGGATCAATCCCGATAAAGTCGAGTGAACGACGGTCCAGATTGGCCCCTTCAAACGGATTAATATGCGCATGATAGGCCTGACCCGGAACAAAATGGCCTTCCGCATTAAACACAATCGGAATGGCGGCTATTTCAAGTAAGGCATCGGTTTGCGAATTAAAACCTGCTGTTTCGACATCGACCACAACAGGTAAGAATCCACGGAAACGCTGACCAATTAAAGGTAGAGTTTCGTCTGTCACACTTTTCTCCATTGGATGGTTTGACCGGCATATAGCGGAACAATCTGTTCACCATCCAAATAGTCTAAACTTGCAGGAATCACTTGGTCTTCTTTGACCAGGGTAATCGTACCAGTATTACGCGGCAAACCATAGAAGTCTGCGCCAAAGTGGCTGGCAAAACCTTCTAGGCGGTCCAGTTTACCGACCTGGTCAAAGGCTTGCGCATACAGCTCAATGGCAGTTGGTGCGCTATAGCAGCCGGCACAGCCACAGGCATTTTCTTTGGCATTTTTAGAATGCGGCGCACTGTCGGTTCCGAGGAAGAATTTTGGGTTGCCACTGGTTGCCACTTCCAGCAAGGTCTGCTGATGGGTTTGACGTTTTAAAATAGGCAGGCAGTAGAAGTGTGGTTTAACTCCACCAACCAGCATGTCATTGCGGTTAAATAGCAAATGTTGCGGAGTAATGGTAGCCGCTACGTTACGGTCCTGCTCCAGGACAAAGTGTGCTGCTTCGCTGGTGGTGATGTGTTCTAGCACCAGTTTCAGTTTCGGGAACTGTTTTAATAAAGGTGCCAATACTTCATCGAGGAAGCGTTTTTCACGGTCAAAAATATCGACATGCTGATGGGTCACTTCGCCGTGTAACAGCAGCGGCACCTGATGTTCTTCTAACTGTTCAATCACCGCATAGACTTTACGGATGTCGCTGACTCCATTGTCCGAGTTGGTGGTCGCACCAGCCGGATACAGCTTGATGGCATTGACATGCTCGGAGTCTTTAATTTTTTTCACTTCGGCTGGCGAAGTCTGATCGGTGAAATACAGTACCATGCGCGGATCAAACGCCACGCCTTCTGGCACATGCGCCATAATGCGTTCACGATAGCTGATCGCTTCTTCCACGGTTTTTACAGGCGGGACAAGATTCGGCATACAGATCGCACGTGCAAACTGTTTGGCAAGATCTGGAACTGTACGTTTTAATGCTAAACCGTCACGTAAGTGAGCATGCCAGTCATCTGGCTGTAAAAGAGTAATCGTATTCAAGGTGATGCCGATCGAAAAATAAATGGAATGATAATCTATAAACCTGACAATGATAACGTCAAATCTAGACAAAAGATGCCTTATATTGAATTAATTTTTATCATTTTGTGTTATTTTTAAGCGACTATAAAAATTATATTTTATGTCAATGGAATACAAATATAAGCTTGTCCAATTGCAATACGACAAGGAAAAAATAGAGGCACTGATTGCCCGGCAACGACGCAGCGCGGGTCAGGTGTTTCCGAAACAGCTGGAACAGGAATTCTGGCAGCAGTATTTGGAGCGGGCCCGGCATAATATTAACCAGTATTTCTGGTCGGGGGTGCTGGTCTATTTTATTCTGACCATGCTGGTCATTCCCGGGGATTACTGGATTATCCAGCCGCAACATTTCTGGCATGATTTTATCCGCTGTCTGCTCGGGCTACTCAATGGTGGCCTGTGTCTGCTGACGCTGTTTTTCTTTGCCCATTATAAAATCCTGCGGCGCTATTTTGCCTATGCCGCCATGGCGCTGGTGTTCTGGGCCATCCTGTCGATGACCTGGCTCACCATGACCGTGTATACCGAAGCACTGAAATATCAGGCCATGATGATCATCTGTATCATTTACATCATGGGCTATGTGCTGACCGGGGTAAAACCATTTCATATGCTGCTGACCGGATTAATGGCGGCAGTCATGACCATGGTCATGCTGTTTACCTTTTACATTCCAATTGATGTGATGGTGATGGCGCGGGTGCTCATCGGCAGCGTAGTGATGGGTTTTTTAATGAGTAAAATGCTGTGTACCCGAGAGCGGATGATCTTTCTGGTGATGCAGCAGGCGAAACTCGGCGAGAAAATTAACCGGATTAACAGTGAAGAATTGCTGCATTTAAGCCAGCATGATGCACTGACCAAAGTGTCGAACCGGCGCAACTTTGATGAAATGCTGAACAGCTATTATGAGCAGGCGCGGCATGATGAACGGCCCTTGTCCTTGCTATTTATTGATGTCGATTTCTTTAAGCTGTTTAATGATTTTTATGGCCATCAAAAAGGTGATGAAGTCATTTCATCAGTGGCCAAGTCCATTAAAGACGCGATTCGGCATATGGATTTTGTGGCGCGCTATGGTGGCGAAGAATTTGTGGTGTTGCTGCCTGAAACTGATGCGCATGGTGCTTATGCGGTGGCGTCAAATATTTTTAGGGCGATTGAACGGCTGGCCATTCCACATGAAAAATCCAGTGTGTCCGATATCATTACTATCAGCCTGGGTTTTACCGTGTATAAAGGCGAGCTCGAGATTTCCAAGGATGATCTGATTAGCCGTGCCGACCAGGCGCTGTACCGGGCGAAAAAACTCGGCCGGAACCAGATTTATTATCAGACCGCGCAGGTCAGCGATATTCTGCAAGGTTTAGAATAAATCCCAAACAGCAAGTACAAAAAAACCGCCCCGAAGGCGGTTTTTTCATAGAGACAACTTATTTCTTGTCTTTTAATTGTGGAACAGCAGAACCTGTACCCACGGCCAGTAAACCGGCACCGGTATAAATGCCAAGTTTTTGACGGGTATCGGTAATGTCCAGGTTACGCATGGTTAACTGACCAATACGGTCCATTGGCGTGAACATTGAATCACCTTTTTCCATGGTCAAACGCTCAGCTTCATAGGTGAGGTTTTCAGATTCAGTATTCATGATGGTGTAGTCATTACCACGACGCAGTTCTAAAGTCACCGTACCAGTAATGGCTTTCGCAACCCAACGCTGTGCAGTTTCACGCAGCATCAGTGCTTGAGAATCGAACCAGCGGCCTTGATACAGTAAACGGCCTAAACGTAAACCGTTAATACGGTATTGTTCGATGGTGTCTTCGTTATGAATACCTGTCACTAAACGCTCGTAAGCGATGTGCAGCAGCGCCATACCCGGAGCCTCGTAAATACCACGAGATTTCGCTTCAATGATACGGTTTTCGATCTGATCCGACATCCCCAGACCGTGACGGCCACCAATGCGGTTGGCTTCCAGAATGAACTCTACCGGATCTTCGATACGACGGCCATTCAGTGCAACCGGGAAACCTTCTTCAAAGGTAATTGAAACTTCTTCAGGTGCAATTTCAACGTCATCTTTCCAGAACGCAACGCCCATGATTGGCTCAACAATCTTGATACCGGCATTCAGGTATTCCAGATCTTTGGCTTCGTGCGTTGCACCCAGCATGTTCGAGTCAGTCGAGTAGGCTTTTTCTTTTGACATTTTATAGTCGAAGCCGTTGTCGATCAGGAACTGTGACATTTCTGCACGGCCGCCTAGCTCATCAATAAAGGTCTGGTCTAACCACGGCTTGTAAATTTTGAGCGCCGGGTTGGTCAGTAAGCCGTAACGGTAGAAACGCTCGATGTCGTTACCTTTATAGGTTGAACCATCACCCCAGATGTTCACGTCATCTTCTTTCATGGCAGTAACCAGCATGGTCCCGGTAACTGCACGGCCTAGTGGTGTGGTGTTGAAGTAAGGCACACCACCTGTTGAAATGTGGAACGCGCCACACTGAATTGCAGCAATACCTTCAAGTGCAAGCTGTAAACGGCAGTCGATTAAGCGTGCTTTTACTGCGCCATAGGCTTCCGCTTTCTTCGGAATAGCATCGTAATCATCTTCATCTGGCTGACCCAAGTTTGCTGTGTAGGCATAAGGTTCAGCGCCTTTTTGTTTCATCCACAATAAAGCAGCAGAAGTATCTAGACCACCAGAGAAGGCGATACCCACTTTTTTGCCTACTGGTACGCTTTGCAAGATCGTTGCATTATCAGTCATTGCGAGTCCTAACTTATGAATATAGGCAACCAAAATGGTGGCCAAGGAGAATTCGAAAATGGCGCTATTGTAGCACTTTTCCGAAACGATGTTTTCTGAAAAATTTGCTTTCTGAAAAAAGTTAGACTTTTTTCATCGGTTTCAGTTTATTTTCGGCCACAGCAGCCCATTCCTGGCTTGAGTATGATAGAACAATTCATAACCATAGAGAGGAAATGCCGATGCAGCCCAATGTCACACCGCCCCCATTGATCTCCAACAATAACCGCAATGAAACCCTGGCGCTGGTTCATGGTATTTATGCCGGTTTACTCAGTTTTAGTGCGGTGGTGTTCCTGTATCTGGAATATCAGCAGCGCAGTATTGCCACAGTCAATTTAGTGATTGTGATGGCCTTGATGCTGCTGTTGATTTATCTGAATATCAGCGCCTGTTTAAAAGTGAAACGGGGCGATGGTGAAGGACGCACACTGTCGCGTATTTTGGCCGTGCTAATGTTATTAAGCTTTCCAATTGGCACGGTGCTCGGTGCAATTGCACTATGGAAAAGCAGCAGCAAGCAGTGGCAGAACTGACATTGGCAGTTTGTCATGATAATTTTTTGAAAATGCCATAAACAAATAATAAAAAATCGCTACAGTATTATGCAACAAGTTGCAAAGCCAGCGTACAGGAATACATGATGACAACAAGCTATGCACATCTGCTCAGTCCATTACATTTAGGTTTTACTACCCTGAAAAACCGGGTGGTGATGGGGTCCATGCATACCGGTCTGGAAGACCGTTTTTATAATTATCCGAAACTGGCGGCCTATTTTGGTGAGCGTGCCAAAGGCGGCGTTGGCCTGATTATTACGGGCGGGATTTCCCCGAACCGTCAGGGCTGGTTATTACCGGCCGGCGGCACCATGAATACCTTGGGGGATATTGCACCGCATCGACTGGTGACACATGCAGTACATAAGCATGGCGCCAAAATCCTGTTGCAGATTCTGCATGCCGGCCGTTATGGCTATCAGCCTTTTGTGGTGTCGGCTAGCCCGATTAAATCGCCAATTTCACCATTTAAACCGCGCCAACTCAGCGATAAACAGATTTTAAACACCATTCAGGACTATGTGAAAACCGCCAGTCTGGCCAAAAAAGCCGGTTATGATGGCGTGGAAATCATGGGTTCTGAAGGCTATTTGCTAAACCAGTTTTTAAGCCGTCATGTCAATCAGCGCAATGACCGTTGGGGTGGCCCGATTGAAAACCGAATGCGCTTTGCTGTGGAAATTGTCAAAGCCATTCGTGCAGAAATTGGCGATAAGTTTATTATCTGTTTCCGTCTGTCGATGCTGGATCTGGTACATGATGGCAACACTATGGATGAAGTCATCACGGTAGCCAAAGCTTTGGAACAGGCCGGTGTGACTTTACTGAATACCGGTATTGGCTGGCATGAAGCGCGTATTCCGACCATTGTGACTTCGGTGCCGCGCGCGGCGTTTGTCGATTACACCGCAGCCGTGAAACAGCAAGTGTCGATTCCGGTGATTGCTTCTAACCGGATTAATATGCCAGATACGGCCGAAGAAATTCTGGCAGCGGGCAAAGCCGACATGATTCAGATGGCGCGTCCTTTACTGGCCGATGCTTTCTGGGTCAATAAAACAGCCACCAACCGGGTCGATGAAATCAATACCTGTATTGCTTGTAATCAGGCCTGTCTGGATCATACCTTTAAAAACCAGCGCGCGACCTGTCTGGTCAATCCGCGTGCAGGTTATGAAACCGAACTGGTCTATGTTAAAACCAAACAGCCAAAACGAATTGCCGTGGTGGGCGGTGGAGTCGCTGGTATGTCTGCTGCAACGGTGGCTGCAGGCCGTGGTCATCAGGTGACATTATTTGAAGCCAATGCCGATGTCGGCGGGCAGTTTAATCTGGCCAAAGTGATTCCGGGCAAAGAAGAATTCCACGAAACCATCCGCTATTTTAAGGTGCAGCTGGAAAAAACTGGCGTAGATGTACGTCTGAATACCAAAGTCAACCGCGAGCAGCTGGAACGTGAAGGCTTTGATGAGGTGATTGTTGCCACTGGCGTGGTGCCGCGTGCACTCAACATTCCGGGCAGCGATTTACCACAGGTTCTGTCTTATGCCGAAGTACTCAATGGCGCGCCTGTCGGTTATAAAGTGGCGGTGATCGGTGCCGGTGGCATTGGCTTTGATGTGTCCGAGTTTTTATTAAAACCGGAGCAGCAGCCACAGCCGCAACCTGTGGAGGACTGGAAACGCGAGTGGGGCGTCGATTTAAATCCACACTATATGTCTGAAGGTGGTATGCAGGCACCGGAAATTCATCCCCCTGTGCGTGAAATTTATTTGTTGCAGCGTAAAACCACGCCATTGGGTGCCGGCTTAGGTAAAACCACCGGCTGGGTGCATCGTGCACAACTGAAAAAGCACGGCGTACGCATGTTGCGTGGGGTGCAATATAAAGCCATTGGTGATGAAGGCTTGTGGGTAGAAATGGATGGCCATGACCAGTTATTGCGAGTCGATACCGTGGTGGTCTGTGCCGGGCAGGAATCTGTTAAAGAGATTATGCCGGCAACTGGCCAGCAGACCTTGGCGCAATATCACATTATTGGCGGGGCAAAACTGGCAGCAGAACTGGATGCCAAGCGCGCCATTCGCGAAGGTGCTGAATTGGCCGCCAAACTTTAAACATTTGATGAAACAATATTCATTTGAGTCACTTGAATGTAATTTTTACTTGTCAGATGGAAAAAAGCTTCGTATTATGGCGCACATGGAAGCGTGGCAGAGCGGTTTAATGCACCGGTCTTGAAAACCGACGAGGGTGTGAGTCCTCCGTGAGTTCGAATCTCACCGCTTCCGCCAAACAGCACTGTCCAACGTCACTAAACACAATATAAGCGGTTGATTATATTGGTTAAAGTTGGAATATAACGATACGACGCACGTTGACACTTGACGTAAATCGACAGTTATAAAGTAGTAAGAAATGTAGTAAGTTAAAACTTACTACATTTTTTTTTGCGTGGTTTTTTATTATGGCACGTACCCAGAATAAGCTCACAGCGCTACAAATTAAAAAACTTAAGGCTGATCCGCAAAAGAGTAAAAAAATAGGTGATGGTGGAAATCTCTACTTTCGTGTTGATCCGAATGGGAGTCGGTATTGGATATTTAATTATACTCGCCCATATACGAGCAAGCGTAATGAAATATCACTTGGTACATACCCTGAGATGTCTTTGGAAGAGGCTCGTAAAGTTTGAGATGAATATAAAGTGCTTATTCAAAAGGGCATTGATCCTGCAGCACAACGTTTGCAACATAAACACCAGCGTAAGCATGAGTTAGATCATACATTTCAGGTGATTGCAGGAAAATGGCTTGAAAAAAGAGCGATAGAAAAGAAAGAAGATAGTGAAACGATTCGTCGTTTAAATCATGATGGGCTTTGTTGCATAAATATGTAAGCATCTGATTTAAATAAATTTAATTTTGGATCAAAAATAATCAAAACTTTTAAAATCATATAATTATGAAATCTTTGTGCAACAAAGCCTATTCTTAAACTAAATACTCAATAGCTGCGATTAATATTAAATTATTGGTTTAAGGAGATATTGGCTCACCTAAATTCAGGTCCGAATTTGACCTGAACTTTGCTGTATTAAATTTTAAACCATCTGATATTTCTTTAACCGGTAATCCAGTGTTGCCCGACTAATCCCCAGTAAACGTGCCGCTTCAGAAATATTCTGCTGGCTACGCTGCATGGCGGTTAGAATAATTTCCTGCTCATGCCGTTCCAAAGAAAAATCCTCAGTCAACAGGGTTTCAATTGAATTGGAGGAGGTTGAATTTTCAGCCTGCTGCTTTAACTGCGGAAACAGGCAGCTTAGTTTAATTTCCTGCTGGTCATCGGTCAGTAAGGTGGCGCGTTCCAGCAGGTTTTCTAGCTCACGGATATTGCCGGGCCATTCATAACTCATCACATAATTTTTGGCTTTGTCACTCAGGCCAGGCAGGGCTTTGCCATACAGGTTTTCAAAGCGTTTCAGGAAATGATTGACCAATAGCGGAATATCTTCACGACGCTCGCGCAGTGGCGGAATCTGTACCGGAAAAATATTCAGCCGATAAAATAAATCGGCACGGAAACGGCCAGCTTTGACTGCCTGTTCCAGATCTTCGTTGGTGGCGGCGACAATACGCACATCGACTTTGCGGGTCCGATAATCACCAACCCGTTCAAATTCGCCTTCCTGTAACATGCGTAACAGAGCGGCCTGCGCACGCGGTGACAGTTCAATCACTTCATCCAGAAAAATGGTGCCGCCATCTGCGCGTTCAAACTTGCCTGCACGTGACTGGTTGGCGCCGGTATAGGCACCTTTTTCCACCCCGAACAGTTCGGCTTCAATCAGGTCGGGAGGAATACAGGCACAGTTGACTGCGACAAACGGTTGCTGGCGGCGCTGGCTGGCCTGATGAATCCCGCGGGCAAAGGCTTCTTTACCGACCCCGGTTTCGCCCTGTAGCAGGACTGCGACGTTACTGCCTGCGGCCTTTTTCAGGAGGTCGCAGACCTTGCGATAGGCCGCCGATTCACCGATAGCATTAAACATGGTGTAGTCGGCTTCAGCATCGGTGTAGATGGTCTGTTTCAGCTGGTTCAGCTCTGCCTGCAAGGCAATAATCTTGTCCGACACCGGATCGGGTGACATAAAGCGGATCAGTTCATTGGCATTTTCCCAGTCGGCCAGCGGTTTGCCGATAATCCGGCAGCAGTCATCGCCTTTGGCCACGCAATGGGTTTCCTGATAAATAATGGTTTGACCCATCACATAGCTGCTATAGCCGCAGGCATAACCGAGCAGCATCCAGCAGGCCGGTTCATCGGCTGCGCCAAATTCAGATAAATGCACTTCGGCTTCAAAAGAGTTAAGCCAGTTAAAATCGGCATAAAACTGATGCTGGTCATGACTTAAACGCAGGTCATTGACTGTAACCTGGACCATGCCGCGAATACCGTGCATCTGCGGGCCGGCCATAAAGGCTTCCACTTCATTTAAGTTCGGACGCAGTCGTGAGGTGACTTCGGCATCGCGCATCCCGGCCTGATAGCCGCAGCGGATAAAAAAGTGTTTGGTGCGTTCATAGCCCAGCATCTGATACAGGTCTTTGCGCAAATAGCCCATGATGCCGCTATGAATCAGCAGCATTCGGTTTTCTTCAAACCAGATCTGACCGTGTTCGGTATCAAACTGGATTTTGTCGAGCAGATCCTGAATGTCCTGATTGTGTTCCAGCAGCTGTTTGTAGTGTTTAAGGTCCTGGGTATGGGGCATAGCCAATCATCCATTTTGGCAAGTCACAAGCATGGATTGATCTTAACCAATTCCGACCACGGAGGTGAGGATTAAAAGCGCATAATCTTATACCTTTTAAATATAGTGCTCATAAATCAATAAGTTGAAATTTTAGCAATATACAAATGTCTAAAACTTCAGTATGCGTTTAAGTTCATCAAATGCTGAAATTCAGCAAAATATCTTTCAGCAAAACATGAAATTTCTCGTCCATCTCATCTCTGTATTTTTAAGCCAATTTAAATAAAAATATAAATATCAATAATTTATAAAAGTTGGCACGCCTTTTGAAATGCTTTAAGTAAATAAAGCTGCAAGCTCCGTGCTTGCCACACTGAAATGATTTTGGTGGCAATGAAAAAGGAAGGTCATGATGACGCACACTGCACGCCCAACGGCATTGACCAAATACATCCGGATTACCGGTGATCCACAGGCCAAATTTGTCGAATTTGATTTTGCCATTCAGGACCCGACGCTATTTGTCGAGCTGGTTCTGCCCCAGCAGGCTTTCCAGGAATTTTGTGCCATGCATCAGGTGGTGGAAATGAGCGCCGCACAACAGGCCTGGAATGATGCCCAGGAAGATAAATGGCGTTATGGCGTAGAACCGAGCATGGTGCGCCCGACACAGTATCTGTCAGATCAAGAAGATCAGTCTTAAGTCGATAAGGAGATAATGATGACTTTAGAAATTAAAACATCCAGCGTTGAACCCATCCGCCAGACCTATGCCTATATTGAACGCCGTTTTGGCAACAAGCCGGCCACACGTTATCAGGAAGTCAGCTTTGATGTGCAGGCGGCGGCCAATTTCCATTATCGTCCGCTATGGAAACCGGAAAAAACCTTAAATGATCCAACCCATACCGCACTGCTGATGCAGGACTGGTATGCCTTTAAAGATCCGCGCCAGTTTTATTATGGCGCCTATGTGCAGCATCGCGCGCGTTTGCAGGATATTGCCGAAAGCAATTATGCCTTTTTTGAAAAGCGCGAACTGGTGGCGAACCTGTCCGAGGCAGTTCAGCAAAAACTGATGCAGTGCCTGTTGCCATTTCGTTATGTCGAACAGACTGCCAATCTGCACATGATGTCGGGCAGTGCCTATGGCTATGGCACGGTTATCACCCAGGCCTGTATTTTTGCCGCAATGGACCGTTTGGGCATGGCGCAGTATCTGTCACGAATTGGTTTGCTGCTCGATGGCAATCGTGGTGAGGCTTTGCAGCACGCCAAAACTGCCTGGATGGAAGATGCCGCCTGGCAGCCGCTGCGCCGTTTATGTGAAGTCAGCCTGACCGAGCAGGACTGGTTCAAACTGTTTTTATTACAAAACCTGATGATCGACAGCATGTTGCAGCAGCTGGTGTATGGCGAGCTGGATCAATGGCTGGTCGAGCAGGGCGCACGCGATATTGCCATGCTGACCGAGTTTATGCAGGACTGCCTGAACGATTTACGTAAATGGTCTGACAGTGTGTTGAAAACTGCAGTCGCAGAATCGGAGCATAACCAGCAGCTGATTCAGGGCTGGATTGAAGAACTGCTGCCCCAAGTGGAACAGGCCTTTTCTAGCTGGGCCACGCTCGCACTGGGTAGTGCATCGGTGGAATCCGCCATGAACCTGATTCAGGAACGTTGCAAGAAAGCCGGTTTACAGATTCAACACGCCTCAGCCGCATAAGGAGATGCCTCATGAGCTCAAAAGTTTATTTAGCCCTGCAAGATAACGACACTTCACGCTATATCGTCGAAGCGATTGAACAGGATAACCCGGATGCCAGCATCCAGTATTTACCGGCCATGATCCGCATTGAAAGCGAAACCGGTCTGATTGTACGGGCTGAAACCGTGTCGGAAAAACTGGGTCAGGATTGGGACATCCAGGAATTACAGCTCAACATGATTACTCTGGGCGGCAATGTCGAGGAAGATGATGACAGCTTCCAGCTGAAATGGAATTAAACAGACAACATGCCAAGGCCTGAGTGCCTGCACTGGAAAAATTGAACAGGATGATCAAAATGAATACACAAGCCAAAACTGCACAGAAAAAACTGAATGCCAAAGACCGTTACCGGATGCTGACCCGTGATCTGGACTGGGATTTTTCCTATGCCGACCGTAAAGCCGCATTTCCGTATGAAGAATTTGAAGGCATTAAAATTACCGACTGGTCAAAATGGGAAGATCCGTTCCGTTTAACCATGGATGCCTACTGGAAATATCAGGCCGAAAAAGAGAAAAAACTCTACGCCATTTTTGATGCATTCGCGCAGAACAACGGTCAGATGAATGTCTCCAATGAACGTTATTTAAATGCGATCAAGCTGTTTTTAACCGCGGTTACCCCGCTAGAATATCAGGCCTATCAGGGTTATGCCCATGTCGGCCGTCAGTTCAGTGGCATTGGTGCGCGGATTGCTTCGCAAATGCAGTCGATTGATGAGCTGCGTCATGTACAGACCCAGATTCATGCCATGAGCCATTACAACAAGTTCTTTGATGGCTTTCAGGACTGGGCGCATATGCATGATCGGGTCTGGTATTTATCTGTGCCTAAATCATTCTTTGAAGATGCGCGTTCAGCCGGGCCATTTGAATTCCTGTTGGCGATCAGCTTTGCCTTTGAATATGTGCTGACCAACCTGCTGTTTGTGCCATTTATGTCTGGTGCGGCCTATAACGGTGATATGGCCACCGTGACTTTTGGTTTTAGTGCCCAGTCCGATGAAGCACGTCACATGACCTTGGGCCTGGAAATTGTCAAATTCCTGCTGGAACAGCATGAAGATAACGTGCCAATTGTGCAGGAATGGATTGATAAATGGTTCTGGCGCGGCACACGCTTATTATCAATTGTTGGCATGATGATGGACTACATGCTGCCAAATAAAGTCATGTCCTGGAAAGAAGCTTGGGAAACCTACTTTGAAGAAGCCGGCGGGGCACTGTTTAAAGACCTGGGCCGTTATGGCATCCGTATGCCGAAATATTCGGAAGTGATCGAGAAAGAAAAAGAGCATGTGTCGCATCAGGCCTGGTGGATTTTCTATAACTTTGGCCATGCTGCCGGTTTCCACACCTGGATTCCAACCGATGAAGAAATGGACTGGCTGTCGGCCAAATATCCGGACACCTTTGACAAATATTATCGTCCACGCTGGGAACTGGCCCGCAAGATGGAAGCCGAAGGCAAACGCTTCTATAGCGCCGGTTTACCGCAATTGTGTCAGGTCTGCCAGATTCCAATGACCTTTACTGAAATGGGCGGCGACCCGACCATGTTCAGCTATCGCGACAGCATCTATCAGGGCGAGCGTTATCACACCTGTTCCGATGGCTGCCACGACATCTTTGAACGTGAACCGGAAAAATATATTCAGGCCTGGCTGCCAGTGAACCAGATTTTACAGGGCAACTGTGGCGGGCCAGATCTGGAGAGCATCCTGCGTGATTATTATCACTTCAATGTCGGTGCAGACAACCTGGACATTGAAGGCTCGCCAGATCAGCAGCGCTGGAAAAAATGGAAAGGCGACGCCGCATAAAAAATGGAATCGGGTCATTGCTGCCAATGACCCGCTCAAGGAATTAGGAGATTTCTCATGACTGTACGTGCAATTCAAGACCATTATCAATTCGAACCGCGCGATGCCCAGCATCATTATGGCGACAACATGCTGTTGTATATTGGCTGGGATCATCACACCTTATATTGTGCGGCCCATGCCTTTGTGGTGTCACCGCAGCAGACCTTGCAGGATCTGATCGATCAGCAGATTCAGGCCGGTTTTCATCAGCATCCCGACTTTGAGCAGCTGGACTGGTCAACGGTGCAGTTTGTATTAAACCATGAACCTTTACAGACCGATTTTTCCAAAACTCTGGCCGAGCTGGGCTTTGACCACAAATCCCTGCTGCGTTTTGTTAGCCCGGAACTAAAAGGCTATCAGGGTGCCCACGTTTAAGGAGAATGCGCATGAGTTATCAAGTTACCATTGAACCGATTGGCACCACCATTGACGTGGAAGAAGACCAGACCATTCTCGATGCCGCTTTACGTCAAGGCGTGTGGTTACCCTTTGCCTGCGGGCATGGCACCTGCGGCACCTGCAAAGTCCAGGTCACGGACGGTTTTTATGATGTTGGAGAGGCATCGCCGTTTGCCTTAATGGATATCGAACGTGAAGAAAACAAGGTGCTGGCCTGCTGCTGCAAACCAGAATCTGACATGATTATTGAAGCCGATGTCGATGAAGATGAAGATTTCATGGGCTATCTGGTGGAAGATTATCTGGCCACGGTGCTGGAAATAAAAGACCTGTCACCGACCATTAAAGGGCTGCGTTTACAGATTGACCGTCCAATGCAGTTTCAGGCCGGGCAATACATCAATATCCAGTTTCCGGGTGTTGACGGCACGCGCGCTTTCTCGATTGCCAATGCGCCAAGTGAAGCCGGTATTATCGAGTTGCATATTCGTAAAGTTGAAGGCGGCGCAGCCACCAGTTATGTGCACGAACAACTGAGTGTGGGTGAAGAACTGCAATTGTCCGGGCCGTATGGACAGTTCTTTGTGCGTAAATCTGATGATCAGGATGTGATCTTTATTGCTGGCGGTTCGGGTTTATCCAGCCCACAATCCATGATTCTGGACTTACTGGAACAGGGTGACAGCCGGATTATTTACCTGTTCCAGGGCGCGCGAGATTTAAGCGAACTGTATAACCGCGAACTGTTTGAGCAGCTGGTCAAGGACTATCCGAACTTCCGTTATATTCCGGCGCTGAATGCCGCGCAGGCGGAAGATCAATGGACTGGCTTTAACGGCTATGTACATGAAGCAGTGGCGGATTATTTTGAACACAAATGCAGTGGTCACAAAGCCTATTTATGCGGTCCACCGGTGATGATTGATGCCGCGATTTCAACCTTAATGCAAAGCCGCCTGTTTGAACGTGACATCCACACCGAACGCTTCCTGAGTGCGGCCGATGGGGCATCCGGTTCGGCCCGTTCGGCGCTGTTTAAGCATATTTAAGTTTAAGCGTGTTTTGTTTTTTGTCCGGTTTCGAATGACCTATTGCATGTCCCGTTGTCCGTTATAGGTCATTCGTCTTTTGCCGCCTCCCTGATGCCCGCATCACGGAGGCGATTTTATTTGACGCTAGCAGTGTATTGGACAGTAGCGGTTTTGAGGGTGCCTGGAAATTATTGCACTTCTGGCGGGAAGCCATCTTCATTCAGCGCCGCCACCAGCTGATCTACGCTGGCACTGCTGTCAACGGTCACGATTTTACTGTCCAGATCAATGTCAACTTTGGCATTCGGGTCCACATCCTGAATGGTGGCTGTCACACCGCGGGCGCAGCCGCCGCAAGTCATATTGGCAATATGCAGTTTCATTAAGATGCTCCATGAGTCATGTGAAGATGTTTCCAGTTTAAAGCTTGTCATGATGGGAAGGTCAAGCCAAATTTTTATGCGCAGAGACTTGACCTTCCCATGATGTCAATCTGTATGCTGTAGGGAAATCCGGGTATTGGCCGAGGTAGGGCATGAGCATCTCAAATTCATCTGCTGTTTTTCGTGAAACATTGTCTATTCAGGGCATGACCTGTGCTTCATGCGTAGGCCGGGTGGAAAAAGCCTTAAAAAAAGTGGATGGGGTCGAGCAGGCCAATGTCAATCTGGCCACCGAACAGGCCGTGGTTGAATCGTCCGCGCCACTTGACCGGGCTGCTTTGGTCAAAGCGGTTGAGCGCGCCGGTTATGATGTGGTCGTCGCGGCACCCATCGAATTGTCAATTGACGGTATGACCTGTGCCTCCTGCGTGGCGCGGGTAGAAAAAGCCCTGAAAAAAGTGCCGGGTGTGCAGCAAGCCAATGTCAATCTGGCCACTGAACAGGCTTGGGTCGAAGCCGATACTACGGTCAGTGCCGATAAACTGATTCAGGCCATCCGTAAGGCTGGTTATGATGCCCAGCTGCAGACCACGACCACCACTGAACAGGCCGATCAGAAAGCCAGCGAGCAGCAGCAATTAAAACGTGATCTGATAATTTCCCTGGTGCTGGCCATTCCGGTATTTGTGCTGGAAATGGGCTCGCATTTAATTCCGGCTTTTCATATGTGGGTCATGCATCAGATCGGGCAGATGCCGAGCTGGCTGTTGCAGTTCGTGTTGACCACGCTGGTATTGCTATTTCCGGGCCGGCGTTTTTATCAAAAAGGCATTCCGGCCTTGCTGCGTTTCGCGCCGGATATGAACTCGCTGGTGGCAGTCGGAACCCTGGCCGCATACAGCTTTTCGGTGGTGGCGACTTTTATGCCACAGCTGTTACCGGAAGGCACGGTCAATGTCTATTTTGAAGCTGCCGCGGTGATTGTCAGCCTGATTTTGCTGGGACGCTATTTTGAAGCCAAAGCCAAAGGCCGCACCTCGCAGGCAATTCAGCACCTGATCGGCATGCAGCCAAAAACCGCCCGCATTGTACGTAATGGCCAAAGTGTGGAAGTACCGCTGGCTGAAGTCAGCTCGGGTATGCAGGTCGATATCCGCCCAGGAGAGCGGATTCCGGTGGATGGGGAAGTGCTGGACGGCCGCAGTTATGTCGATGAATCGATGATTAGCGGAGAGCCGCTGCCAGTAGAAAAAATGGCAGGCAGCGCCGTGGTGGGCGGCACCATCAACCAGAATGGCAGCCTGAGCATCCGCGCAACTGCGGTGGGGGCAGATTCGGTGCTGGCGCAAATTATCCGCATGGTCGAGCAGGCGCAAGGCTCCAAACTGCCCATTCAGGCGCTGGTCGATAAAGTCACCATGTGGTTTGTGCCAGCCGTAATGCTAATGGCTGTGCTGACCTTTCTGGTCTGGCTGATTTTTGGTCCTGAACCGGCGCTGACCTTTGGTCTGGTCAATGCTGTAGCGGTGCTGATTATTGCCTGTCCATGTGCTATGGGGCTGGCCACTCCAACCTCGATTATGGTCGGCACTGGACGTGGGGCAGAAATGGGCATTCTGTTCCGTAAAGGCGAAGCCTTGCAGCTGTTACAGGAAGCGCAGGTGGTGGCGGTGGATAAAACCGGCACCTTAACCGAAGGCAAGCCGCAACTGACCGATTTTCATGTACAGGCCGGTTTTGAGCAGACACAATTATTAAGCTGGGTGGCGGCGGTAGAAGCCAAGTCGGAGCATCCGATTGCCTTTGCTATTGTCGAAGCTGCCCAGCAACAAGGCTTATCTTTACCAGCTGTGAGCGATTTTGATTCGATTGTCGGGTCCGGCGTGAAAGGGCAGGTCAATGGTCAATGGCTGCATATCGGGGCCGACCGTTATATGCATCAGCTGGGTTTAAGTACCACAGCCTTTGATCAGGTTGCGGTACGTTTGGGGCAGGAGGGAAAAACACCACTGTATGTGGCGGTAGAGGATCAACTGGCGGCCATCATTGCCGTGGCCGATCCAATCAAAGACAGCACCTTTGCCGCGATTGAAGCCTTGCATCAGTTGGGCGTAAAAGTGGCAATGATCACCGGCGATAACCGGCATACCGCCGAAGCGATTGCCCGGCAGCTAAAAATTGATACTGTGGTTGCCGAAGTTCTGCCGGAAGGCAAAGTCGATAGTGTACGTGAATTGCAGCAGCAATATGGCCGTCTGGCCTTTGTCGGCGATGGGATTAATGATGCCCCGGCGCTGGCACAGGCCGATGTCGGGCTGGCCATTGGCACCGGTACCGATGTAGCCATTGAAGCCGCCGATGTGGTGCTGATGTCCGGCAGTTTAAAAGGCATTCCCAATGCGATTGCTTTAAGTCAGGCCACTATCCGCAATATCCGCCAGAACCTGTTTTGGGCCTTTGTTTATAACGTGGCCTTAATTCCGATTGCCGCCGGCGTGCTGTATCCGCTGTGGGGCATTTTACTGTCGCCGATGTTTGCTGCAGGCGCAATGGCACTGTCATCCGTGTTTGTGCTGGGCAATGCTTTACGCCTGAAGCGCTTTGCCGCGCCGCTGCAATAGCCGTTGGCGTCAGGACATTTTCGGTTTAAGATCGGAGGCAGGTCTTAAACCGCCGTATTGAGCGAGAAGCATGTGAATATTGGTCAAGCCGCAAAGCAGTCGGGCATCTCTGCCAAAATGATCCGTTATTATGAAAGTATCGGCCTGCTCACGGCTGCCCAGCGCAGTGCTGCCGGTTATCGGGTCTATTCCGAGCAGGATTTAAAAACCCTGAATTTTATTCGTCATGCCCGCGAGCTGGGCTTTTCTACCGAGCAAATGAAAGAACTGATTTCATTGTGGAAAAATAGCGGCCGCCAGAGTGCAGAAGTGAAAGCGCTGACCTTAAAACATATTGATGAGCTGAACCAGAAAATCCAGCGTTTACAGGACATGGTCAATTTGTTGCAGCAATCTGCGCAGCATTGTCAGGGCAATCACAGCGCGGAATGTGCCATTCTGGACCAGATTGAAAAAGGCGGATAAGCCAGTAAGCAGCAGGAATCGAATTGCAGGAGGATGAATCAATGCAGATTCATCCTCCTTTTTTATGCTTTATTTACGGATTTGAATGGCAAACTGAATCACATGCGACTTCCCCTGATGCAGCTGTCCTTCATGACGTTCCACTTCACCGACAAAGAAATGCAGCAGATGATCTTGCTGGAAGATCCCTAGAAAATCACGTGGATCATACAGCATGTCAGGATTGCCCGGGCCACCGGTGGCATAGGCCAGTTGTGCTTTGGAATAGACCTCGCCAATGAACCAGCCACCGGATTTCAGGCTATGACGCACGCCGTGCAGTAATTTCTGCTGGGTCGGCTGATTGACATGACCAAACACGCAAATCGCATGCTGAAACTGGTTTTCCGGCCATTCTACCTGACTTAAATCCACCGCGGCGGTGTCCAAGGTCAGCTGTTTGGCCTGGGCATGTTTTTGGGCTTTTTCAAGCGCAACAGTCGAATAATCCCAGAGTAGTCCGGCAAACGGCAGTTGCTGTTCACGGGCGCGCTCGGCCAGATAAATCAGGTTACGGCCTTCACCTTCAGCAATGCCCAGCGTAGCGCCAGAAATCGCTAACTGCTGGGCCATCTGCTGAATAAAAACGTTGGCCGCTTCGCCATATAAATGATCGGTGCTGTGGTAGCGTTCATCCCATGGATTGCTAAAGCGAGGTGTCATATGCAGGCCCTTCATTGGTTAAAAATAAACGGGGGAGAAGATTAAGACTGGCCTTGACTATAACATATTATAAAAACATATATTGTTTTATTCGGCTTCGGCAAGTTGTATTTGGGTGAAGCCTGATGGGCCGGCTTTGCTGCGGTTAATATTCAGTGTATTTACTGCAATAGCGCTTCATCCGCAGGGCCTTCAGGCGTTATCATGGACAGATCAAAGCATTGGATTGCCTTATGAAAATTATTGCCGATGAAAATCTGGCCTTTACCGATTATTTTTTTGCCGAGTTTGGTGAAATCTCCCATCGTCCGGGCCGGACCTTAACTGCGCAGGACCTGCACGATACCGAAGCCTTACTGGTGCGCTCGGTAACCAAGGTCAATGCCGAACTGATCCAGCACAGCAAGCTGCGTTTTGTGGGCAGTGCCACCATTGGTACCGATCATCTGGATATTGCCGCGCTGGAACAGCAGCAGATTCGCTGGTCCAATGCCGCCGGCTGTAATGCACAGGCGGTTGCCGAATATGTGATTACCGCCTTACTGCATGTGCGTCCAGCCTTACTGGAAGCAGGCCAGCAGTTCTGTCTGGGCATTATCGGACTGGGCAATGTCGGTTCGCGTCTGGCGGTAATGGCGGAACTGCTGGGCTGGAAAGTGGTGGCTTATGATCCTTTGGTGCAACGTGAAAGTGTGCAGCAACTGGCATTGGCAGACGTATTGGCTCAGGCCGATGCCATTTCGATTCATGTGCCGCTGACCAAAACCGGTCCGTATCCGACCTATCATCTGTTCAATGCCGAAACCCTGGCCCAGATGAAGCCGGATGCAATTTTAATTAACTCAGCGCGTGGTCCGGTGGTGGCAGAGCAGGCATTAATGACCGATATCCAGCAGACCGAGCGTGCGGTGGTGCTGGATGTATTTGAGCATGAACCGGAAATTTCTGCCGAATTATTACATCTGGTCACGTTGGTAACGCCGCATATTGCCGGTTACAGTCTGGAAGGCAAAGCCCGCGGCACACAAATGATTTATGCCGCTTTTTGTGAAGTCTTTGGGCAAGTGGCGCACAAATGCTTTGAAAGCCAGTTGCCGCCGTGCAGCGATTATTTTAGTGGTCAGCCGTTAAAAGCCGCACTGCAACAGCATCTGCCACAGATGTATGATATTGCCGCCGATGACGCCAAATTACGTGCCTGCTTAAAAGACGGCAAGGTCGATCAGCAGGCCTTTGACCATTTACGCAAGACTTATCCGCTGCGCCGTGAATGGGCTGCGCATGGAGGGCCAGCCGCATGAGCCTGAACTATCAGCCGACCTGTAGTCTTGAGGCTATGCGCGCCCGCGCCAAGATGTACGCCCAGATTCGCCAGTTTTTTGCTGAGCGCGAAGTGCTGGAAGTGGAAACGCCTATTTTGTCGCAGGCCGGTGTCACCGATGTACATTTAAGCTCGGTACAGGCCAAGCGTCATGTATTGGGCCAGCAGCAGACGCATTATCTGCAAACTTCGCCTGAATTTGCCATGAAACGCCTGCTGGCCAGTGGTAGCGGCCCGATTTACCAGATCTGCAAGGTGTTTCGTGATGATGAGCACGGCCGTAAACACAACAGCGAATTTACCATGCTGGAATGGTATCGCCCGGGTTTTAGCCTGAAAGAGCTGATGTTCGAAGTCACTGATTTACTCAATCTGACTTTGGCACAGCGTTTTGGTGAAGTGCGTCCGACAGTACTGAGTTATAAACATGCTTTTATGGACCGGCTGGATCTGAATCCGCTGCAAGCGACATTATTTGAACTGAAAGCCTGCTGCCAGCGTGTCGGGCTAAGCCTCGATTTAGGTGATGATCGTCTGGGCTATATCGACCTGTTGTTCTCGCATATGGTTGAGCCTAGTCTGGGTTTTGACACGCCGGTATTCCTGACCGATTTCCCGCCGGAACTGGCCTCACTGGCCAAAACCCGTGTCGATGAAGATGGCGAACTGGTTGCCGCCCGTTTTGAGCTGTACATTGAAGGGCTGGAACTGGCCAATGCCTATGATGAACTGGCTGATGCCGAGGTGCTCCGTGGCCGTTTTGAAGCTGATAATCAGGAGCGGGAAAAACTGGGCTTGCATGTGATGCCACTTGATGAATATCTGCTCAGTGCCTTGCCTCAGATGCCGCCATGTTCAGGTATTGCGCTGGGTATTGACCGTTTATTGATGGTTGCCACCCAGCAGATGCGTCTGGAACAGGTGATTAGCTTTCCGGCCGAACGGTCTTAAGGCGGCTTCATCCAGATCAGCACAGGGGGATGATTCATCCCTGATCAACAAAAATACCCGTGCACGACACGGGTATTTTAAATTTTATGACTCAATTTTAGCTTGCGGCGGTATATTCTGCTTTCAGCACTTCAATCGCTTTAATGCGGCGCTGAATCAGCATTTCACCAATATCGGGGCCTTTAATCTCAGGCGGTAAATCCTGCGCTTTAATGCCGCGCACCACCTGCATGGCTTTGAGCACATAATCGGCCTGCGGATAGTCCCGATCTTCCATACCTAAACGGCCACGCGAATCACATTCACAGGCCTGAACAAAGGCTTCTACCCGTTCCGGGCGACGCAACACATCCAGACGCTGTAGCAGACGCCATAAGGTGCCCGGTTTCAAGGTCAGGGCCTGATGGCATTTTAAATGTTCCTTGCACACCGCCAGTGCCAGCTGTTTGGTATAGGTTGGCACTTTCAGGCGGTCACACAGGTCAGTAACCGGCTGAATACCACGTTCTTCATGCATGATATGACGCGGTAATTCATCGGCTGGGGTCAGGGCCTTGCCCAAGTCGTGCACCAGCACGGCAAAACGCACATCCAGACTGTAATTCTGGCGGCAGGCCTGTTGCAGGGACATTAAGGTATGCACGCCGCAGTCAATTTCCGGATGATATTCCGGGCGCTGTGGAATCCCAAACAGGGCATCAATTTCCGGGAACAAGGCTTTTAAGGCACCGCAGCGACGCAGCACTTCAAAGTATTCATCGGCATGATCTTCCTGCAAGGCGCGTGCAGTTTCTTTCCAGACCCGTTCGGGGGTTAAGGTATCCAGCTCGCCAGATGCTGCCAGCGTGCGCATCAGGGTCAGGGTGTCATCGGCCACACGAAAGCCCAGCGCTTTATAACGCGCAGCAAAACGGGCAATTCTGAGTACACGTAATGGGTCTTCAACAAAGGCGTCGGAAACATGACGCAGCACTTTTTGCGCCAGATCCTGCTGTCCACCATAAGGATCATAGACCTGGCCGTTTTCATCCATGGCCATGGCATTAATGGTCAGGTCACGACGGATTAAATCTTCTTCCAGCGTGACATTGGGTGCAGTATAAAACTCGAAACCATGATAGCCCTGACCGGCTTTACGTTCGGTACGGGCCAGTGCATATTCTTCTTTTGATTCAGGATGTAAAAACACAGGGAAGTCTTTGCCCACGGGCTGATAGCCTTGGGCCAGAAGCTGTTCGGGTGTTGCCCCGACAACCACATAATCTTTTTCGTGATAGGGGTGCCCCAGCAAATGATCTCGCACCGCACCGCCTACTAAATAAACTTGCATGAAAAAACCTCTATTCTTGAGGTCATCATGCAACAGAATAGAGGTTTTCTCAAGTCAGAATGCCGAGCTTTTCACTCGGCATTCAGTTTTTATAGCGCGTCTTGTTCCGCTTGCTGAATTTCTGCCACGGTTAACGCAGTCATATTCACCACACGACGGGTGGTCGCTGTTGGCGTTAAAATATGTACCGGTTTCGCTGCGCCCAGCAAAATTGGACCAATGGTCACGTTGCTGCCTGAAGTCGATTTCAACAGGTTAAACGAAATATTGGCTGCATCCAGGTTCGGCATAATCAGCAGGTTAGCTGAACCTTTGAAGCGTGAGTTCGGGAATGCGAAATGGCGAATATTTTCGTCCAGTGCCGCATCACCATGCATTTCACCTTCCACTTCAAGTTCTGGTGCAATCTCAGACAGAATATCAAACACTTTACGCATTTTTTGCGCGCTGGCATCGTTCTGGTCTGAACCAAAGCTTGAATGCGACAGCAGGGCAATACGTGGTGTTACACCAAAACGGCGTACTTCTTCAGCGGCCAGAATGGTCATTTCAGCCAGCTGTTCAGCTGTCGGATTACGGTTGATGTAAGTGTCGGCAATAAACAGGTTACGATCTTCCAGCATCAGCGCATTCAGAGTGAAGAAAGTATTGTGACCTTCTTTCAGACCAATAATATTGCTGACGAAGTCTAAGTGAATGTCGTAGCTTGAATAAGTACCACATAACATACCGTCAGCCAGACCGTGTTTCACCAGCATTGCGGCAATTAGAGTCGAACGGCGACGTGCTTCACGCTGCGCATATTCAGGCGTTACACCTTTACGCTGCATGATGCTGTAGTAATCATCAGCGAATTTTTCGTAATCCGGGTTTTTCTCCTGATCAACAATAGTGATATTCACACCATGTTCCAGACGTAAGCCCAGTTTCTTGATATTCGCTTCAATAACCGCGGTACGACCCACCAGAATCGGTTGTGCCAGACCTTCGTCCACTGCAATTTGTACTGCACGTAAAACGCGTAAGTCTTCGCCTTCTGCATAGGCAATGCGTTTCGGATCGGTTTTCGCCTGCGCAAAAATTGGTTTCATCATAAACGCAGAGTTATATACAAACTCTGACAGACGTTGATGATAAGCCGAGAAGTCCTGAATTGGACGTGTTGCCACGCCTGAATCCATCGCTGCTTTGGCAACCGCTGGAGCAATTTCAAGAATCAGACGCTGATCAAGCGGACGTGGAATTAAATAGTCACGACCAAATGAAGCAGATTTCTCACCATAGGATGCCGCATCTGCTTCTATGTGCGCCATACGTGCAATCGCGTGTACGCAGGCAATTTTCATTTCTTCGTTAATGGTGGTTGCACCGACATCTAGCGCACCACGGAAGATGTACGGGAAGCACAGCGCGTTATTCACCTGGTTCGGATAGTCAGAACGTCCAGTTGCCATAATCACATCATCACGTACTTCGTGGGCATGTTCAGGCAGAATTTCCGGATCCGGGTTAGCCAGAGCGAAGATGATTGGATTAGCCGCCATCTGCTTGACCATTTCTTTGGTCAGAATACCGGCAGCAGAGAGACCGAGGAACATATCGGCACCGGCAATTACATCGGCCAGTTGGGTTGCTTCAATATCCTGTACGTAGCGTTTTTTCGACTCGTCCAGACCTTCACGTTTGGTGGTCAATAGACCGCGTGAGTCCGCCACAATAATATTTTCTTTTTTCGCACCCAGGGCACAAAGCAGGTCCAGGCACGACAGGGCAGCAGCACCGGCACCTGAAGCCACAATCTTGATTTCGGCAATGTTTTTGCCGTTCAGTTGTAGCGCATTCAGCAGCGCAGAACCGACGATAATTGACGTACCATGCTGGTCATCATGGAACACCGGAATGTTCATGCGTTCACGCAGTTTTTGCTCAATGTAGAAGCATTCTGGTGCCTTGATGTCTTCAAGGTTAATCCCGCCAAAGGTTGGTTCGAGTGCAGCAACGATATCAACGATTTTGTCTGGATCATTTTCAGCGATTTCGATGTCAAATACATCGACGCCGGCGAATTTCTTGAACAGAACGCCTTTACCTTCCATAACCGGTTTAGACGCTAAAGGACCGATGTTCCCTAAACCTAGTACAGCGGTACCGTTACTCACCACGGCAACCAGGTTGCCACGTGCTGTATACAGTGCTGCAGTAGAAGGATCTCGTTCAATCTCTAAACATGGTGCCGCGACACCAGGTGAGTATGCAAGCGCTAAGTCACGTTGGTTGACCAGCTGCTTACTTGGGGTAACGCTGATTTTACCTGGAGTAGGAAATTCGTGATAATACAAAGCCTGCTGTTTTAATGATTGATCGTCCATCTGAATCTCGTATGTTACTGTGTCCAGCGATGCTGGCGGTTTGTGCTAAATCTGCTCGAATATACCATTACTTACGCACTAAGCACAGTCAAAGCTGCGCATTTTTAGAACAAACTTAGAAGTTTAAGCTATAGATTAAGATTCACTAACAATAAGAGGTGTCTGCATTTTTTCACTCAGGAAGCGGGTCGCATCCTGTTGCGGCAGCGGTTTGGAGAATAAAAAGCCCTGGGCGATGTCGCAATCGAGCTTTCTGAGGTACTGAAGTTGATGTTCAGTTTCAATACCTTCAGCGACAATGGTCATGCCCATGGCTTTGCCCATGGCAATCATGGCACTGACAATGGCTTCCTGCTTGCTGTGGCCAATCTTGGACACAAAGCTGCGGTCGATCTTTAAAACATCTATAGGAAAATCGGTTAAGTAAGAGAGGGAAGAATAACCGGTACCAAAATCATCCAGCGAAATATGAATATGGCGCTTCTTGATTTCTTCCAGAATATATTTGACCTCGTCGGTATTTTCCAGCAACGACGATTCAGTAATTTCCAGTTCCAGGCTTTCACCGGAAATATGATAGGTATTGAGCGCCTCATCAATATCTTCCAGCAAATGTCCGCGTTGTAGCTGCTGCGCCACAATATTGACCGAAACCCGGATGTTATCAAAGCCCAGTGCCTGCCAGTCCCGAATCTGCTTGGCGGTTTGCTGAATTACGATATGGCCAATCTCTGAAATCAGGCTGGTTTGCTCGGCAATTGGAATAAATAAGCCGGGTGGAATCAGGCCTTTTTCCGGATGGTTCCAGCGTACCAAGGCTTCAAAACCGGAGACCTGCTGATCATGGAAATTGATTTTTGGCTGGTAATAGACGATCAGTTCATCATTTTTAATGGCCTGACGTAAATCGCGCTCAATGTGCACGTCCTGCTCTAACAGCTTGGTGGTTTCCAGCGAATAGTATTTGGTGGTATTGCCACCCAGACGCTTGGCTTCCGACAGCGCCTGTTCGGCACAGTTGTTTAAATAATCCAGCTGCCGGCCATGTTCAGGATATAAAGACACGCCCATCGACAGGGTAATAATATGGTCCTGACCCTGGATATTAAACGGCGCCGAGAAGGCTTTGGTAATACGTTCGCAATGCTGCTGCACCGATGGGCGAATATGTGACAGCTCATAAATAATGGCAAAGTCATCGCCATTTAAATGCGCCACCAACAGCGCTTCGGCATTAATGAGGCGTAAACGCTGTGCCACCTGTCTTAGCAGTTCATCGCCGCCATTATGGCTTAAATATTCATTCAGCACCCGGAACCGGTCGATGTTCAGACGAATCACCGCCAGTTGTTTAATCGAATCCTGATGGGACACCAGATACTGATGCAGCTGATAGTTATAATAAAACCGGTTAGGCAGATCGGTCAGCGTGTCATAATTTTCCAGATAGGACAGGCGCTGTTCCTGCCGGCGGCGCTCGGTTAAATCCGAGACAATCCCGACATAATGGGTAGAGCGGTTCTGCTCATTGCTGACGGTATTCATGTGCAGGCGGATGGTCAGCTCTTTGCCCGACAGGTATTTTTCATCCATTTCGCCATCATATTCGCCTTCTTTGAGCAGTTGCTTGACAATGGCATTGTGCATACTGCGCTGCCGTGATTTGTAATTGCTGGCAATATCAAACAGATGTTTGCCAATAATCTGCTCGCGACTAAAGCCGGTCAGCTGTTCAAAGCACGGATTGACCTCAATATAACGCAGGTCCTCATTCAGAATAAAAATCCCTTCTGCTGCCTGCTGTAGTACGCTGGCGGTCAGTTTCAGGCGTTCCTGATCAGTTTTTTCCTGATGGATGTCACGGCGGATACCGACCATGCGTAATGGACGCCGGGTTTCGGGGTCACGCTCAATCACACGGCCAACATCATGTACCCAGACCCATTTGCCATTGCTTTGCTGTACTCGGTAGGTCACTTCATAGCGGTCGGTCTGGCCACGCAGATGCTGCTTCATGGTGTTACGAAAATGCGCCAGATCATCCGGGTGAATCAGTTGCTGCAGTTTGTGATGATGGGCTTTAGAGCCGGACATTTTCAGCTGCTGGTGTTCATTGGTCAGGGTAATCAGGCGATGCTTGATGTCCCAGTCCCATGGTTTTAGCCCGGCCACTTCATGCGCCAGTACCAGATTGGCCTGTTGATCTTGTAAGGCTTTATGGATTTGCTCCAGATCAAAGGTCCGCTCTTTCACTTTCTGTTCCAGCATCTGGTTATTAAACTGCAGCTGCTGCTCAATGTCTTTGGAGCGGTTCATTTCCGTTTGCAGTTGCTGGCATAGCTGGTCGGTCCAGGCCACTTGCTGTTCGGCCTGTTTTTTCAGCTGATTATTCTTGAAATAGACGCTAGATAGCCGGCGATGCATGTGCATGGAGGTATTGGCACAAATCAGCAGACAGATTAAGGCAAAGTTGGTGGCCAGATAAAACAGCGGTTCGGTGTTGCTGTTAAAGAACAGTGGGGAAATTAAATACGGCACAATGGCCGGAATAAATACCAGCGAAAAATAGCTCAGGCGCTGGGTTAAAAAGGTGAGGGCAAAGGTCTGGCTAATAATCACCAGCAAAGCCGCCAGAATAATGGCCTGATAGGTGCTCATCTCCAGACTGTACTTCGGCAGGAAATAGTACAGCAGGGCAATGCCAATACCAAGGCTAATACCAACCAGCAGGCATACCAGCTTGATCCAGCGATGTGCCATTTGAATACTGTATTGACCGGGCTTAAAGCGCATTTCATTAAAGAACAGGCAGCCGGCCAGCCCCAGTTCACTCAGCAGGAACCAGGCATTAAACGCGAAAGTTGAAAAATTAAAAGAGTAGTGAAAAATAAAATAAATATAAAAACAGAGAATGAGGATGCTCAGCAAAAAGAAGCGCATCAGCCGGATTGTATTGGTGATTTGGGCAGCATACAAATACTGCTCCATGAGCTCATCCTGATGGTCTGACATATATCCCCAAAACCCTATAAATTACAGAGTATGTAAAAATCCATTTTATTTTATGAATAACCTGATATTAGGTGAAATTGTAAAATAATATTTTGAGATTAGTCAGTAAACTTTAAAAAAGCAATCATCTGACTCAGCATTCAGCTAAAAATAAGACGAATTACACGCTGAAGTTAAAATTTAAAATAGAAAGTGCGACCACAGGCGCAGTTTCAGTTCTTAACACGCGCTCGCCTATACACCAGTTCACAAAACCTTTCGTATTTGCGCTACTGATTTCAGCCTCGCTCAGGCCGCCTTCAGGCCCAATTAACAGGGCAAGTTCTGGCGTGGCATTGTGTAAGACATTCACTTCATCTTTGTTGGGTGCTAATACCAGTTTGGTGGCTGGCAGATCGGTATCGAGCCATTTTTCCAGCGACATCGGCGGGAGAATTTTAGGCACAATATTCAGACCACATTGCTCACAAGCAGCAATGGCGATACCTTGCCAGTGATCCAGTTTTTTCTGGTCACGGTCGTATTTCAGACGCATTTCGCAGCGTTCAGAGGTGAGGAGCTGAATCTCGGAAACGCCGAGTTCCACCGCTTTTTGAATGGCATAATCCATCCGGTCGCCCTTACTCATGACCTGACCGAGCAGGGCCTTGAATTTAGGTGTACGGTTGCCCGGATTAAAGCTGTTGACCATCACCGTTGCTGTTTTTTTCTGGACGTCGGTAAGGGTCACTTCATATTCGCCACCTTGTCCATTGAACAGGGTGGCTGTGTCGCCCACTTGTGCGCGCAGTACTTTACACCAATGGTGAAACACGGTTTCGGTCAGCGTGAGCTGCGTCTCAACCGTTAATTCAGCTTCAATATAAAAACGTGGCATAAAGTACAACTCGCAAAAAGAAAATTAGGCTAAACCAAGATCAGTCACAAGCTGACGGGTAGGCTCGGTATTGTTCATGGTGTAGAAGTGCAGACTTGGCGCACCACCTGCAATCAGGCGTTCACAGAATTTCAGCACCACTTCATGACCGAAGGCTTTAATCGATGCCGTGTCATCACCATATGTCGCCAGTTGCTTGCGAATCCAGCGTGGAATTTCAGCACCAGTACTATCGGCAAAGCGAATCAGGTTGCTGGCATTGGTAATTGGCATAATACCTGGCGCCACCGGAATATTGACACCGGCTTGCTGAATACGCTCAACAAAGTAGAAGTAGGCATCCGGATTGAAAAAGAATTGCGTTAAGGCTGCATTGGCGCCGGCATTTACTTTTTCAACAAAATGCTGAATATCTTTATCAAAGCTTTCCGCTTGTGGGTGCATTTCCGGATAGGCAGCCACTTCAATATGGAAATGATCACCGGAATGTTCACGAATAAAGCGGACTAGATCCTGTGCATATGGCAATTCACCCAAGCCAACCTGACCGGATGGCAAGTCACCACGCAGTGCCACAATACGGTCAATACCTTGTGATTTGTACAGGTCCAGCAATTCGGCAATACGGGCTTTATCATCACCAATACAAGACAGGTGAGGCGCAACCGGTGTGCCTTTGCCATTGAAGTCGTTAATGGTCGATAAGGTACGTTCACGAGTTGAACCACCAGCGCCATAGGTCACCGAGAAAAATTCTGGATTTAAAAGCTGAAGCTCTTGGTGTACGGTCTTGAGTTTTTCTGCACCGGCATCAGTTTTGGTTGGGAAGAACTCGAATGAAATCGGAATCTGTTTTGACATGTTGAAATCCTTTTTATAAATACTTTTTATTCACCCTCTCCCTGACCTCTCCCAAAGGGAGAGGAGTATTCATTACTGAATAACGCAGAGTCTTGGCTCAAATTACTTAAATTTCACAAGTAAAACTCGTAATGTAAATGATTTGAGAGTTCACCCTCTCCCTATGGGAGAGGGATGGGGTGAGGGCTAATTAATATTTATAAGCATCCGATTTAAACGGACCTTCAACCGCTACACCTAAGTAGTCCGCTTGTTCTTGCGTCAATTGCGTCAGAACGCCGCCAAAACCTGCAACCATTGCAGCTGCAACTTCTTCGTCCAATTTCTTCGGAAGCAGTTCAACGCGAATCGCGGCTTGTTTTTGATCTTCAGGAAGATCAGCAAATTTCTCAGCGAACAAGTGCATTTGACCTAAAACCTGGTTGGCAAATGAACCGTCCATCACGCGTGATGGGTGACCTGTTGCGTTACCCAGGTTCACTAAACGACCTTCAGACAGCAGGATCAGGTAATCATTTTCATTTTCTGAACGATACACCTGGTGAACTTGAGGTTTCACTTCAACCCACTTGTAACCACGTAGGTAGTTGGTGTCGATTTCAGTGTCAAAGTGACCGATGTTACATACAACAGCACCTGCTTTTAATGTATCCAGCATGGCAGCGTCACAAACGTGGTAGTTACCCGTTGTTGTTACGATCAGGTCAGTGTTTAAAAGAAGGTCAGCGTTAACGTCTTCTTTCTTGCCGGTTTGAACACCATTTTTGTATGGAGAAACCACTTCATAACCGTCCATGCAGGCTTGCATTGCACAGATAGGATCGATTTCAGAAACACGTACGATCATGCCTTCTTGACGAAGTGATTGCGCAGAACCTTTACCTACGTCACCGTAACCAATGACCAGCGCACGACGACCAGATAAAAGCATATCGGTTGCACGTTTGATGGCATCGTTGAGTGAGTGACGGCAACCGTATTTGTTGTCGTTTTTAGACTTGGTTACTGAATCGTTTACATTGATTGCAGGTACTTTCAGAGAACCGTCTTTCCACATTTCAAGCAGACGTTGTACACCTGTGGTGGTTTCTTCAGTAATACCGTGGATTTTCGCCAAAACTTCTGGGTATTTTTCGTGAACAAGTGCAGTTAAGTCACCGCCATCGTCCAGAATCATGTTGGCATCCCAAGGCGTGCCATTCACGTTAATTTGTTGCTCTAAGCACCACACGTATTCTTCTTCAGTTTCACCTTTCCAAGCGAACACAGGAACACCAGACGCAGCAATGGCAGCAGCAGCGTGGTCTTGAGTTGAGAAGATGTTACAAGAGGTCCAGCGTACTTCAGCGCCAAGTTCAACCAAAGTTTCGATCAGAACTGCTGTTTGGATTGTCATGTGGATACAACCCAAAATTTTAGCGCCAGCAAGTGGTTTAGCCGCAGAGTAGCGTTTACGCAGACCCATCAGGGCTGGCATTTCAGCTTCTGCAAGTTTGATTTCTTTACGACCGAAGTCTGCTAAAGTGATGTCTGCTACTTTGTAATCAGTAAATGAAGCATTAACCGCGTTCATCACGATCTCCTTAATAAAAACAATTGATCATTCAGTTCGCGGATGCCGTTGTTGATCAAAGCGGATGTTTGACCGATGGTCGAGCCTAGCGCTTTTACATTTCGTACCTGTAAAACGTCGCAGCATCCCTCGACTAGCGCAGTATTGTACTTGGAAATTGCCCAGAGTTCCAATCTGAAATTGTTGAATATCTGGCTAAACTGTTCCGGTTTCTCGCTGTAGTGTTCTTTGATCTCCAAAACAATTAAAAATTCCGGCTAATCCAGCGCCTATCTCCATGCATCAATATAAAAAAGCCCATCATCTGATGAGCTTTTGATCGGGTTGAGTGGGTTACTCGGCAGCTTTGGCTTTTTCGGCCCAGTAATCTGCCTGTGCTTCATTAATTTCGACTCCCAGGCCATGTTCATAAATACAGGCCAAATCACGCATGGCCTGTGCATCGCCTAGTTCAGCCGCTTGCTGAACCAAATTTACCGAGGTCGGAATATCTTTTTCTACCACATTCCCACGACGATAATAGCCAGCCAGCTCCAGAATTGCGCCTGCATGTTTCTGTTTGCTTGCTTGTTTCAACCAGTAATAGGCTAACTCAAAGTGAGTTTTGGAATCTTCAGGATCATCTTCCTGCACGTCTTTGGCATAGACGGTATAACCTTCGCCCAACCAGTACATGGCTTCCAGATGACCATTTTCAGCGGCTTTTAAGGCCCATTCTTCAGCCAGCAGGTTGTCATCTTCATGCTCGCTTTGCATATACAACTCAGCCAGCTCAAACTGGGCATCGGCTTGGCCTGCAAGCGCACGGTTAATCAGGGCGGGAGGAACAGTGATGGCGTCCGACATGGTCATATCCAGAAAATATTTGCTATAAGCCTAAAAGGTCTGCCGGAAAAAAGCCAATCTGAAATGAAATGTTTTGAGTCATAGCGCAAAATTGCTCGCTAAATTGTGGTAATTTTCAACTTTTAAAATATCAAGTATAGTGCAAATGACTATATAAAATTACAACAATAGCCTTGTATTTTAACCCTAAATTCTCCGAAGATAAGATTTTAAACGGTTATAAAAATGGAGTTTCCATGCAGCTCACTAAAACCTGTCTTAGCTTGGGGTTAGCCATGAGTATCTCTCAGTTTGCTTTTGCAGATTGGATGGATGATGCCATCTTTATTTGTATTCCTGGGTGCGACACCGGCTGATCAGGATATGAGTAAAGCTGCACCGAACCATAACCCATACTTTATTGTCGATGATAAAACCTTAAAAACCGGGGTAGAGTCGCATATGCGTTTTATTCTGGATTATCCAAAAGTTGCCAGCCAGGTACAAAGTGCATGGAAGGCAAAAAAATAATGGTCTTGAACCTCTGAAACTCAAGAGAAAAACGGAGCAGATCGGCTCCGTTTTTTATGACTCATAGATAGAACAATCAAATATCCGCTTTGAAATATAAAATTGAGCAGGAGAGAGTTAGGTAATAACGATGGAAGTTTAACGGAACCCATATATCAAAATAGCCTAAGTTATTTAATCTCTTTTACCTCTCAGAACCTGATCATGCGTTAATTATAAAATGAAGATTAAATATTCCTTGTTTGCGTCTGTTATGCCTTAGAGAGAAAACCAGGATAAGGGAGTTTTTGATTTATCAGAGGATGGATAACAGCAGTCGATATAAACCAATTCATCTTTAATTTAAATTACTTACAAAAATAGAGTTGAGCGGAGCCGTAGCATTTTTTAAGTTAGACCCATACAACGGAACAAAAAAAGAGAAGAAAAAAATGGTGAACTTTCTAACCGCAGAAGATGCAAAAGTGCTTTCGGCGCATGCCAATCTGGACATCAACCTGTATAAAGCGCGTTTAGCCAGTTTAATTGAAGAGAATGCCAAGCAGGGCAACACTGCAGTATTTACGGTATTGCCCAAACATTTGCCTTTGGAAGAAATCCGTAATCTCTCCGCCGAACTGACCCAGCTTGGTTATCAGGTGCGTTTTGAGGTCAGTGAATTCTTTTACAGTTTTAATGTGTACTGGATTTAAACTCGTCCGAAATTTACGAGTTGGCCTGATAGTCCTGAATGACTTCTAACGCCGCACGGAAGGCCTCTTGCGTAGCCGGTGCGCCGCAATAGGGCAGGCTATGTAGCAGCACTTCCTGAATTTCTTCCACTGTCGCGCCATTATTTAAAGCCCCGCGTACATGACCTTTTAATTCAGTCGGGCTTTTGAGCGCAGTTAAAAAGGCAATTGTCACCAGTGAACGATATTTGCGCGGCAATACATCTTCACGTTGCCAGGTAGAACCCCAGGCATGTTCATTAATCCAGTCCTGCAAAGGCTGGGTAAACGGCACAGTATTGTCCTGCGCACGTTTCACGAAACTTTCACCCATGACTTCTGTACGTACTTTTAAACCATTGTCATAATCTTGTTGTGACATCTTGTTTCCCTCAATATTGTTTTCGATGTAGCTTAACGGCTTATGCAGTCTATACCATTGGAAGATGGTCGTAGAATGGCTGTCAGAAGTGTCATTTCCAGTCCATAAAAAAGTGGCCCGAAAGCCACTTTATTCAATATTCAGCATATAACTAAAAACGGATAAACGGTTCCGGATCCTCTTTATGATGATCTGTGGCCAGTTGTGCGGTGCCACCGGTTTTCGGTTCTGCTGAAGTTGCCGGAGGATGAGCTTCCGTATCGACACCTAAAGGTTCAATTAAATGCGGATTATCCAGCGGCAGGGTCTGTTCCAGCTGCATATCGAAAATATCGGTCAAAATACTGTCAAAGCGCTGCGCGTTATAACTGAGTAGCTGGCTAGCTTCTTCGGGTTGAATCGCGCCGGTATTTAGGGCATCGGCAATGTGTTCTTCAAAACTGAGGCCATCAAAACTGCCTTTGGCTTCAGCTTTTTTAAAGCGATCCCACAGCGGTTCAATCTCGGTTAAGCTCTGGAAGGTACTTTCCATCCGGCCAAAGACATCGTCCGGGTCCGTGTTATAGAAAACATGCTGTTTCAGCTGCTGGCGAAAAGCATTGTCCTGCATCATGCTCATGGCCACATCACGTTTCAGCTGATCGCTTGGTGGCTGCAAGGCACGGCCCCACGGGAAGCAGATCAATTTCACGACGCCAGCCGCCAGCTGCATAGGGAAATTATTGAACAGTCCAAAGAAGGCTTCTTGTGCATTAAACAGTGCTTTGTCTAAAGCCAGTTGCGCATGCAGTTGCTCATCTGCGGTTTTTTGCCCATGTGCATAGTATTTTAAGATGGCGGTGGCAATAAACAGCTGCGCATGAATATCGGCCAGGCGTCCGGACAGCATTTCCTTGCGTTTAATATCACCGGCCAATAAACCCAGACACATATCGGCAGTCAGGGCAAAGGCCGCACTAAAACGGTTGATGGTTTTGTAATAAGGCCGGCTAAATTCATCGGCTTGTTGCGGAGCATCGGATGAACCGCCAAACCAGCCAAAGGCAAATGCGCGCGCAGTCCGGTTAAAGGTATAACCGAGATGATGGTAGAACAGTTCATTAAATTGTGTCAGCGCGGCATCTTTATCAGGGGCTTGTAGCAGTTGTAATTCTTCATACAAATACGGATGGCAACGCATCGAACCCTGGCCAAAAATCATCAGCGAGCGGCTTAAAATATTGGCCCCTTCAACGGTAATGGAAACTGGAATGGCCTGATAGGTCAGCGCCAGAAAGTTCCGTGGACCCAACTGGATGGCGCGGCCACCGACCACATCCATACCATGATTAACCACACGGCGCATAGACTCTGTGGCATAGTACTTGGCCATCGCGGTCATCACGGCAGGTTTGCCGCCCTGATTCAGTCCACAGGTCACCAGATAGCGAAAGGCTTCCAGCATATAGGTTTCACTGGCAATATCACTGGTGACTTCCTGTACGCCTTCAAATTTCCCCACCGACAACTTGAATTGCTGGCGGATTCGCGCAAAAGCACCGACATTTAAATAGGTCATTTCCCCGGCAGCGGTTGACAGTGCCGGTAAGGAAATCCCGCGACCGACGGCCAGACATTCCATTAACATGCGCCAGCCTTTACCGGCATTTTCAACACCACCGATAATCCAGTCGAGTGGAATAAACACATCCTGACCTTCGACCGTGCCATTCATAAATGGTGAACCGGGATGATGGCGCGGCCCGACTTTCACTCCGGCGTGATTGGCCGGCAGCAGCGCACAGGTAATGCCGTAGTCGGTTTTAGTCTTATCGCCGAGTAAGCCTTCCGGATCATACAGTTTAAAAGCCAGACCAATCACGGTGGCAATGGGTGCCAATGTAATCCATCGTTTGGAGAAATTCATTTTCAGACCCAGTACGTGCCGGCCTTCAAACTGGCCATAGCAGACCACGCCAGTATCGGGGATGGCACCGGCATCGGAGCCGGCTTCCGGGCTGGTCAGCCCAAAGCAGGGAATTTCTTCGCCTTTGACCAGACCGGGCAAGTAACGTTTTTTCTGCTCATCGGTACCGTAGTGCAGCAGCAACTCACCCGGGCCTAAGGAATTGGGCACCATACAGCTGACCGCGGCGGTTAGGGAGCGTGAGGCAATTTTGCTCATAATCCGGCTTTGCGCAAAAGAACTGAAAGCCTTGCCGCCGTATTCCTTGGGAATAATCAGGCCCAAAAATCCATGGGTTTTAATAAACTGCCAGGTTTCAGGAGATAAATCTTTGTGCTTATGATGGATTTCCCATTCATCCAGCATGTTGCACAGCTGTTCCACTTCATTGTCTAAAAAGGATTGTTCCTCCGCACTGAGCGTAGGATAGGGATATTGCTCAAAGGTATCCCAGTTGGGCGCACCCATAAACAGCTCTTTTTCCCACCAGCTGGTGCCGGCATCCAGTGCTTCACGTTCGGTGCTGCTCATGCTTGGCATGGCTTGTGACAAAGCCTTATACGCGGGTTGGGTGATGATTTTCATGCGCAAGGCATCCACCATCACAATTATGCTCAGCACAATTAACGGAATGCTTAAAATTAAGGACCAGGGATTAATAAAGGCAGAGACAATACTGACCGCGATCAGGGTCATGGCACCGCTGTTGCGAGACAGCTGAAAATAGAAAATCGCCCACAGTGTAAAAACAAGAATGACGATACTGAGTATAAAAAGCATTATTGTATTTCTCCCGGCTGCTACAGCATCACCGTGCCTGCAAGGAAAAATGAAAGAAATACTGCTTCATTTTGTCTGAAGTCATCCGGTGGAGGCTGTTCTTGGAACGTCGGTATCGTTTTTTTAAATATCAAGACCATCAAAACGATTGCTAAAAACAAACTCTATAGATGAGATTGGTTGAAAAATGATCGCTATTCAAGTAAGAACGCGCAACGAAATGTGAAGATAAGTAAGGGTTTAGCAGCTAGGTCAAAGAATGATAGAAATTTTACTTCTGGTTTAAATGGGGTATTTTTTAAAGATGAGCCGTCTTTAGGTCTAAGAGGAAATAGATGATCTCTCTGGCTAAAAATTCTGATCCGAGGACGATGTAAAAATTTAAGTAAAAGATGACCTTGTAAAAAAGCCCCGAATCCGGGGCCTTGTTTTCTAAGCTTAGTTTTCTCAGCTTATGCTTCGATGGTTTGTACACTAATTTTCTTGGCAGGATCAGTCTTGCGACGTACCGCTGGAACTGGCTCGCCGTAGTATTGACGGTCTGCAAAATAACTTGAACGCACCATTGGTGCAGACCAGATATTTTTAAAGCCCAGTTTGCGGCCGTGTTCTGCATAACGCTCGAACTCTTCTGGCGTGACAAAGCGGTCAATTGGTGCGTGCTGTTTCGATGGCTGTAAATATTGGCCTATGGTCACATAATCTACATCATGTGCTTTCAGATCATCCAATAATGAAATCACTTCTTCTTCAGTTTCACCAATACCCACCATCAGACCGCATTTGGTTGGAATTTCCGGACAATATTCTTTAAACATTTTCAGCAGGTTTAAAGAGTGCTGATAGTCTGAACCCGGACGCATGGCTTTATATAAACGTGGCACGGTTTCAATATTGTGGTTAAATACATCTGGCGGACATTCAGTCATGATGCGCAGCGCAATATCCATACGGCCACGGAAATCCGGAACCAGAATTTCTAGCAGGGTGTTCGGACTTAAGGCACGCGCTTCTTTAATACAGTCAACAAAATGCTGTGCACCACCATCAAGCAGGTCGTCACGGTCTACCGAGGTAATGACCGCATATTTCAGGCCTAAGTTGGCAATGGTTTCTGCCATATGACGCGGTTCATCCGGATCAAGTGCATTCGGACGACCATGGGCAACGTCACAGAACGGACAGCGACGGGTACAAATATCACCCATAATCATAAAGGTTGCAGTACCACCACCAAAACATTCTGGCAGGTTCGGACAGGCTGCTTCTTCGCAAACGGTATGCAGTTTTTGCTGACGCAGTGTCGATTTGATCCGTTGAACTTCTTCTGGCGCCGCCATCTTGACCCGAATCCAGTCCGGTTTGCGCGGCGTTTCAACCGTAGGCACAACTTTTACAGGAATACGAGCGACCTTTTCTGCGCCACGAAGTTTAACACCCTGTTCTGGTTTACGGTTTTCAGACATATTCAACTTTTCCACTGTTTTGACGGGGGAGATATTCGAAAAATAGCGCCTCCATTATAACGGACTTGGGTGCAAATAGGAAAAAAACGATATTCATTTAAAAAATGTGGCTATCACGCAATATATGCTAGGTAAATACAGAAAATCATGATGTTTTCAGTCATAATATGCATATGAGATATAAACAGAATAGATTAGTTTAAGGAGCGTTGAATGCCACGTAAAAAAGAGGTGGTTGCCGGAACTTTCGTTAAATATGATGCGGTGGTCCTAGGTTCTGGTCCTGCAGGTGAAGGCGCAGCAATGAAACTTGCCAAATCAGGCATGCGTGTTGCTGTGGTGGATATGCGTGAGCAACTCGGCGGTAACTGTACTCACGTGGGCACAATCCCAAGTAAGGCGCTGCGTCAGACGGTATCCAGTATTATCCGTTACCAGCGTGATCCGATGTTCCAGAAAGTGGGCGACTGGAAACAGTTCACCATGAAACAGGTGCTGCGTAATGCACATAAAGTGATTCAGCAGCAGGTCGATACTCACTCACGCTTCTATGACCGCAATAAAATTGATATCTATCACGGTCGTGCTTATGTGCAGGACAAAAATACCGTGCTGGTATTCAGTCCGGAAGGCATTAAGGAAACCCTGATTTTTAAGCAGCTGGTGATTGCAACCGGTTCACGTCCGTATCGTCCGGAAATTTTAGACTTTAACCATCCACGTGTATTCGATTCAGACAAGATTCTGGATCTGGATTTCTCGATTCAGAAAATCATCATTTATGGTGCCGGTGTCATTGGCTGTGAATATGCCTCGATCTTCATTGGTCTGGACCATAAAGTCGACCTGATTAACACCCAGCATAAATTGCTCAGCTATCTGGATGATGAAATCTCCGATGCCTTGTCCTATCACTTGCGTGAACAGGGTGTGTTAATTCGTCACAATGAACAGATTGATCATTTAGAAACCTTTGATGATCACGTGGTGCTGCATTTGCAAAGCGGCAAGAAAATCAAAGCCGATGCCATCTTGTGGTGTAACGGCCGTTCAGGCAATACCGATGGTTTAGGCCTGGAAAATGTTGGCTTAAAACCAAACAGCCGCGGTCAGCTGACGGTAAATGAGCAATATCAGACTGAAGTAGAAAATATTTTCGCTGCTGGTGACGTGATTGGCTGGCCATCTCTGGCGTCTGCTGCCTATGACCAGGGTCGCTGTGCAGGGGCCAACATGAGTGGCGAAGAAAATGTGGCACCGGTGACTGATATTCCAACCGGTATTTATACCATTCCGGAAATTTCTTCAATTGGTAAGACCGAGCAGGAACTGACTGAAGAAAAAATTCCGTACGAAGTGGGTCAGGCTTCTTTCCGTCATCTGGCACGTGCGCAAATTACCGGTGATACGGTTGGTGAACTGAAAATTCTGTTCCACCGTGAAACTTTAGAAGTATTGGGTGTACATTGCTTCGGGAATAACGCGGCAGAAATTATTCACATTGGTCAGGCGGTGATGAACAGCCCGAACAATACCATCAAGTATTTTGTGGAAACCACATTTAACTATCCAACGATGGCAGAAGCCTATCGTGTGGCGACCTTAAATGGTATGAACCGTCTGTTCTAAGCGGTTGCTCATACTGAAAAACCCGTAAACACAGTTTGCGGGTTTTTTTATGGTTAGATAAAAAGGATAAATATCCTGCAGTCAAAGTCCTGAACATCGGTGCATATTCAGTATCTCTAGTTCAGTTCCTGCTTAAAAAGGTCGGCTTCCGGCAAGGCTGATACGTTTTAACAGACGGCGCTGTTCGGCCGGAAATGGACGGCGGGAATGCAGGGTGGCCTGATTATCCCAGAACACAATATCACCGACTTCCCACTGATGCTCATAGGCAAATTCTGGTTGAAGCAGATGGGCACGTAACTGGGTAATCAGTTCGCTACCAGCCTGATCGTCATAGTTTTCTAGTTCCACTTCGGTATGGGTATTGAGCCACAAGGCTTTACGCCCGGATTCTGGATGGGTGCGCACCAAAGGATGTGGATAGGCATGGCTTAAAACCGGTTGATCTTTAAAGCGATACAGCGGACTGTTGCCATAAACGCTGTCTTGCGACGAGGCTTGGGTTTTCTGCCGGCGAACAAAAGGGTTGTAAGTAATTAATTGTAGCTGGTTGATATGTGCCTGAGTGTCGGCATCTAGGGCATTATAAGCTTTGATGGTATTAATCCAGCTGGTCTGGCCACCATTTTGTGGCAGTTCAATAGCATAGAGCAAAGAGCCAAAGGAGGGCAGCGGTGTCCATTGATGATCGGCATGCGGGCTTAATTCACCATGACCAGTATAATCGCCTTGTCCTACTGCATTGGAAACAGGCACGATATCGGGTGGTACACCGCTATCATCCTGCGCGGCCAGTACAGGCGTGTCGGCAGCGGGACGGAAAATTGAACCGAAATAGGTGGCAAAGGCCAGATACTGTAAATCATCCAGCTGTTGCTGTTTGAAAATTAAAACTAAATGTTCTGCCAAGGCCTGTTTCAGCCGGAAAATGGTTTCACCCGATTGAGCCTTGCGCGCATCTAATCCATACACCACCGCACCAAGAGCCTGGTCAGTGTGTGGAACAATACGGATTTCGCTGCCGTCCTGGAATTGATTGGCCTGATGCCAGCGCGGTGCATCATGAATGGCTTGGGAAAGTGGGGTCAGACTGGTCATGTTTAAATTTTTCTCTCAGTGTTATTGCCTCAAGAAAATTTAGAAAAAACCGCAGGCCAAATAAAATCAGAAGAAATGCTAAACTTATGAAAAGGCTATAAAAATAATTAAATATATGATTTATATTCTTTTAATTAAAACAGCAAACCAAATAACTGAATTTGCTGTTTCGGGGTTTGCTGTTGATGCTGCGGGTTTTTAAACATTAATGTGCACAAAACGCCTGATTAAAGTATTCAAACAGCTGCGGGGTTTTCATCCATAACAGCAGCGATAAAATAAAAAAGCTGATGATGCACAGGCCAATCAGAATTTTTAACAGCGACATTGAATTAGTCATGCACCACCGCCTGTTCATTCACAAAGAAATGTACCCAAACGCCAAAAGCACTTAGCGCAATCGAGAACATCCAGATGGCATTATAGTTGCCGGTTAAGTCATGGTTCAGGCCGCCCAGCCAGCCGCCAAGGAACGAACCAACCTGATGGGTGAAGAATACAATCCCACTGAGCATGGTCAGGTATTTCACCCCGAACATATTGGCTACAATGCCGTTGGTCAGTGGCACGGTCGATAACCATAACAGTCCCATAATGACACCAAAGCCATAAATTGTCCAAGTACTGAGCGGTAACAGTAAAAAGGCAATAATGGCAAGACCACGCAGGCCATATAGCCACATCAGTAAATGCGGCTTGGAATATTTGCCGCCCAGCCAGCCAGCCGTATAAGTCCCGACAATATTGAATAAACCGACTAAGGCCAGGAAGATGGTGCCGGTGGTGGCGTTAAATCCATGATCAATTAAATAACCCGGCAAATGAATACCAATAAATACCACCTGAAAGCCGCAGACAAAAAAGCCCAACGATAAAAACCAGAATGGCTTGTGGTTTTTGGCAATTACCAGAATCTGCTTAAATGTTAACGCCGGCTGCGGTTTGGTGGTCGCTGCATTCGGGTCGGTATACATCGGTGCTTTTAAGGTCCATGCCAAAGGAATTAGCAGGGTCATTAAAATGGCGCTAACCACCAGTGCACCTTTCCAGCCTAAATTCTGCAATAACAGCAGTGTGGTCGGCAGCATAATAAACTGACCGAAAGAACCCGCTGCACTGGCAATCCCCATCGCCAGGCTGCGTTTTGAAGGATGTGCGGCACGGCCAACTGCAGACAGTAAAATCGGAAAAGAGGTGGCAGAGAGTGCCAGACCTAAAATTAAACCGGCACTTAAATTCAGCAGCCAGCCGGTCGAGCTGACCGCCATCAGCAATAAACCCAGTGCATATAAGGCACCACCGGCAGCGACCACAATTTTACTGCCATATTTGTCGGCAAAGGCGCCGGTAATTGGTTGGACTGCACCCCAGATCAGGTTTTGCATGGCAATAGCCAGACTAAAGACATTGTGTCCCCAGCCAAATTCATGGCTCATTGGCACCAGATACAGGCCAAAGGCATGTCGTACCCCCAATGACAGCGCCAGAATAATGGCACTTCCCATCAGCATATAAATCAGGGTTTTGGAAAAACGGGTATCTGACATAAAAAGTCCGGCAGCCAGGAAAGACCTGCTTATGTTAGTAGATTGCCGCGCGGGAGGCGATAGAATAAAAATTAAATAAAAGATAAAATTTTTTTATGGCTGCATCAAAAAAGACAGCCCGAAAGGCTGCCTGATGATGGACTAAAAAATTGAAGCCTAGAAACGGATACCAATACCGGCATAGGCCAGAATCGGATTCACTTCAATATCGGCCTTAGAACGAATAAGTTCGCCATGTGTGGCATCGGTCACGGTAATGGTGGTGTCATTTTGCAGATGTGCATAGGACAGCGAACCAACCGCAAACCATTTTTCATTAAAGTCATAAGTAAAGCCTGCTGTGATTACTGGAGCAAAGGCATCTGTTGCTTCAACTTTGACTTTAGGATTGGCTTTGTCATTCGGTGACCCATCTAGTGATGCTCCGGCTTTATTATCCAGAATATTAGCGATCATATGTCCTGCAGCAATCAGGTCTTTTTCAGTCTGTGGATTAATTTCCAGTTCATTAAAATAAGCATACATTAAGCCTACGCCAACATAAGGACGGAATTTATTTACGCCAGTCTTGCCAAAGTGATACTGAAATTCAAAAGCAGGCGTCCATGCCCGAGCTGAAGCGGCAGGGCCATGTGCTTCTAAATCCGTAATAAAAATATCATTGTCTAACTCAATGGAGCCCACAAGTGGGGAAGCTATAGCACTGAATGGAGCATATATTTTTCCCTTACCTTGTAAGTCTACTTTAGGTGGAATGCCAGCTTTCATTTCAAACGAAATATTATCGGTAAAAAAATAGTTGGTCATAATGCCTAAAGTGGTAACATCATCAGCCTCTAATCCAGTGCCTGGATTCGTCCAGTTCTCTAGGCCATAAACTTGTGCTGTACCGCTCATGAACGCAGGTAAGGTACTATCTGGATTGATGCCATTAATTAAATCAATTAACCAATTCGCTAAACCAGATGAATTTTCTACGCGGTTATCAATGACTGCCTGCGATGAAATTTCTCCAACGTCAGACTGTATTCCTTCATAGGCAGCAGTATTAACTTTGAATGGCTGCGCTTTACCTTGTGGCATCACATGTAAAGCACCCACTGATACAGAAAAACGTTTAAAACCATCACCATCTTGCAGGCTAAAATACGGTGAGGCATAAGAAACAGCAGGTAAGGCCAATAGCGTGCTGGCAAATAATAAGGTCTTCTTCATATAAGGGACTCCATGTCCAATTTGTTGCTCGTTTTTATAAGGGCCATTATTTAATAGTTAGATAAAGCAAGACTGTTGTTTTTGAAGAAGATTGTTTTATTACATTTGTAACATTCTTGAAATAACTTTGCTGCTCTGTGACTTATTTATGACTTGTGTAGCTAGAAATGGTAATACGGTTTTTAGGGATGAAACCCGAATATTGATATAAGTATTTGATTTATTTGTTTTAAGTTGAAGTTTTAGACGATAAAAAAGGCCACATCAATGTGACCTTTCTGACAATTTTTTTAGTTTTTACGCCAATGACAGCTTATGACTAGAAACGTGACAAGTCTTCTTCAGGACGTGCAGTCAGGACTTCCAGACCGTCTTTAGTCACTAAAATAGTGTGTTCATATTGCGCTGAAAGTTTGTGATCTTTAGTGACCACGGTCCATTTATCGCCAAGTAATTTGGTTTGCCAAACACCCGCGTTTACCATTGGTTCAATGGTAAAGGTCATGCCTTCTTCTAAAATCATGCCGGTATCTGGCTGGCCATAATGCAGCACTTGCGGTTCATCATGGAAGGTTGTTCCAATGCCGTGACCGCAATATTCGCGCACCACACTAAAGCGCTCAGATTCGACATATTTCTGAATGGCATGGCCAATATCACCAATGGTCGCGCCCGGTTTTACAACTTCCATACCGCGGTACATAGCTTCCTGTGCTACTTTGCATAGACGGTTGGCCAGAATTGAAGTTTCACCACCCACGATGTACATCATGTTGGTATCGCCGTGGTAACCATCTTTAATGACCGTGACATCAATATTCAGGATATCGCCTTTTTTTAATGTCTTGTTTTCAGATGGAATACCGTGACACACCACGTGGTTTACCGAAGTACAGATGGTATGCTGGAAGGCTGGACGACCTGGGGCTGCACCATAGCCCAGGCAGGCTGGAATGGCATTTTGTACATTGACAATATAATCGTGACAAATCGTATCAAGCTCAAGTGTGGTTACACCCGGTTTGATATGTGGCTTGATCATATCCAAAACTTCCGCTGCCAGTCGTCCCGCTACCCGCATTTTCTCAATTTCATCTGCGGTTTTAATTAATCGACGAGGCGCTTGATAAGTACTGTTCATGATCTCTAAAAACTTTTGGAAATTTATATGTGACTATGGTATAAATAGCCGCCCATTTTATCAAATGCTTTTTCGTGAATAAATTTCGCGGGCATTGTGCGATGGGGCAACAAAATCCGCACATATATCGTCACATTACTCTGGGTGCCCTTTGGGGTGGAGAATGCGGATATATGGAGGCCTAACCCAAACTTTAAGGTAAAGAAAATGGCAGATTACAACGTAAGCATGCGCGACCTTCTACAAGCTGGCGCGCACTTTGGTCACCAAACTCGTTTCTGGAACCCAAAAATGCGTCAATACATCTTTGGCGCGCGCAACAAAATTCACATCATCAACCTTGAGCACACTGTTCCTGCGTTAAATGATGCTTTGAACTTCGCTAACCAATTAGCAAGCAAAAAGAACAAAGTTTTGTTCGTTGGTACTAAACGTGCTGCTTCTAACATCATCCGTGAACAAGCTCAACGCGCTGGTCAACCATACGTAGATCACCGTTGGTTAGGTGGTATGTTGACGAACTGGAAAACACTTCGCCAATCTATCAACCGTTTAAAAGATCTTCAAACTCAATCCACTGACGGTACTTTCGCTAAGCTGACTAAACGTGAAGCTTTAGAGCGTAGCCGTGAGATGGAAAAACTTGAACGTGCTTTAGGCGGCGTTAAAAACATGGGTGGTTTACCTGACGCATTATTCGTAATTGACGTTGACCACGAAGCAATCGCGATCAAAGAAGCGAAAAACCTAGGTATTCCTGTAATCGGTATCGTTGATACAAACTCTAACCCAGACAACGTAGACTACGTTATTCCGGGTAACGACGATGCGATCCGTGCAGTAACACTTTACGCTTCTGCTATGGCTGATGCGATCATTGCTGGTAAAGAGTACGCTCAAACCCAAGCAAATGCTCAAGCGAAAGGCGAAGAAGCTCCAGCTTCTGAGGCTTAATGCGTTTTTGACGCAAGCTTGTCATTTTTGCGACATGTGATGGTGGCAAAGTAAGCGTCATGTATGCAGGCGGCCCATGAGTATCCTCTGGGCCGTTTCTGTTCTAAAAAGAATTCATTTTCTACCGAATTAGGAGATTCACATGACTGCTATTACTGCAAGCATGGTTAAAGAATTGCGTGACCGTACTGGTTTAGCAATGATGGAATGTAAAAAAGCTTTGACAGAAGCGGGTGGTGACATCGAATTAGCGATTGACAACCTTCGTAAATCTGGTCAAGCAAAAGCTGCTAAAAAAGCAGGTAACATTGCTGCTGACGGTGCGATCACAATCGCTCAAGAAGGTAACAAAGCAATCCTTCTAGAAGTAAACTGCCAAACTGACTTCGTTGCTAAAGACGAAAACTTTGCTGGCTTCTCTGCGAAAGTTGCTGCTGCTGCACTTGCTGCTGGCGAAACTGACGCTGCAAAAATTGCTGAACTGAAACTTGAAGATGGCCAAACTGTTGAAGAAGCGCGTATTGCTCTTGTTCAAAAAATTGGTGAAAACATCCAGGTTCGTCGTGCGCAAATCATTGAAGGTGAAAACCTTGCAGTTTACAAACACGGTCTGAAAATCGGTGTTGTTGTTGCTTACACAGGTGAAGCTGAAACTGGTAAAGGTATTGCAATGCACGTTGCTGCGTTCAACCCAGTTGCTGTTACTGCTGAGCAAGTTCCTGCTGAGCTGATCGCGAAAGAGAAAGAAATTGCTGAAGCAAAAGCAATCGAATCTGGTAAGCCAGCGAACATCGTTGAAAAAATGGTAACTGGTTCGGTTGAAAAATACCTGAACGAAGTTGTTCTTGAGCGTCAAATGTACGTAATCGACAACGAGAAGAAAGTTGCTGATGCATTGAAAGCTGCTAACACAACTGTTGCTCAATTCGTTCGCTTCGAAGTAGGTGAAGGTATTGAGAAGAAAGCAGAAATGAGCTTCGCAGAAGAAGTTGCTGCTGCTCAAGCTGCTGCAAAATAATTTATTTTGCGAAAAAGCCCCGTTTCGGGGCTTTTTTTATGACCAAGACAACAACAGGAAGAACAATGTCGAAGAAAACCAATATGGGCATTGGCGCAGTAATTGCGCTGCTGGTTGCGGCTTATTTAGGTATCGACCTACAACCGCAAAACTCCGGTTCAAATACCTTCACTCAACAGCAGTCTGAAACCACACTGCAAGCTCCCGTTCAGGATGATACCGCCAAAATTGCCCAAGCCTTTCAGCAACGAAAAAATGATGTACAGGTACAAGCTACTGGTACAGTAGTGGCACTGTTAAGTGATGACAATGAAGGTTCGCGCCATCAGCGTTTTATTCTGGAACTTGGCAATGGGCAAACCTTGCTGGTTGCCCACAATATTGATTTGGCTCCACGTATCGACCGTCTGCAAAAAGGCGATACTGTCGAGTTCTTTGGTGAATATGAATATACCGACAAAGGTGGCGTGATTCACTGGACCCATCATGATCCGCAAAAACGCCATGTTGATGGCTGGTTAAAGCATCAGGGAAGCATCTATCAATAAGCCCTCCAGCACTGGAGCAAAATGCTTCCTGATGTGTAAGCATCTTTAGGTTTGGACATCCAGATGCGTGGTGTGCTGGCGAGATTTCCAGGATGGTAAAATCTTGCCTAAATAGGCATCCATACACCAGAGCGGTCCAATCAGCAGGAATTGCAGATCTTTAAAGAACGATGGTTTTTTGCCTTCGACCTTGTGGCCATAAAACTGTCCAATCCAGGCAAAAACAAACAGCGCAATATAAAAACCAACACCAACCGGTAAAATCCAGATTAACCAGGCCATCACCAGAGTCAGTGCTGCCATGGCCACGGCCAGTACCAGATCCAGGCGTGCATAAAAAATAAAGGCCAGCACCAGTAACAGGGCAGTAAGCAGGGCGCTGAAATGCGCAATGATGCCAATAATGGAAAAATAGATGGTCGGTACACAGACCCAGTGAATCAGTTTATTGGTCTTGTTTTGATGACTTTCGCTATATTCATCCAGCCATTCTGAAATTGTTTTCATGCAGCACTCCTTTTGCATTATTTTTCTGAGTTTCCAAGAATGTTCTCACTATAAACGAGAAGCGGAAAACGGTCAAAATTGGCCAGCAAAAATACCTGAAAATCGTAAAATGAGGGAAATAGGGGGATTCCTGTATAAAGGAATAGGGCTAAATGCGCATAGGATGCGTTTTAAGCGCAGAAAAAAATAAAAAGCTACCTATGGATTCAAAAAGTAAGAAAAGCACGCTAAGCGTGGAAATGAATGCAAATTTGTAGTTTCAAAATGGATTATTCGATTTTATGACCAGATCAGCGTATTCAAAATCCAAAAAACGGGTAGGGAAGCAAGCGTCTTTCCCTGAATTTGGGCATTAAAAAAGCCACCTGAGGTGGCTTTTGGGTCATATGGTGCAGGAGCTTAAACGGGTATTAGGAATTTGGACCATCTACACGTTCAATGCTGACTTTGGCTACGCCGGCATTGGTAATGCCTAAACGTTTCGCAGCACCGTAAGATAAGTCGACTACACGGTTACCATGGAATGGACCACGGTCATTAACCTTAACGATTACGCTTTTGCCATTGTTCTTGTTGGTTACACGGATATAGCAGTTCAATGGCAGGCTGCGGTGTGCTGCAGTCATGGCGTTCATGTCGAATGTTTCGCCGCTGGCAGTTTTACGACCGTGGAACTGACGACCATACCAGGAAGCCATACCAGTCTGGCTGAACTTACGAACAGTATTCGATGCTACGGTGTTTAACTTTTCAATGACAGAAGGCTCTTCTTCTGGGATTTCAATTTTTGCAGCGATGGTTTCGCGGCGGATTTTATCGCCAGAACGTTCTGTAATTGAAAGGCTATTTAAATTAGAGAAGTGAGTATTAAAGCTTTGTGCTTCTTTGTTCAGCACACGCGCAGCCAGGCTAGAACTTTCATTGTCGTTATTGAACGATGATGACTGTACCATTTCGGCTTGCGACTGACTTAAGGTAAATACCGTCGACAGCGCCAGTAAATATTTAATTGAAGAATGCATATGTTTAAAACTCCTGCAGCTTGATGCCGTGAATCAACCCTAAGTGGTTGATATAGCAGACATCATGCCTGTTATTTCACTTTTGCAACCATATTTGACGAAATGGATAATATTCATCGTTTACTAAGGGTGTCTAGTCTTTACACGGAAATAACGACAAAAAATACCAAACTTTTACCTATTTTGGTTAAAAAATAACCAATATTGTAACAAAGTGTGTGAAAAGTCGTTTTTGTGCGCAAAATCTCGTAAAAAAATCTTGACTTTGTAACTTTTGAGTAAAAATAAGTTCTTATCGACTGACAATTTCAGTGCCCAATAACCAGAGTGCAGTAGCATACATACGGCTGCGGTTATAGGTGGTAATCACCTGAAAGTTTGGATAGGTGATGTAATAAATTGGACCATAATTTTCTTGTAATTGAATGACATTGACCAGATCGAGATCATCAATTTTCACAATCGGGTTCAGCGGACTGATGCCCTGATTTTTCAGCACACCATACGGGGTAGGTAAGGTTAGATCTTTGGCAATCACGGCATCCGGAGTTGAGCCGCTATAACGAGCTGGAAAAGCAATCGGCTGATTACGCTGCCAGCCATGTTGGGCCAAATAGTTGGCAATCGAACCAATCGCATCTACTGCTGAATTTCTTAAATCAATATGTCCGTTGCCATCATAATCGACGCCAAATTTAGGAATATTGCTTGGCATAAACTGTGGATAGCCAATTGCACCGGCATAGGAACCGACCACAGAATGGGTGGCAACGCCATCTTTATAGCTCCAGGCAATTAGTGCAGACAGTTCGCTCTGGAAATATTCGGCCCGGCGTGGATAGCCAAAACCTAAAGTGGCCAGCGCATCCCGGGTAATAAAAGAGCCTTTATTGGAACCAAAACCGGTTTCAACGCCTAAAATCCCCAGAATAATCGCTTGCGGCACGCCAAACTGCTGTTCGGCACGATTCAGGGTATCGGCATATTGCTGTTTGAAACGCACACCACGTTGAATGGTGCTTTCAGCCAGAAAATTGGTTTTATAGGCATACCACGGTTTACTTTCACCGGGACGATTCATGATGTTGATAATATTCGGCAGATTTTTGGCACCGCTCATGGCGCGATCAATTTGCTCGGAACTGAGCCCATACTGCTGCATGGTTTTTTGCTTAAAGTTTGGATAGTCCGGATGGCTGAGGAAGTCATTGGCCTGAACAACACTGGATAAGGAAAGAGCACCAACAAGTAAAGAAAGACGCTGTAATTTTTTATAGAAATAACGATTCAACATATTGGTTCAATTTCCCAATGTATTATCAATTTAGTGACAAAAAGCAGATGGTGTTTAAAAATTAAAACAGGTTGAGCAAAAGTGTCGATTTAAAAAGACAGTTCACACAGGCAATTAAGATAACATTCATTCTGGCGCTACAGGCAAGCGCATATACAAAAAGTGACAAAGCCTGTCTAAAAAATGCACGCTGTTTGTAACAAAGTTCAACCGGGGCTTCATCATCCCTTCTTTATAGAGAAATGTTGCGGGAAAAGAGGCATAAAAAAACCTGACCGGAGTCAGGTTTATTGAAGGTGTTTCTACTTAGGCATGAAACAGGGTGTCGTGATATTCCGCCAGCGCGACCAGTTCATCTTTGGTCAGATTTGGAATAATTTTATCCACCGCAATATGTACAGCTTTAATAACCGCAGCTGAGCCAATATCAGCTGCTTTACGTTTGATCATGCCCAAATCGAGGGTTTTATTAAAGTCATTCATAAAATGACGCACAGTAGCTTCAGCAAACTGTTTATACAACTCGGCCAAAGCTGACTTGTTAATGTCATTGCCGGCTTTAATCTCGGCATAGGTGTTTTTCAGATTGGTCACCAGGCTGGCATCTAAACTTTCACCGACACGCGTATTGCCGTCTACATCTTTAAATAGGCTGCGTTCAGAAAATTCAATTGATTGCTTGACCACATCGTTCGGGGCTTTACTCAACAATTGCTTGAGTAACACCGCTACGGTGGATTTGACATAACCGGCCAGTTTTTCCGCAGTATCGCGTTTGTCACTTGGCGGGAAACGGCGGACAAGCTCGGTTAAAATGGCATCAATGATTTCATCATTAATCATTAATGCTGTTTTATCACGTAATGGATACAGCGGTTCGCTTGAATTTTTTTTCTGCTGCGCAGTTTGAATGGTATTTAAAAGTTCCTCGGAAGGAATAAAACCAAAAAATGGCATCTGTTAACCTCAATGTTTTTTTATTGTCGCGCTAAACGAATAGGGCGAGGCATCCATGTTAAATCCGATACACGACATGGATTAATGTCTAATCCGCCACGACGTGTATAGGTGGCATACACCATCAGTTTTTCAGGATTCAGGTTTTGCCAGATGTCGGCAAACATCTGTTCAACACATTGCTCATGAAAACCGTTATGCTGACGGTAAGAAATAATATAAGCCAAAATACTGCGATAACAAGGTTTTTTACCCTGATAGCGGATAAAAACTGTGCCCCAGTCAGGTTGACTGGTGACCGGACAGTTACTTCTCAGTAAATGTGAATACAGTTGCACTTCGACCTGTTCGTCTTGCTCGGCATCGTGCTGTAATAAGGACGCATCCGGATGATTTTCCAGTCGGGTCGGGCTTAAGTCATCAATACATATGCCTTCAGGATGGCTAATTGCCAGATCATCGACAGATAACAGTTCCAGATTGACCTGTGCCTGTGCCGCGGCTGATAAATCCTGCTCGACGGTATTGATCAGCGCGTCTGTTGAAGCAAAGGTGCTAAAGTTCAAACTGTTGAAATACAGCTTTAAAGATTTCGACTCGATTAAATTTGGTGAGGTGGCAGGCAAGTGAATCCGGCCAATAGCAACTTGCGGAACGCCGGCTGCATTTAACCAAGACATCTCAAAGACATGCCACCAGTCTTTACCTTGTTGAACACCAGCCACATGCGCATATTTTTCCCGCGCTTCAGCACGCGCAATCGGAAACAGCACATCAGGTTGATAGGTTGTTGGGTACTGAGTGTCTTTACCCAATAAAGAATTTTCTACGCTCATTATTCACGCATTCCTGAACCACGGGAGAGTAAATGATAGGCAATGCCATATAACACAGCACAGCATAATGTAATCACGCCTAGGGAAACGGTCACGTTGACATCGCTATGTCCTAAAATGCCATAACGGAAGGCGTTGACCATATACACCACAGGGTTAATTAAAGAAAGGTTTTGCCAAAACGGCGATAATGCACTAATTGCATAGAACACACCACCTAAATAGGTGAGCGGTGTTAGCACAAAGGTTGGAATAATGGAAATGTCATCAAATGATTTGGCATAGACCGCATTAATAAAACCGCCTAAAGACAGTAATAATGAAGTGATCAGGACGGTATAAATGGTCACAAACCAGTTGGTAATGTACAGGTCGGTGAAAAACAGACTCATTAAGGTCACAATAATGCCGACCAATACGCCACGACACACTCCACCCAGCACATAGCCCCACAAAATGGCATGTAATGGCACCGGACTCATGATCAGTTCTTCAATGCTTTTCTGGAATTTGGCACTAAAGAAACTAGAGGAGACGTTGGCATAACTATTGGTAATGACCGCCATCATGATCAGGCCGGGCACAATAAACTGCATATAGCTAAAGCCGCCCATTTCCCCAATACGTGAACCGACCAGATTACCGAAAATCACGAAATATAGACTCATGGTGATGGCCGGTGGTAACAGGGTTTGTGGCCAGATCCGCATAAAACGGCGGATTTCCTTATGAACCAGCGTATACAGCGCAACTCTTAATTGATTAAAGTTCATTGCGCGACTCCTGCAAGATTTTTCTCTACCATCTTCACAAATAATTCTTCAAGACGATTGGCCTTGTTGCGCATACTGCGCACCTGTACCCCTTGTGATTCCAGTAACTGGAACAGCTCATTCACGGTATGGGCCTTGTCCATAGTCACTTCCAGGGTCAGCGGATCGACCAGATTAAAACGTACCCCGATAATATCCAGATGAATGGGCTGAATCGGCTGAACTAGATCGAAAATAAAGGTTTCTTCATTCAGCTGGTTCAGGAAGCCTTTCATGGTGGTGTCTTCTTTAATCACACCGCGGTCAATAATGGCAATCCGGCGGCACAGCATTTCCGCTTCTTCCAGGTAGTGGGTGGTCAGAATAATGGAAGTGCCACTATTGTTCATTTCAATCAGGAAATCCCACATCGAGCGGCGCAGTTCGATATCGACCCCGGCGGTCGGTTCATCCAGAATCAGCAATTTCGGTTCATGCATCATGGCGCGGGCAATCATCAAGCGGCGTTTCATCCCGCCAGATAGCATTCGCGCTTGCGTGGCACGTTTATCCCACAGCCCCAGTTTTTCTAAATACAGTTCGGCGCGCTGCTGCGCCACTTTTTTGGGAATACCGTAATAACCGGCCTGGGTCACCAGAATATCAAAGGTTTTTTCAAAATGACCAAAGTTAAACTCTTGTGGTACCACGCCCAAACACTGTTTGGCTTGAGAGGGATGGGTATCCAGATTGTGGCCAAAAATTTCCACGGTGCCCGAGGTTTTCTTGGTTAAGGAGCTAATGATACTGATCGTTGTAGATTTGCCTGCACCGTTGGGACCCAGCAGCGCATAAAATTCACCTTCAGGTACGGTCAAATTGATACCTTTTAAGGCCTGAAACCCGTTGCGATAGGTTTTAGACAAGTCTCTTAACGTCAATGCATCAGTCATGAAAATCTCGCATGGTGTAGGGAGAGGCTATTGTGAGCGATATTGCCCAATAAACCAAGTAATCTACCGGGAATTCTGCATCGTATATTTGGAACGATTGCTTAAAGCATAAGCATAAAAATAAAGAACTTATATATAGTTGCTTTACCTTGTGCATTTTTTTGTTATGATGTGCGACGCGCGCTCGTAGCTCAGTTGGATAGAGTACAAGTTTCCGAAGCTTGGGGTCGTGGGTTCGATTCCCGCCGGGCGCACCAAATTCTGATCAATAAAAAACTATAAAAATTACCAAGATTCAATCATTTAAAACTCTTTACTTCAGTTTTGAACCAAAATCCTTTCCATAATCTGGCTTGAATAACGAATGCTGAACCATCATCGTAGGACAGTGCTTATTGGTCTGCCTTTCTATATTTGGTTAAAAAGTAGTCATTGAACTGCATTTTCTTTGCATTTTTTATCTTTATTTTGATTAAAGAATCATCCTTTCTAGATTTTTATCGCCTCATCACCCACAAAATAGAAACATCCGTTTTAAGCTTTAAACAGGACAGAAAGGCTGAATAAAAAACCTGTTTAATCAGAAAAAATCTCGTCGCTATACCAGATCAGTTTAGTGAGATATAGAAGCACCTAAATTTAAATAATCTATATGATTTTAAAATATTTTTTCTTTATATGACTGGCATTGAGATGGCATATCAAAAATAAGCATAACTGTCGAATGAATTCGCCATAGCCGAAAGCGATTTTTCAGCCTATAAATGTCGCAGGGTAAATTATTAAAACACCATAAGAGTCAGAACAATGGGTTATATCGTTAAATTAATTCCTGAAGAAGTCTATTTTGTGCCGAATGATCATGAAATTGGCATGACAGAATCGCGTGAAAAAGCAATTGCAGAGGGTCTGTTTTTTGAATATGCCAATGCGCGGGCAAAAGTCAGGCTGTTTAATAAAGACCTGGTTGAAAATATTGATTACATCATTGAATCGACCAGCGAAGATCCGGTGCAACTTAAGTAAAGCTAGACATAATCCAAGAAAAATAGTCAAAGAAAAAAGGACGCTGAATTGAGCGTCCTTTTGATGAATAGGGGATCAATGAGTCGTATCTAGCTTATTCATTATGGATGATTCGGTTCCTGATACACAATCAGGGCCGTTAAAATAGGAACTGCGAAGGCTGGAATTAACAGCATAATCCAGTACTCGACGCTTGGCATGTTGCTCAAGAATTGATACACGATAAAACCTAGACCTAAAACTGCAAACAGGCAGAATGCAAACAGAATAATAAATTTTTGCATCTTCAATTCCTCTTTTTAATTTAATGTCTCAAGTCCACTATAACGGATAACGCAGAATTTAGAAAAAGACTTATGTTTCATTCTGTTGCCGGCGATTATTTGCTATCAATCTAGCGATAGAGCAGGGTGAAAATGAGAGCAGATGCGCTGAGAAAAATAAGGCTGAATTTCACGACAGAAATATAATAAGCCTGATTAAGTTTTGGTCAATAGGCTTTTTGCTATACAAATGCTGAGAAATGTTAGAAGGCTTGCCAATCCAAGCCGAAGGGGACTATAGTGAACCTACAGTAGGTCGCAAAACAAAGACGCTACGATGTAGTTGGACGGATCAATGACAGCTTGTTGAGTTTGTAACTCCGGTTCAAACAATAGATCTAGCACTAGCCTTCCAACATAAAAAAGCTCGCAGCAATGCGAGCTTTTTCTTGCTTAAAATAACGATGAATTGAGCGTCACATTGAGCAAATTGTTAAGAATAAGAAAAATCGGATAAAATGTTAAACCATAAAAATCAATCACTTATTTTTAATTGTAATGACCTAATAAAGCATAGAATTAACATTGTCAAACAAATTAACAACTCTGTTTAGTCAAACTTGAATCAGCTATGCTATAACAAATTGTCTTCAAGAAAACCAATGATAAGAGGAAATAATCATGAGCCAATTAATTGATATTAAAGTAGAAGATCAGTATCAGCACCGTTATGATGCCAAAGCACAGCTGCGTCAGATTGCTGAAAATGCCAAAACAGCTGAATTGCCGTTATTTAAGAAAATTGACCATATTATTGTCGAGGATGAAATTATCCTGCCAAGTATTGAATTATTTTTTGAAAGCCAGAAGAGCAATAATATTTATAAAATTATTGAATAGAAAGAAACTTAGCATTTGCTAAGTTTCTTGTTTTAAGCTGGCCTAAGCGGTTTCAAACTGATTCAGCACATGCGCCAACAGTTGATAAAGCGCCAGACGATTTTTATTGGCCTGCTCAACTTCTGTTTTATTTAAGCGGATTTCTTTTTTCAAACGACCTTGTGTACGTTGTTGTACACAGACATGCTGCGAAGATACCGGATCATTTTTAAGCGTTAATTGTGGGCCTTGATGATAATGAAACAAGGCATGTAAACATTGATCCAAGCTCGGATAAAAATGAGAAATGGTTAAGGCGGTGAGGTTCGCAGACTTAGGGATATGCCGACTCATACGTCTTTACTCTTTATTTATAAGTGACCTGATTCTAAAAGACTTGTGCCCATTTTGCATGCATAAAGTTGTAAAAAGCGATGCTTGATCTTCAAGGACTTCAAAACAGGTGATGATTTCACTCTAACCGCTTTAAATCAGGCCGACATCAACATCGTATTTATGGAACTCCTGCAAAATATTGCGCAGCATCTGTTGGGCGGTTTCATCTGTGGCGTTCAGGATGATTTCCTGATTGCGAGTGCTGTCGAAGCATTCAATCGCCTGAATCAGCCAGCGCTGTTCATGTTCGGTGTTGTGAATGATGATACGGCGGGGCTGTAACTGTGCGGAAACCTGACGTGGAATGACATGGGTAATGGCCAGCTGAATCTGCTTGAGTTCGTCTTTAGGACTTAAAAAGGTGATGACCCAGTTACCAACTTTGCTGAGTTGCATCGGATTATCAAAGGGTTCAAATTGCAGGTAGTGCAGGGCAGACATGCTTCATTCCCAACAGAATACAGAGCTGTTGTTATGCCGTGCTGTGGCCAATCTCACTATTGGTCTTAAGTCTTAGTGTTTTAAGAAAGGATTGCTTATTTTTAATTATTTTTCTAAAAGCTGAACAATAACCGCTATTTATAAAGGTTTTTAGCGCATATAAAGAAAATTCTTAGATGAAAAAAGACTTAAAGCAAAGCAAAATTATATGAATCTTCAGGCACTTTGCAGGCTCTGCAGCGAAAAGTTAATTTGCTGTAAAGCATGGTTCAGTTCTTTTGGTGGCAAACGCGATTCCTGTAATTCGGTAATCCACTGCATTTGACACAGTTTCAGGCTACGAATATCCGGTGCAGCCTGAATGCGGAGAATAAGCTGTTTGGCCATTAGACCACAATAACGCTGCAACAAGCTGGCCATTAATTGCTTGGTGTCTTCAAAGCTCAAGGTAACCAGCGGTTCTGGCTCTGGCTCCACTTCTGGCGGTACTTCAATTTCCAGGGCCGGAATTTCTGGAGCAATCTGAGCGGGTTCAGCTTCAGCCACTTTGGCCGCTGAAGACGGGGCAATAATATGTTCGACCCATTTTTCCACCAGTTTTGGTACCGGCGTATTTAAGGTGGTTTTAATTTCTGAACGTAGGGTAGAGGCTGCTTCACTTTGCGGTTCGGCTTGAGCTGGCACCAAAACTTCTGCTTCGGCTGGCTCGGTCGCAGCAGAGCTGATTAAACCCATCTCCAGCAATTGTTCAATTAATTCTGGCGTAGCAATACGCTGTTTAAACTGGTCGCCCAATTGCTCGAAATCTTCGGTTCCAATTAGCACCAGAAGACGGCGTTGACGTGCATTCAATTGCAGCTGGCGTTGTTGCAGGGCGTCAATGCCCAACTGTGTTTTATGATAATGAATCATGCCTTAATTTATTCCCCAAATAAATTAAGGCTGACTATAAAGAATGAAAATTACACTAATATGAAGTGTTTATGACATTGTTGGGCTTAGAGTGTGACGATGTTGGTGTTCTCAAGGGCTTTTCTTAAATAAGGGTCAAGTTCATCCTGACGCAGTAACCATTGGATATAATCATTTGGTAAATCGGCAATGGCCGTACCGCGATGCTTACCAAAACTCATGACACGTGGAATACGGGCGTCTTCAGATGCAGCATATAAGGCTTCAATACTGTCAATTTGCAGATGATGCACAATATGCATCAGGATATTGGCGGTCAAAATAATATCCATATCGGCCCGGTGCGCTTTTTTAATCATATCGCGGGCTTTTTCGCTGCCTTTGCTGATCATGTAAATTAAGGCAGAAATGTTGTGTGCTTCAACATCTGGCCAGACCAGACGCGCCAGAGCAAGGGTACAAATCGCCTTAATATGAGAAGTATCAACACCGCATTTTTGAATGGCGCGAATGTCATAATCAATATTGTGACCAATGATATATACCGTTTCTTTAGGTAGGCAGAAGCTGGTGTAATGCGGCTGATCAATCAGGTCGGATTCCAGAATATGATGCACGGCCATCGCAGCATAGGAAATCGGTTCATCGACCTGATAAAACTGGTCAAAAATTTGCGATTTATCCAGGCTGATTTTGCCCTGTTGTAATTGAATGGGCGCATAGGCAACTTCGATCGGATAACCATTCAGGGTATGAGTTTCAGTGTCGAGAATAATCGCGTGCATGTGCTCATTCGCTTGTTAAGGGATTTAAAAAGCAATCTAACACTATCATGTTGAAAGTTACAGGGCTGTCGGGCGAATAATCGGCATTTGTGGGCCGTTCAGCTTATCTATTTTAAAGATAAGTGACTCTATTTAAATACAATACACTTATATATTAATTGCACTGATATTGCCTGAGCGCAGCAAACAGCGTAAAAGTGAAAATTGCGAAGGACGCAACTTTAGAATAATACCTGTATAAGGATAATCAGATGAGAAAAATTTGGCTTAGTGTGGCGTTGGCCAGCAGCAGTTTATTTTTAACGGCATGTAATGATGACAATGACAACAGCACAGTCATCATTGATGATGGTATTCCGAAGCATAATATTAGCCAGCCAGTAGTAAAAGCTGAACTTTATTTAGACCAGGATTCAAATGCAAATATGGTCTTACAGTCGGTTAGTGCTTCACAAACCTTGATGACGTATAAAATGCTAGGAGTGAATGGGCAGGAAACACAAGCTACGGCCTTGCTGTTTGAACCCAATCAGCCTAAACCGGCTGGTGGATGGCCCATTGTGGTCTGGGCACATGGCACCACGGGCGTCGCCGATATTTGTGCACCAAGCCGTCAGGGCCTGAAAGGCAATGAATATTTTATTGCGCGCCTGCTGGCTGAAGGTTATGCCGTGGTCGCTCCAGATTATGAAGGGCTGGGCGAACCGAGTGGACAAGAGCTGCATCCGTTCTTGAATTTAAAAAGTCAGGCTTACTCCATTACCGATGCGGTTGTGGCGGCACATCAACATTTTAACAATAGCGCTGAAACACGCTGGACCGTGGTCGGTCATTCCCAAGGTGGCCAGGCGGCTTTAGGTGCAGCGCAATATGCATCCCGGGCGCAATTAAATTATAAAGGTGCGGTGGCCATAGCGCCGGCATCTTCCCTGAGCATGATTCTTAGCGGTGGAGAACAGCAGGCAGCAGCAGAACCAGATCTGAGCAAAAAAATACAGATTCTGGCTCCATTAGATACTTTCACGGCATTAATTACGGCAGGTCTTAGAAATAGTCATCCAACCCTGCAATACTCTGAAGTGTTCAAGAACCCGACCGATCTGCTTGCGGCAGAAGCCGAGTCGCTGTGTAATGCTGATCTTGGCGCAGCATTCGGTGGAGAAATGATGAAGTATGCGCAGACCTATGGCAACTTGGCCGCTTATCCACGTACTCAGACCGACTTTATGACTACGGTTCCTGAAATTAAAGATTTCCTGACCCAGGCATCACAGCCATTAACTGTTAAGATTTCAACGCCTGTGTTTATTTATCAAGGCTCTGCCGACCCGACCATTCCAAAACAGGTCACTGATTTTCTGGTACAGTCTGCACGCCAGCAGGGAACCAGAATTCATTATGTCACCGATCAGGACTTACCTATAGATCAGAAATGGGATCATGGCTCTGTATATGTCGATAATTGGGATGAGATTGTGGCAGATGTGAAATCGATCATGCCTACCCAATAATTTTTTCAATTCCGGTAAAGATAGAATTAATGATATAGCTCATGTTTTTATAAAAACATGGGCTATTTTTATGCAAAACTGATTAAAGTTGATGGGTAAAAAATATAAAGTTCATGTTACAATATGCGCCAATCTTAGCACGGCTTAAAAGCCCTACATGAATAGGACCTCGCTAATGTTTGCCAATATCTCTATTGCTGACTTTGATCCAGATTTAGCTCAAGCAATCTCTAATGAAGATGCGCGTCAAGAAGCGCATATTGAGCTAATCGCTTCAGAAAACTATTGCTCACCTGCAGTAATGGAAGCTCAAGGTTCAAAACTGACCAATAAATATGCAGAAGGCTACCCAGGCAAACGCTATTACGGCGGTTGTGAATATGTAGACGTTATTGAACAATTGGCTATTGACCGTGCTAAAGAACTCTTTGGTGCTGACTATGCTAACGTTCAGCCACACGCAGGTTCTCAAGCAAACTCTGCAGTTTACTTAGCATTACTGAACCCGGGCGACACGGTTTTGGGTATGAGCCTGGCTCACGGTGGTCACTTGACTCACGGTGCAAAAGTTAGCTTCTCTGGTAAAACATATAACGCGGTTCAGTACGGTTTAAACCCTGAAACTGGCGAAATTGACTATGAAGAAGTTGAACGTCTGGCTTTAGAACACAAACCACGCATGATCGTTGCTGGTTTCTCTGCATACAGCCAAATCGTAGATTGGCAGCGTTTCCGTGACATCGCGGACAAAGTAGGCGCTTACCTGTTTGTGGATATGGCACACGTGGCTGGTCTGGTTGCTGCAGGCGTTTACCCGAACCCGGTACAAATTGCTGACGTTACTACAACCACTACCCACAAAACACTACGTGGTCCACGTTCTGGTTTAATCCTAGCTAAAGCCAACGAAGAAATCGAGAAGAAATTACAATCTGCTGTGTTCCCAGGCAACCAGGGTGGTCCACTGGTTCACGCGATTGCTGCAAAAGCAATCTGCTTTAAAGAAGCAATGGCGCCTGAATACAAAGCCTATCAACAACAAGTTGTGAAAAACGCACAAGCGATGGCTGAAGTGTTAATCGAACGCGGTTACGATGTGGTATCTGGCGGTACGAAAAACCACTTGTTCCTGTTATCTTTAATTAAACAGGACATCACCGGTAAAGATGCGGATGCTTGGTTAGGTGCTGCTCACATCACTGTGAACAAAAACTCTGTACCAAACGATCCACGTTCTCCATTCGTCACTTCTGGTATCCGTATTGGTACACCAGCAGTAACCACACGTGGTTTCGGCGAAGCTGAAGTACGTGAACTGGCTGGCTGGATCGCTGACATCCTGGACAGCAAAGGGGATGAAGCTGTAATTGCTGATGTCAAAGCAAAAGTTGAAGCTGTTTGCGCGAAATTCCCGGTTTACGCGAAATAAGCCTGCACTTGAGAAAAAGCTCCCTCAAGGGAGCTTTTTTTATAGGTGCTAAAAAACAAATTGCAATTATTCAGCCGGATTAAATTCTGCTATAACAGTTGCATAGCACTTGTGAAATAGATCAATTATTTTTATTTTTGGCTGATAATGATAAAGGAACAAAGAATGGATAAACCGACAATTATTTTGTCTGAACAAGACTTGCACCGTTTAGAAACCATGCTTGAACATCAGTCTAAACTTACCCCGACCATGGAACATCTGGAAGATGAGCTGGCGCGTGCCGAAGTGGTTGCACCGCAAGATGTGCCAAGCAATGTGGTGACTATGAATGCCCGCGTGCTGGTGACCATCGCACCTTTCCCGGAACCAACCGAAATTACGCTGGTGTATCCGCATGACTTCCGTGGCGATAAAGGCCAGGTCAATGTACTGGCACCTGTCGGGGCGGCTATTTTAGGGCTGGCTGAAGGGCAGGAAATTGAATGGCCACAACCCGATGGTCATATTATGAAAGTCCGTATTGATAAAGTGTTGTATCAGCCGGAACGTGAAGGTGATTATTTATAATCTCCGCTGCGCGAAAAATTAAAGCCCTCAGTTGAGGGCTTTTGTGTCTTTGCAGTTTGGCTTAAAAATTTGATAAGTATGCGCGAAAAGGAGAGGATTCACTCTCTGTCATTGATCAGTAAAATATTGTTAATTTTAAATATTCCGCTTTTACTGCATTTGCAAAAAGCTACAGCTTGCTTTATATAAAAGTCTTAGTATAAAAAATGATTTGATCAAGCTGATGATGTTATGCCGCAAATAGATGTGTTAGAACCATTAACAGAGCTGGAGCTGAACCGGGATACCATTCTCTCGATCAAACGTCATGAGCTGGTGCCGGTATTAAGTGACCAGTACAAATTAAATCATTATGCCGATGCCCTCATTCAGTCGCAGGCAGTGCTGTTAAACGGGATTGATCCGCACATGACCCAGCAGCTCAGTCAAACCATTGAAGAACTAATTCGCATGCTGGCGGATTCCAAAAAATATCTGAAAAAACGCAAATTTAATGCGCTGCAAAAATGGCTGGGGATTGATCTGGAATATGGTTCCAGTCAGGTGGAATATTATAAAAAGCTGGACCGCTTGCTGGATCAGGCCAATCATTTAAGCCAGAAATTACAGATTGAAATTCAGAAATCCCAGGCGCGTTTTCAGCAGTTACGTGGCTTAAGAGAGCAGATGGCGCAGCATATAGTGGCCGCTGAGGAGTTTTTGACTGAATATCCGAGTTTTGTGAAACATCAACATCCTTTAGATAACTTCTCGGAACGATTATCTAAAAAAATAAATACACTGCGCACACTGCAGGCGAGTAATGATATTGCCATTACCCAGATGCAGCTGAGCCAGCAGCTGTCATTTACCTTGTTGGACCGGTTTAAGGAAGCGCAGCAGGTGCTGATTCCGGCCTGGCAATATCATGTCAAACAAAGTCAGCAAAGCAGCTCGACAAGTGAGCTGGAAAAGCTTGATAATAGTCGGGAAAATCTGATTAAAACGCTAAAAAAATCACTCGAAAACAGCTCTAAATAGAATCAAATATAAGGTGACGTATGACCCATCCTGAACAGGTAAATGCCGTGGTGGAAGCCACAACCGAAGAAAATCAGCAGAAATTCCAGGCGCTCAATTTACAGGAAATTGGCTTGCAGCCATCCGATTTCAATGAGGTCATGGCCGCGCGTAAAGAACTGGCCGACTTAAGCCATAATTCGGTGGCGGAATATGGGAAAAATATTGCCACCAAAACTTCGACTTATACTGATGAACTGCTTCATCTGGTGCAGAATAAAGATCTGGATGCGACCGGGCAAAAGCTGAATCAGGTGGTACAGGTGGCGCAGCAGTTAAATACCAGCAGTATTCTCAACAAATCGAAAAGCTCCGGTTTTTTTGGCAGCCTGATCAGCAAGTTTAAAGGTGCCAAGCAGAATTTTGACCAGCACTTTAACAGCACCAAAGAACAGATTGATGTACTGGTCAAGGAAATTGAAACCTCGCAAAACGGCTTAAAAACCCGGGTCGATACTCTGGATAAAATGTTTGAAGGCGTGCAGGAAGAATATAAACAGCTGGGGATTTATATTGCCGCTGGCCAGCTCAAGCAGCAGGAAATCCAGCAGCAGATTGGCCAGTTAACCACCCAGGAACAGGACCAGAGTACCACCCAGAAAGTTTATGATTTAAATCATCTGGCCAATAATCTGGAAAAACGCGTCAGTGATTTACAGGTGTTGCAGCAATCGGCCATGCAGACCCTGCCAATGATCCGGATTATCCAGTCCAATAACCTGATGCTGGTCGACAAGTTTTATGCAATTAAAAACATTACCTTACCGGCCTGGAAAAACCAGATTAGTCTGGCAATTTCCTTAAATGAGCAAAAGAACAGTGTGCAGCTGGCCAACAGTATTGATGATGCCACCAATGAGCTGCTACGCCGTAATGCCGACCTGTTACATCAGAACTCGGTCGATACCGCCAAAGCCAACCAGCGTTCAGTGATTGATATTGAAACGCTTGAACATGTGCAAAACACCCTCATTAAAACAGTCAATGATGTGATTCAGGTGCAAAAAGAGGGAATGCAAAAGCGTGCCGAAGCAACCACGCGTTTACGTGTGCTGCAAGATAACCTGAATCATCTGGTGCTTGAATCAAGTTCGAGCGGTTCCAATCCTTCCTGAGTAAACTCTGGCTCGGGAGTATTGCAAACGTAAGGAGAATACATTGCCCTTAGATGATTATGCGGTACCGACCGAGCACATCAATAGCGGTGTGCTGGCGCTGAAAAAGCGCCAGCGCAATCTGATGTTGCTGGGTATAACCTCCAGCACGGTGTTCATTGCCTCCATTATTGCTTTTTTTGTACAGCAAGATTTTGTCTATGGCTTTTTTGGCCTGACCACACAGGTCGAACAGCTGCACATTCCCTTAAGTGTTGATGCAAACCTGGCGATTTTAGAGCAGCAACCGGATTATTTTCTGGGGCTGTTGTCCTGGTTTGGCTGGCTGTTTCTAAAGTTATTGCTGTCGTTTATTGGCGCCTTTTTTGTGGTGCATTTTCTCAAGAAAATCCGCTTTTTCTATGTGCGCTTTCAGTCCTTTATCCTGAAGTTTGTCGGCTGGTTAATTGCCTTTATCATGCTGTGGTCAGGTCTGACCTATCTGCAATATGACCTGAAAAATGATGACTATGATGCGCAGCAAAAAATTGTCTATTACGACAAGCAGCTGGCAGAAAGTGAGCTAGCGCGTTATCTGGCAGATGCACCGCTGGATACACCAGTCAAATCCTATTTACTGGCGCAAACCGCTTTGTTGCATCAACCACCGGATAAAGCCGCAGCTATTCCGCATGTGTTGAATCTGGTGAAAGCCGAGCAGCAGAATCCGGACTTTATTCAATATGGCTTTAAACCGGAACAGCTCTGGTCAATGCAGCAACAGGTCTATGGCAAAACCCTGACCCCAATGGCAGAAAGCGTGAATAAACAGGTGGTTCAAGCTGAGCGTTTAAGCCAGTTTGTACAGATTCTGGTGATTGCAGCGGCGATTGTGTCAGCCATTTTCAGCCTGATTTTCTTTGTGTTGGCACAAAGTTTTAAAAAGCGGGCATTAAGAATTGAGCAGCGGATTTTTTAATGCTGATGATGAGGCTCCTGTGGGAGTCTTTTTCTGGTAGATGATTTTTATCGTGTTGTTACAATTTAGATTAATCTATCCATAAAAGATAATGATTTATAAAAACGATCATTAATATAAAAACAAACTGTTTTATCTATTTTTAAATTTGGCCTATGATAGCGGTATTGAAAAATTTGACTCCTTAGGAGACGTTAGCAATGTTAGATCAAAATACCACAGCCCAATTAAAAGCCTTGTTAGAACGCCTTGAAGGTCCAATCGAATTAGTGGCCACTTTAGATAGCTCTGACAAATCAGACAAAATCAAAGAACTGGTAACTGAAATTGCCGCCCTGTCTGATCAGGTGACTGCACGCTTCGATGGTAACAACAAACGTGCACCAAGCTTTGGTGTCGCCAAAGCCGGTGAGCAACCGCGTGTATTCTTCGCAGGTTTGCCAATGGGTCATGAGTTCACTTCTTTGATTCTGGCATTGTTACAAACCTCAGGCTATGCACCAAAAGTGTCTGATGAAGTGCTGGCTTCTATTAAAGACTTGGGTATCCAATCGGACTTTGATGTGTTCGTATCGTTAAGCTGCCATAACTGTCCAGACGTGGTGCAGGCATTGAACCTGATTGCGATTTATAACCCGGGTACTACTGCCACCATGATTGATGGTGCATTCTTCCAGGATGAAGTGGAAGAACGCAAAATCATGGCGGTACCTATGGTATTCCAGGACGGTAACCACATCGGTCAGGGTCGTATGACACTGGAAGAAATCATTGCCAAATTAGATACCAACTCTGCAGCCAAAGAAGCGGAAAAGCTGAATGCCAAAGCGGCCTTTGATGTACTGGTGATTGGTGGTGGACCTGCTGGAAACACTGCAGCGATTTATGCAGCACGTAAAGGCATTAACACCGGTATCGTGGCGGAACGTTTTGGCGGTCAGGTGATGGACACCATGGACATTGAAAACTTCACTTCAATCAAGAAAACCCAAGGTCCAAAATTTGCCGCTGAAATGGAAGCACACGTACGTGAATACGGTGTCGACATCATGAACCTGCAACGTGTATCTGACATTAAAGGTGCAGATGAAACAGCCAACGGTTTAGTTGAAGTGACCTTGGAAAACGGTGCCAAGCTGGAATCGAAAACTGTGGTGCTTTCAACCGGTGCACGCTGGAGAGAGATGAATGTCCCAGGTGAAGCAGAATACCGTACCCGTGGTGTGGCGTATTGCCCACACTGTGATGGTCCTTTATTCAAAGGCAAACGTGTTGCAGTCATTGGTGGGGGTAACTCGGGTGTAGAAGCGGCGATTGACTTGGCGGGTATTGTTGAGCATGTGACCTTAGTAGAGTTTGATACCAAGTTACGTGCGGATCAGGTATTGCAAGACAAGCTAAACAGCTTGCCAAATACCACAGTGATTAAAAATGCACTTTCAACAGAAGTCGTGGGTGATGGTTCACAAGTGACAGCACTGAAATACAAAGACCGTGCAACAGATGAAGAGCATACGGTTGAACTGGCGGGGATCTTTGTACAGATCGGCTTATTACCAAATACCGATTTCTTGAAAGACACCCAAGTTGAACTGAGCAACCGTGGCGAGATTGTGATTAACGACCGTAATGAAACCAATGTCAAAGGTGTATTTGCTGCTGGTGACTGTACTACAGTCCCATATAAGCAGATTATTATTGCCACAGGTGAAGGCGCAAAAGCATCCTTATCTGCCTTTGATTACATCATCCGTTCTGGACAGTAAGCAGAATTAGAATAGGGCCTGAGTTCCCCAATACCCAGGCCCTATATGCGGTAAAATATCAAAAAATAGTTATTGTTTTTTTACAGGAACTGAGATCGCTAACAGCTCAGTTCCTTTTTTTGTTGTACCCCAGTTTTAAGGGTGAAGCAAGTTTAAGTGCTTGAACTTCTCAGTCAGTTCTTCCGGGCTTTCCCGGTGTTCGGGATGCGGCACAATACATTCAATCGGGCATACCGCAACACAGGTTTGATGATCATAAAAACCAACGCACTCGGTGCAGCGGCTGACATCAATCTCGTAGATTTTGTCGCCTTCATAAATGGCATCATTCGGACATTCTGGCAGGCACATATCACAATTGATGCATTTATCGGTAATCAGCAGCGCCATGAGTTAACCTGCCTGATAGGCCAAGGAGGATGCTGAAATATCAGCAGTGGAGTTCGGTAAATTGCGGATCAGCAGGGCATAACGCATATCAACATCAGCCGGGACCGGAATTTCCACAATATGACCAGAGCCTTTGGCTTCCTCAATTGAATTGCCTTTTTTGTCTTTGATTTCGGTGAGGATAAAGCTGATATTGCCTTTTGTGGTCATCAGTTCTAAAGAATCACCCACGACAAAACGGTTTTTGACATCAATTTTAATGTAGTCGCCATTGCGCTCCAGCACTTCACCACAGAATTGCTGATGATCAAAACTGGAGGAACCATTTTCATAGTTTTGATATTCGCTATGCACATGGCGGCGCAGGAAACCTTCGGTATAACCGCGATTGGCCAGACCTTCGAGCTGGGTCATCAAGGATGGATCGAACGGTTTGCCGGCTAAAGCATCATCAATCGCTTTACGGTAAATTTGCGCGGTACGGGCGCAGTAAAAATAGGATTTGGTGCGGCCTTCAATTTTCAGTGAATGTACGCCAATTTTGGTCAGACGTTCTACGTGTTGGACCGCACGTAAATCTTTGGAGTTCATGAAGTAGGTGCCGTGCTCATCTTCTTCGGCGGCAAACATATCTTCTTCATTGCGTTGTAACAGCACCGGTTCATTAAACTGGTGCTGGGCTTGCATGTGGAGCGCATCAGCATCTTGCGAGCAACAGCCTGCGTCCAGATTTTTTACCGGAATTACATCGCCGGTTTCATCCTCGGCGGCATCCAGCACTTTGTATTCCCAGCGGCAGGCATTGGTGCAGGCGCCCTGGTTGGCATCGCGTTTGTTCATATAGCCTGACAGCATGCAACGGCCGGAATAGGCCATGCACAGGGCACCATGTACAAAGACCTCAATTTCCATATCGGGAACTTGGGTTTTGATTTCTTCAATTTCCTCAATGGACAGTTCGCGCGACAGAATCACCCGGGTCAGGCCCATATTTTTCCAGAACTTGACCGTGGCCCAGTTGACCGCATTGGCCTGTACCGACAGGTGGATGTCCATGTGCGGGAAGTGTTCACGCACCATCATGATCAGGCCCGGATCAGACATGATTAGTGCATCAGGCTGCATGGCCACGACTGGCTCAAGATCACGGATAAAGTTTTTCAGTTTGGAGTTATGCGGCTGGATGTTGACCACCACATAGAATTTTTTGCCTAATTCATGTGCTTCTTTAATGCCGATGGCCAGATTGTCATGATCAAACTCGTTATTCCGGACACGTAAACTATAACGCGGCTGCCCGGCATACACGGCATCTGCTCCATAGGCAAAGGCATAGCGCATATTTTTTAAAGAACCGGCAGGAGAGAGAAGTTCGGTAACAGGATGAAGATGCATGATCAATCAAAAAGGCGTAAAAAAATTGTGGCTTTATTGTAGGGATAAAATTTTTCGATTCAACCTAGTAAAAAACTCGGGATTATCAGGCACTCAGCCTGCTAGCGCTGAGAGATGAGCGGCAGCAGGCGAGAGGAAAAACGGTTAATTGACACGCTGACCGTGTTCATCAATCACCAGTTCACCATCTTCTTTACGAAAGGCCTTGAGCTGCGGCTGGGTCAATAAATCCAGCACCAGTTCAGAAGGTCGGCACAGTTTAACGCCGCGTTCAGTCACCACAAAAGGACGGTTAATCAGCAGTGGATGTTGTACCATCAGGGCAATCAGTTCTGCATCGCTCAGGTCACGCTCGGCCAGTTGCAGGGTTTCATACGGCGTTACATTTTGACGGATCGCCTCGCGTACGCTTAAACCGGCCTGCTGAATCATGTCAGCCAGCACTTCGGCTGTTGGTGGATTTTTTAAATATTCAATAATTTCAGGTTCTTGTCCAGTATTACGGATTAAGGCCAAAGTGTTGCGCGAAGTGCCGCAGTCAGGATTGTGAAAGATTTTAATTGGAGCTGCCATGATGCTAAAACTCAGGTAAAAGAGGAATATTGCTTTTATATATGGATATGCGTATATTCGCAAGTATAAATATGGGGAAGCTGTATGAATCAAACTGATTTTTTTAAATGCCTGTCCGATCCGACCCGTCTGGATATTTTGAAACTGGTGCTGGCCAAACAGAATATTTGTGTCTGCGAGCTGACCGAGGCATTAAATTTAAGCCAACCTAAAATTTCCCGTCATTTGGCTTTGCTGAGAAATTTATCGGTTTTACTGGACCAGCGTCAGGGGCAGTGGGTGTATTACCGCCTGAATCCAGATTTACCCGAGTGGGCAGTGGGTGTGCTGAATATTATCGCGGAGCAAGATGTCAGTCCGATGAATTCGCTGACAGCAACGCTTTCAAGTTATTGTGAGTAAAACCATGAAATTCCTCTTTTTATGTACCGGAAATAGCTGCCGCAGCATTTTATCTGAAGTGTTATTTAACAGTCGTGCTCCAGAAGGCTGGACAGCCTATAGCGCCGGCAGCAAACCGACCGGTCGTGTCCATCCACTGACGTTAAAGACGCTGGAAAATCTGGGCCTGTCGACTGAAGGGCTCTCCAGTAAAAGTATTGATGACTGTGAGCAGTATCAGCCCGATGTGGTGATTACCGTATGTGATGCGGCTGCCCAAGAAGCCTGTCCTTTGTATTTGGGCGGCGCGATTAAAGCGCATTGGGGACTTGCCGATCCATCGCATCTGGATTTGCCGGAAGCGGCCAAGTTGCAGGCCTTTTTAGAAACAGTCGCGCATATCAACAAGCGTCTGGATGCACTGTTTGCGTTACAGCCTGAGCAGATGACCCGTCCCGAACTGATTGCAGCCATCAACAACATTTCCCATATCGAGTAAGTCATGGCCAGCACCCGTAAACTTTCCTTTTTAGACCGCAACCTGACGCTGTGGATTTTTATTGCCATGGCGCTCGGGATTGGCATTGGGCTGTATTTCCCGCAGGTGTCGAGCAGTCTGGACCAGATGAGTATGGGCAATGTCAATTTACCGATTGCTATTGGCCTGATTCTGATGATGTATCCACCGCTGGCCAAAGTGGACTATGCCGCTTTACCGCAGATTTTTCAGGATAAACGCACGCTGCTGTTGTCGCTGGTACAAAACTGGCTGATTGCACCGTGTTTGATGTTCGCACTGGCATTGATTTTCCTGCAGCATTATCCGGAATATATGACCGGCCTGATCTTGATTGGACTGGCACGCTGTATTGCCATGGTACTGGTCTGGAATGATCTGGCCTGTGGTGATAACCAGTATGTCGCTGCCTTGGTGGCCTTTAACAGTATTTTCCAGATTCTGTTTTTCAGTACCTATGCCTGGTTGTTCTTAAGTGTGTTACCGCCTTATTTTGGTGTGGCCGGTCAGGTGATTGATGTCAGTTTCTGGACCATTACCCATGCGGTATTGGTCTATCTGGGCATTCCGTTTTTGCTGGGCTTTCTGACCCGGCTGATTCTGGTGAAAAACAAAGGACTGGACTGGTATCAGCAGCGTTTTATTCCCAAAATCAGTCCACTTAGCCTGCTGGCGCTGCTGTTTACCATTGTCGCCATGTTTAGCCTGAAAGGGGCCGATGTGGTTGGGTTACCTATGGATGTACTGCGCATCGCCATTCCATTGACCATCTATTTTGTATTGATGTTCTTTGTCAGCTTCTTGATGAGCAAGTGGATGGGCAATGACTATCCGCGTACCACAGCCATTTCTTTTACCGCGGCCGGCAATAATTTTGAACTGGCTTTGGCGGTGGCAATTGCAACCTTTGGTCTGGCCTCACCGGTGGCATTTACCACCATTATTGGCCCGCTGGTGGAAGTGCCGGTGTTAATTGCCCTAGTGAGTGTCTCGCTGTGGCTGAAACGTAAATTTTATGATGGAACAGGTGGATGATGTCACTTCCCAATCTTGATGTAGACTTAATTGAACAGCCGAGTTTTGAGCAGGTTCAGGCCAGAGCATTGCCGCATCCGCCGCGAATTTTATTGCTGTATGGTTCAAACCGCGAACGTTCCTATAGCCGTTTGGCGGTGATGGAAGCCGGCCGGATTCTGGAGCACTTCGGTGCCGAAGTTAAAATTTTCCATCCCAAAGGTTTACCATTGCCGGAAGATGGCGATGCTTCACATCCTAAAGTTCAGGAATTGCATGAATTGCTGGCCTGGGCAGAAGGCATGGTCTGGTGCAGCCCGGAACGTCATGGTGCCATGAGTTCTATTTTGAAAGCACAGATTGACTGGATTCCTCTGGCTGCCGGTGCCATTCGTGCGACCCAAGGTAAAACTCTGGCGCTGATGCAGGTCAGTGGTGGTTCGCAATCCTTTAATGCGGTGAATCAGATGCGTATTTTAGGGCGCTGGATGCGGATGATCACCATCCCGAACCAGTCCTCGATTCCGAAAGCCTTTTTGGAGTTTGATGAAGCCGGACGTATGCAAGCCTCTTCCTTATATGACCGGATTGTCGATGTCATGGAAGAGCTGTATAAGTTCACTTTATTGACCCGCGGGCAGGCCAGCTATCTGACCAACCGTTATTCCGAGCGTAAGGAATCGGCTGCGGAACTGTCGAAACGGGTTAATCAGAAGTCGATTTAGGCGTTTCATCCGCCTCTAGCTGTTTTAAAATTTGGCAATGGTCGATGGTGGTTCGGGCATTGCAAGATTGCCGTAATTGCTGCAGTTGCAGCTGAAAATGCTGTAACTCAGCAATTTTGCTTTCGATTTGTACTAAATGATGATCAAGCAGTTCATTTACCGCCTGACAGTCCTGATCGGGCTGCTGTTCCAGTGCAATTAGGGTTTCAATTTCTTTTAAGGATAAATCCAGTGCGCGGCAACGTTTAATAAAAATTAGCCGTTTTAAGGTGTCATCATCATAATAACGATAATTATTTTCGGCCCTTAAGGTGGGTTGGATGAGCGCTTTCTTTTCATAAAAACGCACCGTGTCTGCACTCAGACCGGTTTTTTTGACCAAATCCCGAATCAGATAATGTGCCATGACTTGACCTTGGAGTTAGACCATAGTTTCTAATGAGCATAATACAGTCATAGAAAAATGCAACAGGAGGCTTTATGGCCTGTCAATGTCAGCCTGCACCGGTCAAACCCGATGGCCGTTTTCGTACCGCACTCTGGATTGCCCTGATTATTAATTTGCTGATGTTCGTGGTGGAACTGTTTGGCGGGATGTATGCCCATTCGGCAGCACTCTGGGCCGATGCGCTGGATTTCTTTGGTGATGCCGCCAACTATGCCATTTCACTGGCTGTGCTGGGGATGAGTCTGTACTGGCGTGCTACCGTGGCTTTATTAAAAGGCATTACCATGGCCACGTTTGGCTGTCTGGTGTTGGCCAAAACGGTCTATAACTATATGCAGGGTATTCCCCCGGAAGCGATTACCATGGGGGTAATTGGTGGATTGGCCTTGGTGGCCAATGTAGTGGCAGCCGTGATTCTGTATCGCTTTCGTGATGGCGATTCCAACATGAAATCGGTCTGGCTGTGTAGCCGTAATGATGCAATTGGCAATGTCGCGGTGATTCTGGCTGCGGTCGGTGTATTTGGAACGGGCAGTTTATTGCCGGATATTATTGTCGCGGTAATTATGGCGGGGCTGGGTTTAACTGCGGGCTATCAGGTGATTAAAAAAGCCTGGGCGGAGAGACAGATGAGTGCGACCACCTCCGCTTAATAGGAGTATAACTGAAGCGATCAACGCGAGTAATTTTAGGCGTTGATCGCTTTTTTGTTGATCCATGACAGATTTTTATTCAAAAAAGAAAATTTCATCTTGATGCAAAAAGCTATTTACAAAAGTTAACATATTATTAGAATAAAGCATAAATTTATGTATTTAAAAGATAATTCAAATTATTTACTGGGTTTTTAGTATTTGTGAATTGAGGGTTTAATGAAACTAATTAAATTGTTTTCTATCGTCAGCCTCGTGGCATTGGCGGGATGTAGTTCTAAAGTTATGACCTATGATACCGCAGGAAATTTGATCGGTTCCTGTGTGGCGACACAAGGTTTTATTTTAGGTGCAAAAGCCGTTTGTTATGGTGGGGCAAATTTACAGGGCGTAGATTATTCCAAAATTGATGAACACACCGGTCTATTACCGTCTGTGCCGAAGTCCAACCAGATTACATTGCAACACGATTAATTTTTTTAGAGGGGTAATATCATGAAATTTTTTAATTTAATCACGCTAACTGCTGCTATTTTAATGACAGGTTGTGCCTCAAAAGTGACGACCTATGATTCAAATGGCCGTATGATCGGTTCATGTGAAGCACAAACAGGTTTTGTTATTGGCGGTGGTGCTCACTGTGAAGGGCATGCTAATCAGGAAGGGCGTAGCACTCGCTAAATTAGAGAAATAAAAAACCGGTCAATCTGACCGGTTTTTTTGCTATGGAAAAGCTTATTTTTCCACGAATGCACGTTCAATCACGTAATCGCCTAAAACGCCCATACGTGGTGATTCTTTTAAGCCGTGTTGATCAAGCAGCGCAGCAACATCATCCAGGAAGGCTGGGCTACCACACAGCATCGCGCGGTCAGTTTCCGGGTTAAAACGTGGTAAACCGATTTTCTCGAACAATTGACCAGATTCAATTGCAGTGGTGACACGACCTTGAGTATGGAAATCTTCACGTGTTACCGTTGGATAATAAACCAGTTTTTCTTTCGCGCCCAGTTCCGAGAAGAATTCGTGGTTTGGAATTTCGTTCAGAATCAGGTCCTGATACGCCAGTTCAGAAATATAACGTGTACCATGAACAACAATGATTTTTTCAAAACGTTCATAGGTTTCCGGATCACGAATCACCGACAGGAACGGTGCAAGACCGGTACCTGAAGACAGCAGGTATAAGTTTTTACCCGGATTTAAGTCATCGAGTACCAGAGTTCCGGTTGGTTTGCGAGAAACCAGCAGTTCATCGCCCACTTTAACTTTTTGCAAAATCGAGGTTAATGGACCATCTGGCACTTTAATCGAGAAGAATTCCAGCTCTTCTTCATAGTTGGCACTTGCAATCGAATATGCACGCATCAAAGGCTTACCATTCACTTCAAGACCGATCATTACAAATTGACCGTTTTTAAAACGCAGTGCAGTGTCACGAGTCGTTTTAAAAGAGAATAAAGTGTCATTCCAGTGGTGGACGTGAGTAATCTTTTCGACGTTAAAAGCAGCCATTAAAGGTCTCAATAAATTATCAAATTAGAACAGGTTGCTATTCTAATCTAAATTCATACTCGATAAACTGAATATATTTAATTGAGCTTATCAAAAAAAGTGATTATGACCGAACTCACTCTGCCGATTATTGGCTATATGCATTCTCCCTATAAAGAAAAGTTTGGCATCCCGCGTCAGCCTAATTTGGTACAGGTTGAAAGCTATATTGAAATGACCGGTCCATATAATGATTTACTCGCATTTGAAGGCATCGAAGAGTTTAGTCATCTCTGGTTAGTCTGGCAGTTTCATGACAATAAAAATCAGCGGAGCCAGCAATTTCGTCCGCAGGTTCGTCCACCCCGTTTAGGCGGAAACCAGAAAATCGGGGTGTTTGCGACACGTAGTATGTACCGTCCTGCACCCATTGGTTTATCTGTGGTAAAGCTTAAAGAAGTTAGAAAAGTAGGGAAATCGATACGTGTATATGTGAATGGCAGTGATTTATTAGATGGTACTCCGATTGTAGATATTAAACCTTATATTCAATATTCGGATTCAGTGATTGATGCGCAAAGCGGTTATGCTCAGGACGAACCATCACGTAAGCCCGTGATTTGGAGTAAGGACGCTGAACAGCAAAAAAAATTATTATTAGAAAAAGGAAAAATATCTGCTCAATTGCTAGAAGAACTTGAAGCCGTTTTATCTCTCGATCCTAGGCCGGCATATCAGGATGATGAGAACCGGGTTTATGGAATGAAGTTTGCGGACTTGGATGTGAAATTTAAAGTTACTTTAGCTGATATCGTAGTCGATCAGTTAATTTTTTGAATTTTTAAAATGAAATACTGATTTAAAAATAGGAACCTCAACTAAATTGGAGTTCCTATTTAATATTAAGATACAGCACTCGAAGTACTTTATATCAAGTTGTTACGAGTATTTTTTAATTTGCTTTCTTAATTCTTCAGATGCAGTATTATTAAATAAAGTGCATGCATTTTCTTGTAAAGTTGCATATTCCTGTAGAGCTGGTTTGTCCTGAGCAGATGCTGAATTAACCAGTGCTTTAGATGCAGTTAAAATATTTTTGATATTGTATTCTTCTCCAGCTGGATGATAATCAACTTCATAATATTTGCTCTTATATTCAGCTAATCCCCATTGCTGATCTTCTCTAAGATCTAGATATGCTATAGCATCCTTAAAAGTATGTTTGGCATATTTATTGTCTTTTGAAATATCAGCCCATTCAAGTTTCAAATAATCTTGTACATAATCTTCAAGTGAATATTTATATAACTCAATATATTTTTGTGAGTTATCAATAGTTTGGAATTGAATACAAGTAGATCCGGTAGGGAAGGTTGAATTAGAAAGTGCTCGATAAAAATCTTCCCCTTTTTCTCCCATAGGGTAGGTATCGAGTAAATTATATTTTAAATTGATATAATGCTCTGGACTGAGGATTTGAGCAATATTTTTACCACTAATATCAAAGACCTTGAATGTAAGTGTACTGCTTAATCCTGTGGAATTAATTGGAGAATATGGAACTTGCTTCCAAGTGGTTGCATTAGCCGTAATAGTCCCTTGCAATTTGCCATAGGTCGCATGTGTAGAACCGTGATCATATAATCCATTTTCAGTTAGATAGAAAGTTTCACTTTCATCCCAGCCTGTTGTCTCATCAACTTTAATATAGACATTCCCTTGATCAAAGGTTAGCTGTTCAATTTCATAATTTAGATCCGAGTCGGAATATTCATCAATATAGAATGATGACCATTGTTGGAAGTCAGGTTTTGTAAGGGTAGTATTTCCAGTTCCAGTTCCAGTTCCAGTTCCAGTTCCAGTTCCAGTTCCAGTTCCAGTTCCAGTTCCAGTTCCAGTTCCAGTTCCAGGGTTTGAATCAGAAGAAGAGGAGCCCCCACCACAAGCACTTAGCATGAATGCACTAAAAATTGCGAGTGATAAATTCTTAAATTTCATAAAAATCCCTATAAAAAATCGTAGTAATAAAATTGTTTTTTAAAATAAAGCAGACTAATTATAGCGAATAAATATAAAAATTAAATTTGCAAAATATATAAAAATTAACTATTTAAATATACTTAACAATCAAAATACCATCCACCACAAAATACCAATCAACACCGCCATATGCAAAATCTGTACTGGCGCAAAGTACAGGGAAAATTTGAAACCACCTGTTACAGCAGCATTGACTGACTTGGCTACAGCATGTGCGCCCAGCCCCAAAAGCAGGGCATAGATCAGCCGGGTATTGGATGGATCTCCTTGAATGACCACGCTTGCCATTGCGGCATGAATTTCAAATAAGGATGCAAATAAAGTACCAGCAAGAAGACCAGCATTGCCCAGTAATATTTCCAGACCGTAAACTCCAGCCTGAATCAGGGTTAATGCAGCAGCGATAATCACAGCTTCTTTGAGACTAAACATTTTACTATCAGAAGATTCTGGAGACTCCTGATTTTTAGCAGGTTCAGCTTTATGTAATAATACAAATGCACATGCAGCCAGAATAAGCATAGCCACCAATGAAGGTAGGAGCAGAATTTTTAGCCAATCCCAGGAAACGCCTCCCACTACAATAAACAATAGAACTAATGTCGAAATGCAGGACATCAGGGCAGCACCAGCATTGGATTTTGCATCCATTTCACCTTTGCGCACCTGTATCCCTAATTGAGCAATAGTGGCTGTACTGGAAACAAAACCCGAGGCAATTGAAGACAATATCAAGGCATTTTTAGTCGAGAAGAAACGTTTAGCGATATGTGCCAAAGCTTGAACTACCAGAATCAGAGTTACTAATTTTAAAATCAGATAAGGGTTCAGCACTTCACCCCATAAAGGCCGGTCAGGGGTTAGCGGTAAACCAATCAGAATCAAGGCTAATAATAGTAATCCATCCCTAAATTCAGCCTCAGTAATCCACTGTCCGGCAATATTATGCATAGAGTGTTTGGCCATTAAAATTATCGTGATCAGAACTGCTAGTCCTGCAGCCAGAGGAATATTCCACAGACAAATCGCCCCAATAAAATAGGTCATGATAAAGGCCAATTCGGTGGTCGCACCCGGGTCTTCAACCTGATTTTTAAGCGAAAACAGCCCAACTCCGCCAATAATCACGGCCCCGACAATACCAAAAACTGGCCCTAGCAAAAAGCAGATCGCACCGAGCAAGGCACACACGGCAAAGGTGCGCACCCCGGCAAAATGATGGTTGGCTTCATTGTGCTTGCTGCGTTCACGTTCCAGACCAATTAACAGGCCACAGCCAAGTGCGGCTGCAAGCATAGTCATCAGCTCCTGAAAAGAGGTACTCAAGATTGAAGGGGCAGTTAAAAATTCCATCTTTATATCCCGCGGCAGTGGGGCGACGTCTCCATCATATAATTGATTCTGTGAAGATTGCTATGCGGAACTGTATGTTTAATTTGCAGGAGCTGCGCTTGATGCGTATCTGCATCAGATTTTCCAGTGGCAAAGGCAGGCGGGAAAAATAAACTCTGCTATAGTGTGCTGATGTTGGGGGAACAAAAACAATGAATTTTAATTTTGAAATTGATACCACCTGGTGTTTAGAGCAATTATTAAAAGATGGCCGGATCAGCGAACGCGATAAAATGCTGGTACAGACCACGCATCGCCAGCGTGAGCAGCTGAAATTGCATCCGTTGCAATGGATTGCGCATTTTAACCTGACCGATCAGCAACATCCCCAAACCACATTGACACTGAACCGTTTATGTCAGTGGCTGGCAGAAAAGACCGAGCTGCCTTTTTATGTGATTGATCCGTTAAAGGCCGATGTGGCCGCTTTAACCGCGGTGATGTCCCAGGAATTTGCCCTGCGCAATAAAATTCTGGCGGTAGAGATTCAGCCCGATACGGTGTTCATTGCCACCGATCAGCCGTTTATGACCGATTGGGTCGCTAATTTAGAACACAGTTTATTGCCGCGCAAAATCCAGCGCGTGCTGCTGAGCCCAGAACAGTTACAGCGTTATCTGGTGGAGTATTATCAGGTCAGTCGTGCGGTCAGCGGTTCACAAAAAGCCGCAGCACATGACCGTGAAAATAAAGGCGTCGAAGCCTTATTACAGCTGGGCGATACCCAAAACCCCGATGCCAATGACCAGCATATTGTTAAACTGGTGGACTGGGTGCTGCAGTTTGCCTTTGAACAGGGTGCCAGTGATATTCATCTGGAGCCACGTAAAGACAAGGGGAAAATCCGTTTCCGGATTGATGGCGTGCTGCATACCATTTATAACATGCCGGCCAATACCTTAACTGCGGTCATTTCACGGATTAAAATTCTCGGCCGCATGAATGTGGCAGAAAAACGCAAACCCCAAGATGGTCGTTTAAAAACCCGTACTCCCAAAGGTCAGGAAACCGAATTACGTTTATCAACCTTACCGACGGCTTTTGGTGAAAAATTGGTGATGCGTATTTTTGACCCGGAAGTGCTGGTACGCAGCTTCCAGCAGCTCGGTTTTGAAGAACGTCTGTTACAGGGCTGGCAAAGTCTGACCAGTCATAGTCACGGTATTATTCTAGTCACCGGGCCGACCGGCTCCGGTAAAACCACCACACTGTATTCATCACTGAAGCAGCTGGCCACCGATGAAGTCAATGTCTGTACCATTGAAGACCCGATTGAAATGATTGAGCCGAGCTTTAACCAGATGCAGGTCAATCAGGGCATTGAGCTGGGCTTTGCCGATGGCGTGCGCGCGCTGATGCGTCAGGACCCGGATATTATTATGGTCGGGGAGATTCGTGATCAGGATACGGCCAATATGGCCATTCAGGCGGCATTAACCGGTCACCTGGTGTTATCGACCTTGCATACCAATGATGCGCCGTCCAGTCTGACCCGTTTGCATGATTTAGGTGTGCAGCCTTTTTTAACTGCGGCCACCATTCTGGGGGTATTGGCGCAGCGTCTGGTGCGCAAGCTGTGTCCGCATTGCAAACAGGAAGGCATAATTAATGCCAATGAATGGGAACATCTGACATTTGACTATGTCATGGAGATGCCGGAAAAAGTCTATAAGCCGGTGGGCTGTGAAGCCTGCCGTCAGACCGGTTATAAAGGCCGGATCGGGATTTATGAGTTTATGCCGCTGAGTCTGGACACCAAACAGCTGATTGGTGCCAATGCCGATCTGACCCAGTTACGCCAGCAGGCCAAGAAAGAAGGCATCGAGCCACTACGGATTGCCGGGGCGCGTAAAGTCATGGCCGGTATTACCACCTTGGAAGAAGTACTGCGGGTGGTGCCGTTAAACTAAAACCCAAAAAAGTGAAAAATTTTTGAATATGAGGAAATCTTAAGATTCAGCTCATCTTGCTTTGTTTTAATGACTACATCGAAACGAACAACACTGAATGAGGAAAGACAGATGAACCTATTTTCAAAAGCACTTTTAACTGCAGGTCTAGTGGGTGCAACTACATTTGCTGTTGCAGATACCGCAGTGAACCAGTCTGCACTGGCGCAAGCAACCACGGTGAAACAGGCGTTAACCATGAAAGATGACAGCAATGTTCAGCTGAAAGGTTATATCGTAAAAGCCATTGGTGATGAAAAATACCAGTTCCGCGACAGCACTGGCACCATCACAGTAGATATTGATGATGACCTGTGGAATGGTAAAGCGATTTCTGCCAAAACTCCAGTGGTGATTACCGGTGAAGTGGACATCGATTATAAACCATCTAAACGTGTTGAAATTGATGTCGAGCAGGTTCGTTTCTAAGCCGACCTTTTAATCAGATTGATTGCAGCTCCACGCAAAACCACATGCTCCATGCATGTGGTTTTTTTGAATCTTGTGAAAAATCAGGCATGATGTAAAAAAGGCTAGAGTAGAACCAATGCGTATTTTACTGGCAGAAGATGACGCCTCTCAGGCAGAAAGTATTAAAACCTGGCTGGAAATGGACGGTTATAACGTCGATTGGGTCGAGCGTGGCAATCATGCCATTTTGGCCATTGAGCAGCATCACTATGATTGTGTGCTGCTGGATCGTGGCCTGCCGGGCAATACCGGCGATGAAATTCTGACCGCTTTGCGCCGCAAACAGTTGGATACCCCGGTGATTTTTATTACCGCCAAAGACAGCATTCAGGACCGGGTCGATGGACTGGATTTAGGCGCCAATGACTATCTGGTCAAGCCTTTTAGTCTGGAAGAACTGTCAGCACGGGTGCGCAGCCAGTTACGTACCCGGCAGACCCAGCCCGATCATCAGATCCGTTTTGCCAATTTGCTGTTAGATACTCAAGCCAAAACCTTAACCCAAGATGGCCACGCGGTGAATTTAACCGCCAAGGAATTCCAGATTCTGTATAAATTAATGCAAAAGCCCGAGCATATCGTAACCCGGGAACAGCTGGAAGAATCGCTGTATGCCTGGGGTGATGAAATTGAAAGCAATGCCATTGAAGTGTTTATTTATCAGCTGCGTAAAAAAATTGGCAGCCATTTAATTAAAACCATTCGCGGTTTGGGCTATCGCATGCAGCAGGAACAGGCGTAAATGAAGCAAACGGGTGCGGTTTCTTTACAGAAAACCCTAGTTAAAACCTCGGTACTGAGTTCCATGATTGCCGGCCTGCTGGCACTGGTGCTGCTGTTTGCCGTGTCAATTTATCAGACCATGCAGCTGCAAGATGAAATCATGGATGAAGCGGCCGATATGCTGTTATTGCAGGATATTAGCAGTGGCGCCGGCGAGCAGGTCGATGAACTCACTGAACAGTTCAAGATACATTATCAGCTGCGACTGGGCCAGCAGACCTTGACCGAAACAGAAGATTTTCCCTTAGCACCAGCTACGATCACACAGCAGGAAGAGGGATTTTCCTTTGTCTGGGCGAATCAGCGTTTATGGCGTGTTTATGTGGCCAGTGATGATGACTTAAGCGTATTGATGACCCAGAAAATGAATGTCCGTTTTCAGGAAATCTGGGCCACCGGTCTGGGCTATGCCGCGATTTTAATTTTACTGTGGCTGATTCAATGGGGCATTGTGCATTTTGCCATTCATAAACAGTTCCGCTCTTTACAGGCCTTATCTGCGCAAATTGCGCAAAAGCATGTGCAGGATCTGAGTCCGGTACAAAGCACCCAGCCAGAATTGCTGGAATTACAGCCGATGGTGCAGCAGTTAAACCGTTTGCTTAGCCGGCTGGAACATTCTTTAGAAGCCGAGCAGCGTTTTACTTCTGACGCCTCGCATGAACTGCGTTCGCCGCTTTCTGCCATTCAAATGCGTTTGCAGGTGTTAAAACGCAAATATCAGGATCAACCGCAATTAGCGGAAGATCTGGCCCAGATTCAACGCGATGTCAACCGCGGCACTCAGGTACTGGAGAATCTGCTATTACTGGCGCGTTTAGACCCGGCACATCTACAAGACTTGCCTATAACCGAGGTTGATTTACAAAAGCTGGTGCTGGATGTGCTCGAGGCCTTGGCACCGTTTAGTCTGGAAAAACAGATTAAACCGCGCTTGCAGCTACAACCGGCGATCATTCAGGCCAATCCGGAATTGCTATATACCTGTATCCGTAACCTGATCGACAATGCCATCCGCTATGCCACGCAACAGGGTGAGGTGGTGGTCAGTATCAATGGTGATGCTGAACAGGTGCAGCTGTGTATTGAAAATAATGGTCAACAGATCAGTGATGAGGTGTTACAACGTCTGGGTGAGCGTTTTTATCGGGCGCTGGGCACACAAACCCAAGGCAGTGGTCTTGGTATTTCGATCTGTAAAAAGATTATCAGCCTGCATCAGGGCCAATTGCAGTTTAGCCGTTCAGCTTTAGGCGGTTTACTGGTGGAACTGAGTTTGCCCGGTGTGAAGCAAAAATAACAAAATCGAAAATAACAACATTGAGTTCAATCTTGAGATACGCATGGGCAGTTAAAAAGCAGTATGCGCTGATTCATACTGCTGCTTCCCACGATTATTATTATTCAGATGTTGTTCTTATTTGGTGAGAATAAGGCGATTATTACGGGTAAGGCGTAGGCGGTATTCTTCTCCGGCATGCATGATGCGAATTTCACGACCGAGAGCAAACAGGTTATTAGAATGTAACATTGGTAAGGCATACTGTTGATCTGCATTACGGCTAAACAGGCTAAATGGTGCGTTCATTCCTTCGACTCCGTGGTGTATGTTGAACGATATAAATGATAATCATTATCAAATATATCTGTCAACGCTTGATTTGGGGAATTTATAAAAAGTATAAATTTGCTTACACTTGCTCATATTTCAAAAACAGGACGTTTCATGTCAAAGCCACATCTACATATCGCAATTGGGATTTTATTGCATCAGACCCAGGTCCTGGTCGGCTGGCGCGAAGCCAAACAGCATCAGGGCAATAAGCACGAATTTCCCGGCGGCAAGGTAGAGCAGCATGAAACGCCAGTGCAGGCCTGTCGCCGTGAAGTGCGCGAAGAAGTAGGCATTGACCTGATCCAGTGGCATGAGTTTGATTTTATCCGGCATGAATATGAAGATGTGATTGTCAATTTGCATGTGTTCCATGCCTTTGTGCCGGCGGCGTTGCTCTCAGACATCCAGCAACCGTGGACCTGGTATAAACGGCAGGATTTGGCTCGTTTGAATTTCCCGCAAGCCAACCAGCGTATGCTGCAACGCCTCTACTGGCCTGAATGTATCAAAATTAGTGAAGACTTAAACTGTCTGGATACCCCGGATACCCAGCAACTGCTGTACTGGCGTGTCGCACCGGCACCGGAACGCAGTATTGAACTGGCTGAGCAGAATATTGGCTGTTTAAAATCATTAATTGTTAATCTGGAACTGTGGAAGCAGCTGAATAGCGTGCAGCAGGTCTCGGTCGCTGCCATCCATTTAAAGCAGCAACAATGTCTGCAATTGCACAAGGGCAGCCTGCAGGCCGGTCAGCGTTATATTGCTGCCTGTCATGATCTGGAATCGTTACAACATGCGCAGAATATTGGCTGTGATGCTGCAATTTTAAGTCCGGTGCTGCCAACAGCCAGCCATCCGGATACTCCGGCATTAGGCTGGGCACAATTTCAGAACTGGGCCAAACAGGTCGATATTCCGGTGTTTGCCTTAGGCGGGATGCATCGGCAGGACTTGGCGCAGGCCCAGCAACACCATGCCTATGGTATTGCCGGGATCCGCTTTATGGATGCGTTGGATAGCGCTTCAGCCTAAAGTTGTTTCAGCGCTTGCTGTGCCTGTTGCACGGTACGGCTATTGTTTTGTAGCTGGCCGGCTTTTTGAATAATCAGCCATAATTGGCGTTTCATCGCCGGTGTTTGTGCATAGCTCAGACCACGGCGGGCCAGGGCTTCTGCATTTTTCGGCTGTTTTTTCTGGTTCGCCACCAGCCCTAAATACATATAGGTTTCAGCCGATTGCGGTGCCAGACGCTGTGCCTGTAAGGCGGCAGCTTCGGCACGCGCCCATTGTCCCTGACGATAAGCCGTCTGGGTCTGCTGCATCAGTTTCTTAAACGCTGGTAAAGAGCGGCCATCTTCAAAACGCTGCTGTACTTTTTGTTCAGGAACCACGACCTGTAATTTCTTGCGCTGAATTTCTTCCTGTTCATAAGGATGAATCACCACGCCGGTGGGTGTGCGAATGGTTTTTCGTTCAGTCGTTTTTTCTTGGTCCGGTTGCGGTGCCGGCTTGGATTCCGGCAGGCTTTGACAGCCCACCAGTCCAGCCAGTCCCATCCCCAAGATCAGATATTTCAAGGTCATTTAATTAAGGGTCCACTTATTGCGTATAACTGCCGCTTGAAATGATGCGTGCATCATTTTCGGAAAGTTGTCTTTCCATCTCGGCTTCACTTTCCTGGATATAATTCTCGATACTGTCACTGCTTTCAGGTACAGCTTGGTAATATTCGGTATCCGGATTGTAAACCGGCTCAACCTGATAATGCGGTAAACCACAGGCGGTGGCCTGACGCGGCACATGATTGCGATAAATCGGAATATACATCGCACCAGCACAGCCTTGAGCCGACAAGTGACCAGAGTCACGGTCAATCCAGTGCCACTGCACGCTGTCCGGCTGGCGCAGATTTACCGGCTTCTGGCGCAGCTGACGCATCACATTGCTCCACACCGGCAGGGCACCCGATGAACCTGTCAAACCGGTGACTTTGTTATCATCCAGCCCTAACCAGACCACACTTAAATAGTTGCCCGAATAACCGGCAAACCAGGAGTCGCGGGTATCATTGGTGGTGCCCGATTTACCGGCCAGTTTTAAATCGCTGGACAGGCTGTTATAGGCTGCACGTCCGGTTCCTGCACTCATTACCTGTTGCAGGCCATAATTCAGCATATAGGCCGCAGACGGTTCAATGGTCTGCTGTACTGACAGGCCATAACGCTCGAGCAGACGACCATTAGAATCGACCACCGCGCGAATGGCTTTGGTTGGATACTGGAACCCACCGGTGGCAAAGTTGCCATAAATATTCATCACCTGCATAGGCGATAAATCGACTGCACCCAGATAAATGGACGGATACTGTGGAATATTTTCGCTGCTGACGCCAAATTTAATCAGATGGTTACGGAAGGTTGATAGACCAAATTCCTGACCTAAACGTACCGCCGACAGGTTATAGGAATTGGCCAGCGCTTGCGCCATCGGGACTACGCCATGTTCGCTGCCGCTGTAATTACGCGGTGTCCATGACTTGCCGGCAGATGGAATACTGATTTCGGTATCCTGTACCGGACTGGCCCAGTTATAGCGACCCGATTCTAGTGCGCTTAAATAGATGACCGGTTTCAAGAGCGAGCCGACCTGACGCTTGGCATCCAGCGCACGGTTAAAGCCGGTAAAGTCCTGGGTAGAACCGACTGCAGCCACCAGTTCACCATTTTCAGGATGGGACACCAGCACCGCCCCTTGTAAATCTTTTAAACGGCGCGGATTGGCATTGGCCAGACGGTTTACTGATTCTTTAAATGCACTTTGTACCTTGGTCTGTGCAATTGGGTCTAAAGTGGTAAAAATCCGTAGTCCCTGATTGGTCAGATCACCTTCTTGATATTCAGCACGTAACTGACGGCGCACAATGTCCAGAAAATCCGGGAAGCGGGCAGGGCCCATGGTCGGTTTGGCAATCACATTTAACGGACGCGCGGTTTCGGTTTCATACTGTTCCTGAGTTAGATAACCCATCACCAGCATATTGTTCAGTACAATATTACGGCGTTTTTCTGCCGCTTCCGGATTACGCCATGGATTATATAAAGACGGTCCCTGCACCAGACCAACCAGGAAAGCCTGCTGGGCAATATTCAGTTCACGCAGCGGCAGACCAAAATAGAACTGTGAGGCCAGACCATAACCATTAATAGAATAGTTACCGTTTTGACCCAGGTTCACTTCATTTAAATAGGCTTCCAGAATTTCATCTTTGTCATAATGCAGCTCAATTAGCATCGCCATCAGTGCTTCATTGGCTTTACGCTTTAATGTACGTTCCGGGGTCAGATAAAAGTTTTTCACCAGTTGCTGGGTCAGGGTCGAACCGCCCTGACGCTTACCGCCGGTAATATTGCTGACAATAGCACGCGCAGTCCCACGAATCGACACCCCATGATGCAGATAGAAATTACGGTCTTCGGTGGCAATTAAGGCTTCAATTAACGGTTTTGGCACCCGGTTCAGTTTAATTAGCACCCGGTCTTCATTGTGCTGCGGATAAATCCCGCCAATCAGCATGGGCTCTAAACGGGCAATACCGGTAGTCGATGGTTTGGTTGCACTGACTTCAGCAATCTGGTTATTGGCAAAGCTGACTTTGAGCACCTGTTCCGGTTCAACACTTTCACCAAAATCGAAGCCGCGGGTATGTACAAACAAGGTATCACCCGCATCGACATAGCTGCCGGTTTTGTTATAGCTTTCTGCGCTTTTATAGCCTAAAAGTTTTAATTCCTGCACGAAATCGGCTTTATTGAGCGGTGCATTGGTATAGATTTCCAGCGGACGAGCAAAGACCTTGGCTGGAATGTCCCAGCGCTGTCCTTCAAATTTATCTCTAACAATATTATCTAATCGAATCAGGTAGATACTTAATGCCAGAAATGCCCCAATCACCAGTATACAAAATAGAAGTGCAATAATACCTATGCCACGTTCAGACTTCATAAATCGCAATAAAACCCTAAGAAATTAGGCTAATCATGCGAAGCTTTTACATAATTTGCAATATTTAATCTGTGAATGAAGCGGCCAATCGAGGAGAAAAAACGGTTGGATTCAGATTTCTAAAGTTTTTTTAAAACATTCGGGTTAGTGCTATTATAGTCAACGGATCGTAGCGGAGCGATGTCGTAGGTGCAAATTTCACACAAGAACTTTCGTAATATCGGATTGATTGGACGTCCTGGCAAAACTTCGGTCGTAGAAACGCTCAGTTTAATTCATGATCATCTGCTGAATTTAGGCCTGCATCCGGTATTTGATGCAGAAACAGCAGAACTGGTCCCTTATCCGAACACCCAAACCGTCAGCCGCGCCTTGCTGGGCGAAGTGGTTGATCTGGTGATTGTGGTCGGCGGTGATGGCTCGTTGCTGCATGCAGCGCGCGCGCTGGTCAAATACAATACGCCGGTCATCGGGGTAAACCGTGGTCGTTTAGGCTTCCTGACCGATATTAAACCCACGGAAGTCATCTTCAAGCTGGATCAGGTATTAAAAGGCGAGTTTCAGCTGGACCGCCGTTTCCTGCTGGAAATGGAAGTGCGCTCCAAAGGTGAAGTCATTTATGAAGCAGTGGCTTTAAATGATGTGGTGCTGCATTCCGGTAAATCGGTACACATGATTGATTTTGACCTGAATATTGATGGTCAGTATGTTTATCGTCAGCACAGTGACGGTTTAATTGTATCTACGCCTACTGGTTCTACCGCCTATGCCTTGTCTGGTGGTGGCCCGATTGTGCATCCGAGTATGGATGCGATTGTGCTGGTGCCGATGCATCCGCATACCTTGTCTTCACGCCCGATTGTGGTGGGTGGACAAAGCGAAATTAAAATCCAGATTCGTGAAAACCGTGTCTTGCCAATGGTCAGTGCCGATGGTCAGCACAGTGTTTCACTCAGTGTCGGGGACAGTTTGCATATCCGCAAGCATCCCTATAAGTTAAACCTACTTCATCCACCGGGTTATGACTTCTATATGGCATGTCGTACTAAGCTCGGCTGGAACCAAGATTTTGATTCTTTGCAACAGCAGGATTTATGATGAATATTGAACAGATGCTGGCCGTACTCAATCCTGAAATTGTTGGTCGTCTAAAAACCGCGGTAGAGATTGGTAAATGGCCGAATGGTGTGGCGTTGACCAAAGAGCAGCGCGAAATTTGTATGCAGGCCGTGTATGCCTGGGAAATCCAGCATTTACCGGAAACTGAACGTAGCGGTTATATCGACCGTGGCACCAAGGAAGAAGGTGAACAATGTGATGATGATCATCACAAAAATGAAGATTTCCAGCCGATCAAGTTTATTTAAACTTTAACGCAGAGATTCATGCAAAAAAGGTAAGCCGCGGCTTACCTTTTTTATTGGCTATGTTTTGTGGCTTAAGCATTTAAACGCGCAGCCCAGAACTGTTGTGCTTTGTCCATGGCTGCTGCAAAACTGTCGCAGACGCCCATGGTATACAGCGCAATGCCCATGGTTTCCACCACCGCCACTTCACCATATTCATGCGATTGCTGGCCTTCCCAGACAGCTTTAAATACCGCCAGGTCCAGTTCTTCTTCAATCGGGCTGCGGTTGTCGGTCAGCTTTGGCAATTCATGTTCATACAACTCACCGTTACGAATGCCACAAATTAAGGTTTTGGCATCCGGATTCCGTTCAAACTCGCCGCCTTCACCTTTAATCACCGCACTGTTCAGATAGCCCAGTTTAAACGCCGACTGTTGATGGGAACTGCGATAGGCCGGATGGAAAATGGCCTGTACCGTGGCTTTGGCATTAAAGGGGTTAATCAGCCGGGCAAGAGTATGAATAGGTGAACGCAGGCCCATTACATTCCGTAGTGCAATCAAATCGGCCAGTACCGGAGAAATCACCTCTAAAGGCAGATAGGCAAAGTGACGCTGCTGTAATTGCTGTTCGACTTCCGTATCTGACTGGCAGATTGGATAGCCTAAGTATTCCAGCACCTGTTCGGTATAGACCCGGTTAATGGTATGCCCAGCAGCGCCGTGCATGACAATTTTAAAACCCTGTTTGGCCAGAGTCAGCGCGGCCAGTAAAAACCACGGATAATGTTTGCGTTTCCCGGCATAGGAGGACCAGTCCAGATCTACATCTAAAGTTTTAAACTGCAACTGGTCACGGGTGGCCTGAACAAAGCCGGCCAGTTCATCGACCGATTCCTCCTTGACCCGCAGCAGCATCAAAAAAGCACCGAGCTGAACATCGAGTACTTCCTGTTTCAGGATCATGGAAAAGGCCTGATAGGCTTCTTCATAGGTGAGGGAACGTGCACCATTTTTGCCTTTTCCCACAATACGTACGTACTGGGCAAAAGGATGTTCAACGTCTTTATAAATGTTTCTTTTCGTGCTCATGTAACTGCCTGAATCTCAAATAAATGGCGCCGGTCGCTTCCCACAATATACACATGTTTGCGGTTTTTTAAAAACCGTATGCTTTGCTCGGATTTAGACTAATGTCTAAGCTGTTTCTGCTTTAAAGTTCGCCAGTTCGCGCTGTTTTTAGCAGCACTACATTTGAATTTTAGGTAAAATTCGCAGCGTTTTATATTGTTTTTTATTTTTACTCATCTCCTGTTCTAAAAAGCCGCTTTTGCGTTTGAGCCTGTTGATTCTGGCGGCTCAAAGTAAGCCCGACTTTTGCCGATGAAAATAAAGCGTTGAATGTTTTGAGCCATGGCTCAAGGCAGCGTATGCCTGTTGTTTTAAAAACAGGCAGAACAGGTCGTGGGTAAAAAATCAAGGGTATTTGTCCTCTGGACAAGAACAAAAGTAGATCTGTTATGGCCAAACAACCTATTTAACCCGGATCCTGCTTAAGCCGATGATTCCTTAATTTGAATTGTTGGCTTATTTTGATGGGTTAATTGATATGCACATAGTGAGGCGTAAATTCCACTCAGAAATCCATGAAGACTACGTGCTTTA
>NZ_VOXW01000006.1:0-157537 GCF_013420555.1 Acinetobacter sp. Q85-2
TCCTCATCGCATTTGGCATTCCAAACGAAACGAGCACAACCCATCCACTGACTTAAAATCAGCTTTTGATGTTGTGTTGGGTATGCTCTTAATTGGATGCCTGTTAGCAATTGAAAAACCTCTAGGTATTGAGGTTATTTTAGCTTAAAATAAGGTTAAAGTAAATCTAGTATGAGGATAAGATGTACGAGTGGAGAACAGGTAGATCATGCATTTATAAAAACATTGTTCATTTAATATTTGTTACGAAATACAGAAGAGATGTATTAACAAAAGACATGCTTTCCTCCCTAAAAGAGATTATGGAAGAAACCTGTTTGCAAATGGATTGTGAGCTTATTGAGTTTAATGGTGAAGATGATCACATCCACCTGCTTGTAAGTGTTCATCCAAAGCACTCAGTTTCCAACCTAGTTGGAAAACTGAAAGGGAAAAGTTCTTATGTTTTAAGGCGTTCATTTTGGGATGAAGTTAAGGAAAAACTATGGGGCAATCACTTTTGGTCGCCTAGTTACTGCGCTGTATCCTGTGGTGGCGCAAGTTTGGATGTAGTGAAAAAATACATTGAAGAACAAAGAATACCAACGTCAGAAAAAAATGCTAAAAAGTCCATGTCATTAAAAAAGAGCTAACTCGCCCTTAAAAGAGCGAGAATGCGCTCTTAGTTTTGTTCAAAACCGGCCTGCTGTAACAGCAGCGCCAGATCGCGGTTGAGATGACAGCCATCCGCCAGCCGTTTTTGTAGCGGCGTGAGTAGATGCTGCAAGCGTTGAATATATAAATTTTCAGGATGCAGCACATGCTCGACCAGATGCAGGCAACCACCCGGTTTCAGTACCCGATAAATTTCGGCCAGACACTGTTCAATCTGTTGCACGCTGCATAAGGTCCAGGTTGATACTACATGCTCCAGACGATTATCGGCAAAATCCAGCTGCTCAGCTTTGCCAGCCAGATGCTCCACCAGAATGGCACTGTCACGAATCCGTGTTTCGGCCAGCTGGAAAATCTCCAGGTTTGGCTCCAGCGCATAGACTACATCGACATTTTGGTAAAAGGGTAAATTCAGCCCGGTGCCAAAGCCAATCTCCAGTACCTCACCCTCAATTGGCAGCAGCAATTCACGGCGTAAATCCATCAGGCTCGGCGTCTGCATCACCTGATTCAGCAGGTGTGGGAAAATATGCTGTTGATAGAATTTATAAAGCATTGAAATCACATATTTTTATTTAATCTATGTTTATTTTAACTGAGCCGCGCAGGCAAAGACAAAAATGAGACCAAAGGTAACTATTTTCTTACCATTTCTTTATTTTCTGCTGATCAACATCGATTAACATCAAAGATATATCTGTTCTGACTGAAGGATCTGAGAATCTCATGAAGCTGCGCTTTGGACTTATTTCGCTTATGACGGCCGCCCTATTACAGACCAGTGCCATGGCATCGGTCGACTATAATATTGCCAAAGGGTTAGCGCCGGCATCTGCCGATCAGTCGATTTCGGTCTTGCAGTCCTTTCGTGGTGATTTCCGGATTTTAGGTTCAAAAACCTATACCGATGATGAACAGGCCAAGTTTTCTCCGATTGATTATGCCGTGAGCTGGGGCCTGTTTGCAGAGCCGGAAATTGCCCGGCATATTACGGTAAATCAGTACGACCGCTATTTAAACTGGAAAATGGATCGTTTACCGGTGCCGGCAGAGCAGGCCATGCAGATGGTTTCCAATATGCACATCATTCCGGCCAATCCAAACATTGCCAAACAGATTAAACAGGTCAAACGTGGTGATCTGGTGCGTTTAAGCGGGGAACTGGTGGAAGTTAAAGACAAAGATATGGTCTGGACGTCGTCACTCACCCCGACCGATACCGGTGATGGTGCCTGTGAAGTGTTCCGGGTCAGTTCAATCCAGTGGATTGAAAAAGTAAAACGTAGTTAATGTGGCCTGATGGGTAAAATGTAGCGCCAGGGGAATGTTGATGAATCATAGGTGGATGAATCATAGCAAGACGCTCATTCTCTGTAGCTGGCTGGGGCTGTTGACCCTCAGCGGTTGTGGCAGTGTCAGTACCCCGGTCGATGGTACTCATGTTTATCATGCCGATCAGCAATGTCCGGCACTGTTAAACTTAAAGATCGGGGAAACCCTGGAATTGCGTCTGGCAGAAAATCCAGCCACCGGCTATCACTGGTCGGTGATGCAACATCCGTCCATCTTTAAGCTGGAAACCTTGTATCTACACGCGGATACAGAAAATGCTCAGCATGACTCCGCGCAGTTAAATGCCGCTGGAGAAAAAACCTTCCGTTTTCGTGCGGTTCAGGTGGGTGAAGGACTGATTCATTTAAAACAGGCCAGGGCGGGAGAGCCGCTTCCCTTGGCAGAATGGAAATGCCGGGTGCGCGTGGCTTAAGCCCTGAACATCAGGCATAAAAAAACCTCTGTTTTAGAGGTTTTTGTTTTTTAAGGCTTATTTGGCTGTCAGCGCTTCGTCTTCAAACTGTACACCAGCCCAACCTTGCTGCATAAACTGGCGGATATTCTGATGATCGGTGGCTTCAGGCGTGGCCAGTACCGCCGCATAGTGTTCAGCAAACAGGCTTAAGGTTTGCGCGTGGTCTAAGCCATTTAATTTGGCAAAACTCAGCACTTTGGCGCTGCCCTGGTTTTCAGTGGCCGCATTGTGTTGCTGGCCATTGCTAAACGCAGTTGGCGTGTGGGTATAACGTGCATCAATATAGGCAATTACATCGGCAAAGTTCGCTTTGCCTGCATGCAGCTGGGCCAATAAATCTTGAGCCATCATGTTCTCAATCCATAGAAAAAATTGGTAAAAGCCCTGCGACAATAGCATGTTTTTTCGCAGGGGTTTAGCCTATTTCGGCCTCAATTTTTGCACCCGGCAGATGAAAAAATCTGCGCTTTGGCCCAACTTGTGGATAAAATGGCAGTTATACACATGGGAATCAACACGACATGAATTGGCTTTGGGTGGCATTGGGTGGAGCAATTGGGGCGAGTCTGCGCTATGGCCTGAGTTTGTGGCTATTTAAGCCCAGTGTGTTATTTCCCTGGCCGACCTGGTCGGTGAATCTGCTCGGCTGTTTTGCTGCCGGAATATTCTTTGCCTTCAGCCAAAAGTTCCCGGTGTTACAACAGGAGTTGCGACTGTTTTTGATGGTCGGAATTTTAGGCGGCTTTACCACCTTTTCCAGTTTTGGGCTGGAAACCTTTCAATTGCTGAAACAGGGACACACCAGCGTGGCGTTAATGTATGTGATCTCAAGTGTGATTTTGGGTGTGCTCTGTCTGGCGGTGGGTTTTTATCTGTTTCAGGTGCTATTAAATACGAAATAAAAAACAGGAAAATCAACTGCATAAAATAAAAAAATGAAGCCTAGCTGGAGATAAAGGTCTAGACTTCATAAAGGATGTGTATGCCAATTTTTTTCTACTGCGCGGCTTAGTCCTTGCTGCGTTTAAAACGGGCAAAGCGTTTATTGAAGCTGGCGACACGGCCTTCATTGCTGGCCTGACGCTGCTCACCGGTATAAAACGGATGCGAAGCACTGGAAATATCTAAAGTCATATAGGGATAGATTTTGCCCTGATATTCCTTGGTCTGCTGCGGCTTCAGGGTGCTGCCAATAATAAAATAGGCATCGGCATTGGTGTCGTGAAACAGCACTTCCTGATATTCGGGATGGATCTCTGGACGCATAACAATTCCTCATGTTTGTTGAATTGTGTAATGTTATAACGTAACAAATAATAAGTAAAGTCAGCCCGAATGGGTCATTCGGGCTCAGTGTGGTTTTTAATATATGGTTTAAGCGTGTGGTGGAACCAGTTCTTCAAACAGATCATTTAAATTGTCATGCACTTTTAAATGAATCAGGTTCCAGTAATGACCCGATACCGTACGGTTGACCATTAAGGTATCGGGTGATGGCTTGAATACATCCCAATATTTTAACGAGGGTTTCATCAGTTCCATACCATCATGATGGGCCGAGTTTTCGGCAAAATCATAATCGGTGGTCAAAGGGCGCATCAGCACTTCCAGCCAGGCCTGATACAGTTCTGGCGGGAATTTGCCTTGCTCGGACAGGGAGTGCAGGGCAGTCAGTTCCTGTTCCATTAAGGCAATATTCTGGGCACGGCCGGCCTGAATCAGCGCTTTAAAATGCTGCACAATGTCATTGGACAAGGTCTTCACACCGCCGTAATCATAAATAATCACGCTGCCATCTTCACGGAAGGCAAAGTTACCCGGATGCGGGTCACAGTGGAAACGCTTGAGATAGAAAATTTCCTGACCAATAGCGCGAAACAGCCGGCGTCCCAGTTCATTCCGGGTCGCCAGTGGCCACTGGCTGGCGGTTTCAATACTGTCACCCTGTTCCAGACTTAACGTTAAAATATGCCGGGTCGAATAGTCCTTAAAGACCTGCGGAATAATAATTTTACTGTCCAGCGCCTGATGGAAGGTACGTGCCACTTCCAGGTTTTGTGCTTCAATCTGGTAGTTCAGTTCATTGTCCAGACTGTCCTGAATTTCCTGGAACAGTTTGTCCTGCAATTTACGGTCAATTTTTAACACACCCATTAAACGCAAGGCCAAGCGCACCTGTTTCAGGTCACTTTCACAGGCTTTATCGACACCCGGATACTGGATTTTCACTACCACCTGTTCACCCGTCGGCAAAATTGCCTTATGTACCTGGCCAATGGACGCGGCGGCAAATGGGGTTTCATCAAAATGCTGGAAAATCTGCGCGAGGGGCTTGCCCAGTTCTTTTTCGATTTGTGCCTGAATTTCGGCAAAAGGCATGGGCGGTGCCTGACGTTGTAATTTGCTGATGGCCCGCGCCACTTCTGGTGGGAAAATATCTTTATATTGCGAGGCAATTTGCCCCACTTTCATGACCGCACCTTTCATTTCTCCCAAGGTATCGGCAATCTGGATACCAATATCCTGAAACAGTTTGCTGCGTGCGGCATTCTTCTGCTCGTCATCGGCAGAAAAGTTTTTAATTGAATTGGAAACGGTTTTGGTGGCGATACTGGCGGTCATACTGGCCAGTTTCATAAAGCGACGACCCGGTGTACTAGCCGTTTTTGCCATGCGAGGTTCCTTAAGATCATCTTGACTATCTGCCTTGAGCATACCGGCAGTTGGGTGAAAAGCCTACTTTAAATTGTTAATAAGCAATTTCACTGCATACTACAAATAAAAAAGCCGGCGGTAATGGCCGGCTAGAGATGATGGGAGGCGAATCGCTTAGCTGCTTTGACTCAGGCGCTGGTTGTTCATATACAACCGGATCAGCAACAGTACACAGGCCACGCTCAAGCCGACAATCAGGCCGACCCAGACCCCGGCCGCGCCCATGCTGCCAAAGCGGGAAAAATACACCCCGACCGGAAAGGCAATGACCCAGTAGGCCAGCATGGTAATCCACATCGGGCCTTTGGTGTCCTGCATACCGCGCAAACAGCCGGCTGCACTAATTTGCCAGGCATCCATCAACTGATAGGCAATTGCAAACAGCAGCAGATACATCGCCACCTGTGCCACATCGACATCCGAGGTATAAATCGAAATAATTTCCGGACGGAACAGCCACATAAAACTCATGGTCATAAAGGCCAGCAGGGTTGCGGTAATCAGCCCCAAATACTGCACGCGGCGCATGGCAGCCCAGTTTTTTTCACCATAATAGGTGCCAATGCGGATGGTCAGTGCAATGGCTAGAGACATCGGAATCATAAACAGCTGTGAGGTCACCGACATGGCAATCTGATGCGCCGCCACCAGTGTTTCCCCTAAGGGGCTAATCACAATGGCCGCGGTACTGAAAATACTGACTTCAAAGAAAATTGCCAAACCAATCGGCAGGCCGAGCATTAAAATCCGTTTCATCCAGTAACGGTCGATGGGTTCCCAGCGGGTAAAAATCTGGGTGCTTTGGTAGGCGCTGCTTTTGGAAATATACAGCGCCAGGGTAATAAACATCAGCCACTGTAAAATGGCCGTGGCAAAGCCGCAGCCGGCACTGCCCAGTTCAGGCAGTGGCCCTAAACCATACATAAAGATCAGGTTCAACGGCACCAGTACCACCAGCGCCAGCAGACTGATGACCGTTACCGGCCGTGGATAACCCAGCGCCTCGGAATAGCCACGTAGCGCAGCATACATGGTCACTGCCGGCATACCAAACCCAATGGCATGCAGGAACAGTCCGGCTTTCGGTTGCAGGCTTTCTGGTACTCCAAGCAGCGGCAATAACAGCGGCGCCAGCTGTAGAATTAGGCAGGCAATCCAGCCCAAAATAAACGCCACCCATAACGATTGCCGGGCAATGGTGGCAATTTTTTCCGGTGTACGCGCACCATTGGCCTCGGCCACCAGCGGCGTGGTGGCAATCATGATGCCACTAAACAGCAGCATCACCGGAAGCCAGAGTCCCACACCAACTGCAATTGCGGCTAAATCGGTCGGTGAAAACTGACCGGCCATAATGGTATCAATTAGCCCCAGACCGGCCTGGGCAAATTGCGTCACCAGAATCGGAATCATTAAACGGAACAGTTGTTTTAATTCAAAACGTGTGTTGCCAAGCGTAGCCACAGTTATTACCCATATTCATCATGTGCTTAGAACAGAGCGATTAGCGTTGTAAAGTGAGAAGCACACCTATAAAAATCACCACGCCACCCAGAAGACGTTGCCAGTTGATGGGTGCTTTTTCTGTGCCCAGGACACCAAAATGATCGACCAGCATCGACATGGCAATCTGGCCAAACAGGATTAAACCGGTCAGGGTGAGATAGCCGAGTTTCGGTGCTGCATAAATACTTAAACTGATGGCATAGACCCCTAACACGCCGCCCAGCCACATATACCAGGGCAAATGGACGATCTCGTGCAGATTGGGTTTGGGAACCTGTTGAAAAAACACCAAAATAGCCAGCACTATTGTACCAACCAAAAACGAGAAAAGGGCAGCCTGCAAAGGAGAATATAAATATTCGCGTAGCTGGGTATTGATGGCGGTTTGCAGGGTCATGGCAATCCCGATCCCCATGGCCAGCGGCATTAAAAGCAGTAATTGCGAAGATATTTTCATCATTCTAACACGCTAATTCTTCTGTAATTTTTTCTAGTGTAGCGGGATTCGCTGTGAGATTTTATCGGTGTCATGATGCAGTCATGTTAAAATATGCATCTTCCTTTGCTGTTTTTGAGCTTGTTCCTTGGCTGAATTGAATCCTGCGTCTGTGCCCTTGTCCCTCTATATTCACATGCCGTGGTGCGTGCGCAAGTGTCCGTATTGTGACTTTAACTCGCATGCCGTCCCGGATGGCAAACTGTCACTGGATTTGGAGCAGCACTATTTACAAGCCTTGGTCGCCGATTTTAATACGCAGCTGGAATTTGCCCAGGGTCGTGCAATTCACAGTGTGTTTATTGGCGGTGGGACGCCATCGCTGATTTCAGCAGCCGGTTATCAATGGCTGTTTGCACAGCTTAAAGCGCTGTTGCCGTTTCAAGACGATTGCGAAATTACCTTAGAGGCCAATCCGGGCACCATTGAACATGATCCTTTTGCCGGTTATCTGGCGGCGGGAATTAACCGCCTGTCAATTGGGGTGCAAAGTTTTAATAGCGATCATCTGCAAAAACTGGGCCGGATTCATAGTCAGAGTGATGCGCTTTCAGCGATTCACTTGGCGCGTGAGGCCGGCTTTCAGCGCATTAACGTCGATTTGATGCATGGTTTGCCGGAGCAGACTTTGGAACAGGCCTTAAATGATTTAAAACTGGCGGTCGAGCAGGGCGCAACCCATATTTCCTGGTATCAGCTGACCATTGAACCGAATACCGTGTTTTTCCGCACCCAGCCGGTGTTACCGGTCGATGAAGTGCTGGAAGCGATTCAGGAACAGGGTGAGGCCTATTTAAAGGCCAATGGTTTTATCAATTATGAAGTATCGGCGTGGCGGAAGGAGCGACCTTCGGCACATAATTTGAATTACTGGCAATTTGGCGATTATCTGGCGATTGGCGCTGGTGCGCATGGCAAAGTCACCCGACCAGATGGGGTATACCGTTTCCAGAAAACCCGCCTGCCAAAAGATTATCTGGCTAAGGTGCCGGCCGAGCATGGACAGTTCAAACGGATTACCGCTGAGGAGATGCCGTTTGAGTTTATGATGAATGCACTGCGCCTGAATGCTGGAGTCGATGCGAAACTTTATGTAGAACGTACCGGTTTAAGTCTGGATGATTTGGCACCGGTATTAACCTCACTACGTCAGCGCAAGTTGCTGGTGGAAGATGCCAGTCGGCTGGCCTGTACCGAACAGGGGCATGTGTTTTTAAATTCGGTGCTGGAAGAGTTTTTATAACAATCCAAAACCTTCGCTTAGGATATTCACTGCTTTACAGTACTCATAAAAAAGACCGCTTGCGCGGTCTTTTCTTTTTTGGCTTTGACTTAGTAGTCGAAGCTAAAATGTTCCGGTGCTAATGCCGTCATGGTTTTAGATGGATTGACCATCGCTTCGGCATGACCTTGAGTACGTGGCAATAAGCGTTCAAAGTAGAAATCTGCCACTTTGATTTTCGCTTTGTAGAACTCTGGGGTTTCTGCGCCATCATTCGATGCCAGTTTGGCCGATGCGACGGCCGCCTGCTGTGCCCAGAAGTAAGCCATCATCACATAACCCGAGAACATCAGGAAGTCGACAGAGGCACTTGAGACGATATCGCGGTCTTTACGTGCTGCCAGCATGATCCGTACAGTCAGGGCATTCCACTGCGCGCATAGCTTGGTTAAGTCCCAGGCAAAACGGCGCATGTATTTATTGCGGGCATGCTGACCACAGAATTTCAGAATTTCTGCGGTATAGTCACGAATCACTTTACCTTTTGAGGTCAGCAGCACTTTACGGCCAATCAGGTCAAGCGCCTGTACACCGGTGGTGCCTTCATACAGGGTCGAGATACGCGAGTCACGTACAATCTGTTCCATGCCCCATTCTTTGATATAACCATGACCGCCATAAACCTGCATGCCGTGGTTGGCTGCTTCATAGCCCATTTCAGTCAGGAAGCCTTTTAGAATTGGAGTATAGAAACCGAGGTGATCATCATGTTGTTCAAAGGCAGCAGTATCGCCACGCTCCAGTGCATCGGTCATTTTGTCGGCAATTTGTGCAGCATGATAAATCATGGCACGACCACCTTCAGCAATAGCTTTTTGCGTCAGCAGCATACGGCGCACATCGGCATGGTGAATAATGGCATCGGCCACTTTTTCCGGATCTTTTTTACCGGACAGAGCACGCATTGACATCCGCTCTTTGGCATACGGTAAAGCGCCCTGGAAGGCCTGTTCCGCATGACAGATCCCCTGAATCGCGGTACCAATACGGGCAGTATTCATAAAGGTGAACATGGCATGCAGGCCTTTGTTCGGCTCGCCAATTAAATAACCCACCGCATTGTCAAAGTTCAGCACTGCGGTTGCTGACGCGCGAATCCCCATTTTGTGTTCAATTGAACCACAGGTCACCGGGTTACGCTCACCCACGCCACCATCTGCAGATGGCAGGAATTTCGGTACGATAAACAGGGAAATGCCTTTGGTGCCGGCTGGAGCATCCGGTAAACGTGCCAGCACAATATGGACAATATTTTCGGTCAGGTCATGTTCACCGGCAGAAATAAAGATTTTGGTGCCTGAAATGGCATAAGTGCCATCGGCTTGCGGTTCCGCTTTGGTTTTCACCTGACCTAAGTCAGTACCACATTGTGGCTCGGTCAAACACATGGTTCCTGACCAGGTGCCTGCCACCAGATGCGGCAGATAGGTATCTTTTTGTTCGTCTGTACCGTACTGGATAATGGTGTTGATACAGCCCACACTTAAACCCGGATACATCTGAAATGACCAGTTGGCGGTGCCCATCATTTCAGATTTAATCAGGTTTAACGACATTGGCAGGTTTTGACCGCCGTACTGTTCAGGATAAGATAGACCTTGCCAGCCGCTTTGCACAAACTGGTCATAAGCCTCTTTAAAGCCTTTTGGCGTTTTCACTTCGCCATTTTCAAAATGACAGCCTTCCTGATCGCCGGTCTGGTTCAAAGGAGAGAGGACATTTTCACAAAAATCAGCCGCCCCTTCGAGAATCATGTCGACTGTTTCTGGATCTGCTGCTTCACCGTTAGACAAAGTTTGATAATGTGCTGGATAGTCAAACACTTCATTCATTAAGAAACGAATGTCGTGTAAAGGCGCTTTATATGCTGGCATAACATTAATCCTGATTTAAAAATAGTTTTGGATTATCTGATCGGATAGTTTGATTATTCACACTGCGCATCAAAATACATTGATGTTGAATTCAGTTAAAAATGTCAGAAAAGCGAATCAATAGAATCTTATAGACGTGGGATCAGTTCTAATTTAGGAGAAAATCCTGCCCTTGTCACCACTGTTTTTTGTATTCTATTTATTTAAATTATAACAAAATAAAACATAATTGAGCATGATCTAGGACCAAAGCCTAATAGCGGCAAAGACGTTTAAATCTGGGCAAATCGGTTGCCATATTTGTGTCATTAAATCCAATCATAATACGGGTTAATTGTGCAGCCCAAAGGCTAGGCATAAAAAAAGAACCGTGCAAGATCGGTTCTTTTTCTGGGCAAAATCGCAGATTTTAAAGAAAATCTTTTAAATCGGGTTTGACCCCATTCCAGATTGAAAACGATTCAATTGCCTGTCCGACCAGCATGCCAAAGCCTTCCGAGGTTGGAATCTGACGGGCCTTGGCCTGTTCCAGAAAACTGGAGGGCTTGCCATAGGCCATTTCATAGGCATGTTGAAATTGCAGCGCGTCCGGCAGAATTAAAGCATCGCCACTCAAGCTGGCCGATGTCGCATTAATGACAATGTCAAACTCGCCCGCTAGTGCATCCAGACCAATGGCGGACAGTTCGGCCTGTGGTACGGCTTGCTGCAAATCAGCCACCAGCTGTTCGGCGCGCGCCAGAGTACGGTTGGCAATCACCACTTTTTTGACGCCGGCCTGAACCAGCGGATAAATCACGCCACGGGTGGCGCCGCCGGCACCAATAATCAGAATTTCGGTATTGTCCAAATTCCAGTTCAGCGCACGAATGGCATCGACCAGCCCTTGACCATCGGTATTGTCCCCATGCAGCTGGCCATCTTGCATCCACAAGGTATTTACAGCTTTGGCGGTTTTGGCCCGTTCGCTGAGTACATCACACAAGGCAAAGGCCTGTTCTTTAAACGGCACGGTGACATTCATGCCCACCCCACCTTCGGCAAAGAATTCACGAATATTGGCTTCAAAACCATCCAGCGGTGCCAGGCGTTTGCGATAGACCAGATCAACCCCGGTTTTTTCGGCAAAGGCATGATGCAGTTCTGGAGAGCGGGACTGTTCAATCGGGTTGCCCACAACGGCAAATTGTTTGCGCATTTTCACATGATCCATGTGCTGAAATGCTCATCAATATACGCCAAATCGGGCAGGGGCTAAAGCCTGCAAATGATGAACAATTGGAATAAATCCAATAAGCAAAACGACACAATCGGGTGTCGGGCAGGGAAGAGGGGGATAAGGTAAAAGAAGAGAAAATCGAATAGAGAAAAATAAAAAGATCAATAAAGCAGTCTGATCTGTAAACCTGTGACGGCTTAAGGATTACAGATATCCAAGATGGTATCTAAAACCAGCAAGACTGAAGTAAAGACCAGGGCAATCAGGGCAAAAACACTGGCCACAATCGACAGGCTGTCACTTAAAGGATGTTCGAAAATAAAGGTAATACTGAGAGAGCAGACTAGAAGACTGAGAATCAGCCAGAACAGCAGGCCTTTGTGTTGAGCAATGAAATTTTGCAGCATGGGAGCGTTCCTTAAATCGATACTGGCTCAATTCCATCTTTTGCCAGACACATTAAACCAAGACTATAGAGTCTACTCGCTTTAAATGAAAGTCTTGTGAAAAGTTGGCGAAAAAGTGTATGCAAATATATTTAAACGTATGCGACTTGCAAGCGTATGTTGCAAGAAAAAAGCTACCGCTATTTGCGGTAGCTTTTTAGAAACTTATTGTAGTTCGCGTAGCCAGTCATGCGGCTTTAAATAATAGTCGGTGAGTTTTTTCTCTGCGGAATCGGCATCCCATTCCGGGCGATAACTCCAGCCGGCCAGGTTGGGCAAGCTGACCAGAATGGATTCAATTCGGCCGCCAGTTTGCAGGCCAAACAGGGTACCGCGGTCATAAACCAGATTATATTCCACATAGCGGCCACGACGATAGAGCTGGAATTCACGCTGCGCTTCGGTATAAGGTTTATCCTGATTGCGTTTAAAAATCGGCAAAATCGCTTCCAGATAGCCATTGCCCACCGCCTGAATATACTCAAAGCAGGTATCAAAATCCCACTGGTTTAAATCATCAAAGAACAGACCGCCGACCCCGCGCTGTTCATCGCGATGTTTCAGATAGAAATAGTCATCACACCACTGTTTGTGTTCGGCATAGACTTGCTCGCCAAAGGGTGCACATAAATCATGTGCAATCTGATGCCAGGACAGGACATCTTCATCATTCGGATAAAACGGGGTCAGGTCAAAACCGCCGCCAAACCACCAGATCGGGTCCTGGCCTTCCGGTTCGGCCACAAATAAACGCACATTGGCATGTGAGGTCGGGACATTTGGATTTTTCGGGTGAATCACCAGGGATACACCCATCGCCTGCGCTTTGGCACCGGCAATACCGGGATGACGTTCAGTTGCCGAGGCAGGCAGTTTGGAGATGTTAATATGCGAGAACATCACCCCGCCTTTTTCAATCACGCTGCCGTTTTGTAAGACCCGGGAACGGCCACCGCCCCCTTCAGGGCGCTGCCAGTCATCAATTACAAATTCAGCCGTACCGCCGCCGGCCCGTTCCTGTTGTTCTAACGCGGCACAGATGCGCGCCTGTAAATCGAGGAGAAATTCACGTACGCGTTGAATATCAGCGGAGGTAGGATGCTGCATGATGACACTCATGAATAAAAAACAATAAGCACATCAAAGCACAGATTGGTAAAAAAATTAAGAGGGGAAGGGCTGCTGTGCGCTGCGCATGGCTGATCTAAGTGAAGAGGCAACAGCATGAGCTTCCCGATTCCCGACCAAAAGGCTAGGTTGAATTCCTGTTTTAAGCTCCGCACAATAGTGAATACGGGCCTTGTGCCTACCTCATAGGGTCAATTGCAGTGGAGCAATGTAGATGTTGAAACCGGCCAGTTCTCTCGTACAAAAATACAATGTTCCGGGACCCCGCTATACCAGTTATCCGACCGTACCGTATTGGGAAGAGGCCAGTTTTTCTAGTGAGGCCTGGCAGCAAAGTCTGCAACGCGCGTTTGCTGAATCCAATGCCAGCGAAGGCATCAGCCTGTATATCCATCTGCCCTTCTGCGAAAGTTTATGTACCTTTTGCGGTTGCCATAAGCGCGTGACCAAACGCCATGAAGTGGAGCAACCGTATATTCAGGCGGTGCTGAAAGAGTGGGATTTATATTGCCAGTTGCTGCCAGACCGGCCGATGATTAAAGAAATCCATTTGGGTGGCGGCACGCCGACTTTCTTTTCTGTAGCCCATTTACAGCAGCTGATTCAGGGCATTCTGGGCAAAGCCATAGTCGCGCCCGAGCATGAATTCAGTTTTGAAGGCCATCCGAACAATACCACTCGTAAACATTTGCAAGCGCTGTATGATCTGGGCTTTCGCCGGGTCAGCTATGGCGTGCAGGACTATAATGAAAAGGTCCAGAAAGCCATCCACCGGATTCAGCCTTATGAACATGTGCAGCGTGTGACCGAATGGGCGCGTGATATTGGCTACACGTCAATTTCGCATGATCTGGTTTTTGGTCTGCCTTTTCAGAATCTGGAGGATGTTTTACATACCATTCAGCAGACCACCCAGTTAAATCCGGACCGTCTGGCCTTTTATAGTTATGCGCATGTACCGTGGATTAAAGGCAATGGCCAGCGCGGTTTTAAAGATGATGATGTGCCAAAAGATGAACTGAAACGTACCCTGTATGAAGAGGGCAAGAAGAAATTGCTGGCGCATGGTTATCATGAAATTGGCATGGATCATTTTGCCCTGAAAAGCGATGCCATGTATCAGGCTTTTCAGCAGGGCAGTCTGCACCGTAACTTTATGGGCTATACCGCTTCCAAAACCCAGCTGATGATTGGGCTTGGGTTATCTTCCATCAGTGATAGCTGGTACAGCTTTGCGCAAAATGAAAAGACCCTGGAAGATTATTATGCGCGACTGGAACAGAATGAAATTCCGGTATTTCGCGGGCATGTATTGACCGCTGAGGACCTGATGATTCGCCGGCATATCCTGAATTTGATGTGCAGCTTCCAGACCTCATGGGCCGAGCCAGAGATGCAGTTCCCGGAATTGCCTGAGGTGCTCAAGCAGCTGGAAGAAATGCAGGAAGATGGCTTGTTAACGCTGTTTGAGGATCATTTACAGGTTACGGAGCAGGGCAAACCGTTTGTACGTAATATCTGTATGGCGTTTGATTTGCGTTTAAAACGTAAAGTACCGAGTACCCGTATTTTCTCAATGACGATTTAATTTTTATCTCAGCCAATTCAGCATTCAATCACATGACCCGGCGACAGGGAGGTCGCCATTTCACTGTATGGCAGGGATGCCATATCAGTGAAATAAAGGGGTTTGGTTACTTTGCCCCGTCAAAGTAACAAAGAAAAAGCCTTCATGCAGAATGAAATGTTATTGATACAGGTAGTCTGCCAATTTGAAATAGTTTAAAAAGAAGCCATTTAATCGAGATAAGCGGAAAGGCGACCTCCCTGTCGCCGGTCATCTAAATCAATATCGGGTATGGGATTCCTTAGATCTGAGAAGAATTGTTTTAAAACTAAAAAGATGACTTAGAAGTCATCTTTTTGGTACATATGTGCCATACGCTCATGTTTGGTCTTTAAATACTGCTCATTAAACGGGTTTAAACCCACCGTTAACGGCACGCGATCCACCACATTAATCCCTTGCTCACGGAGCGCTTCAATCTTTAGCGGGTTATTGGTAATTAACCGCACCGCTTTGACTTGCAGATGATCCAGCATAATGCTGCACATATCATATTGACGGGCATCGGCTGGCAGATTCAGCATTAAATTGGCATCTACCGTGTCATGTCCCTGATCTTGCAGGGCATAGGCGCGAATCTTGTTGGTCAGGCCAATGCCGCGTCCTTCCTGACGCAAATATAAAATCACCCCTTGTCCGGCTTCATTAATCAGACGCTGGGTGGCCTGTAATTGCGGGCCGCAGTCACATTTTAATGAAGCAAAGGCATCCCCGGTTAAGCACTCGGAATGGACACGAACCAGTACTGGTTCGGTCGGGGCCTGTTCCAGACCTTTAGACAGTGCAACATGCTCTTCGCCAGTTTTCGGATCTTGAAATACAGTAATTTTAAATTCACCAAAAGCGGTTGGTAGTCTTGACGTTGCGACAAATTCTATAGGCACAGTTTTACCCGTTAAATTGTTCATGAATGCGTTAAAGTATAGCCTAATGCTCAGACATTAGTAGAATAGGATTGCTGAATTTCTGCAGAAGATTTTCTTTTTTGTAGAAAGCGAACGATAATAGTTGATAAATAGCGAGGTTATTCAGGATAATCTACGCCACCTAAACACTGCCCGACTGAAATCATTGCTCAAAACTACATCGCTAGAAATGTGGCTGATTGAAGATGGTACAATTCGACTATATGATCGAGTAACTCCCCCTTGACCTAGCTTAGGTTTTGCCAGGCTTTAGAAGGCTTTGCCACATATGTTGTATACAGAAATACCGACTCAACGCCCTGTAACACCGTTGCTGGATAGCATAGATCATCCACAACAATTACGTTTACTCGCGCAAAGCCAGTTAGCACAAGTGGCGGATGAGTTACGTCAATTCATTTTGTATGCAGCAGGGCAAAGTGGCGGGCATTTCGGTGCCAATTTAGGGGTCATCGAACTGACTGTGGCCGTGCATTATGCGTTTAATACGCCACATGACCGCCTGATCTGGGATGTTGGTCATCAGGCCTATCCACATAAAGCCTTAACCGGACGCCGTGAACAGCTGACCACTATTCGTGCCAAAGATGGTCTGGCCGCGTTTCCGGCCCGTGAAGAATCTGAATTTGATACCTTTGGTGTCGGCCATTCATCCACCGCGATTTCTGCCGGTTTGGGCATGGCGCTGGCCAGCCGTTATCAGCAGCAACAGCGCGAAGTGGTGGCAATTATTGGTGACGGCGCCATGACCGCCGGTATGGCCTTTGAAGCCATGAATGATGCGGTGGCGCATCAGGCCGATTTAATGGTCATTTTAAACGACAATGATATGTCAATTTCCTGCAGCACCGGCGGTTTTGCCAAACATCTGGCGGCGCTGTGGCAGCGCGGCGAAAGCGTGCATATTGATGCTTCTGGTGAGGCCTATATCCAGCCGCATCCCGAGTGGGGCTACACCTCACGTTTGCATTGTGCTGCGACCGATGCCGCCGACAATTTATTTAAAGCGATTGGTTTTGATTATTTTGGTCCTTTTGATGGCCATGATGTTGATCAACTGGTCAATGTATTCCAGGCACTGAAAAAGCGTAAAGGCCCGCGTTTAATCCACATCTATACCAAAAAAGGTAAAGGCTTTGCCCCGGCAGAAGCGGACCAGATTAAATATCACGCCATTAGTAAAATCAACAGCAGTGCGTCTGCAGCAGCGGCGCCTAAATATTCCGATGTTTTTGGCCAATGGCTGTCCGATGAAGCTGCACAAGATTCACGTCTGCTGGCGATTACCCCAGCCATGTGCGAAGGTTCGGGCATGGTGCAGTTTGCCAAGCAATATCCGGAGCGTTTCTTTGACGTGGCGATTGCCGAACAGCATGCCGTGACCCTGGCCGCCGGAATGGCCTGTGAAGGTTTAAAACCTGTGGTCGCAATTTATTCGACCTTCCTGCAACGTGGTTATGATCAGCTGATTCATGATGTGGCGCTGCAAAATCTGGATGTCACCTTCGGCATCGACCGGGCTGGTCTGGTCGGTGAAGATGGTCCAACCCATGCCGGAGCCTATGACTATGCCTACATGCGCACCGTACCGAATATGGTGATCATGGCGCCGAAAGATGAAAATGAATGCCGCCAGATGCTACACACGGCTTATCATTATCCGGGGCCGGCAGCGGTGCGTTATCCACGTGGTAATGGCGTTGGAGTCGAAATTCAGCAGCAATTGAACCTGATGGAGATTGGTCAGGCAGAAATTGTGGCGCGTTTTAATGAACAGTCGGATGAGCAGATTGCCATTTTGGCCTTTGGTAGCCGGGTCTATCCGGCCATTGAAGCAGCACAGGCATTTGCAGCCCGGCATGACATTGCCGTGCAAGTGGTGAACATGCGTTTTGTGAAACCGCTGGATGAAGCCATGATTGAACGCCTGGCTGAAAACACCCAGCTGTTTGTAACCGTAGAAGAACATGCAGTGATGGGCGGCGCGGGCAGTGCCGTCAGTGAATATCTGGCCAAGGCTCAGCTGGTCAAGCCTATTATTCACTTAGGCCTGGATGACAGCTTTATGCAACAGGCCACACATAGCCAGATGTTGCAGCAGGCCGGTCTTGATGCCGCCGGTATCGAGCAGGCCATGACCCAGGCCTGGAACAAGCTGACCGAGAGCGTTTCATCCTGAAGCAATAAATTTTAGAAACATTTATTCCCCAAAAGCCCCAATATTTGCTAAAATGTTGGGGCTTTTATGCATTATTCTTTATCAGTATCTTCAAATTTGTAGTGGGTGTTCAATGGAACCTATGGTGGTGATGGCTGCGCGTGCGGCTCAAACAGTTGGTCAAGAGCTTTTAAAAGCGCATCAGAATCGTCATAAACTCGATCTACAAGTCGAAGAAAAAGGAATTGATGGTCCAGTAACGCGTGTTGACCGTTACCTGGAACAGTTGACCATCGATACCCTACGTAAAAGCTATAAAAATCACAGTTTCTTGGGTGAAGAGTTCGGTCTGCAAGAAGGTAAAGGTCATGACGCCGATTGGTGCTGGGTGATCGATCCTTTAGACGGTACGCTTAACTTCATCAACGGTTTTCCGCATTTCTGTATCTCTATTGCTGTTCAGCACAAAGGCGTGACTCAGCACGGCGTGATCTATGATCCAGTCAAAGACGAATTGTTCTCTGCCAGCCGTGGTCGTGGTGCCATGCTTAATCAGCGCCGTATCCGCGTGAATGTTAAAGACAGCCTGGAGAATACGTTCCTGGCTGTGGGTCATGCTTACCGCGCCAAACGTAATGGTGAAGTGGTGTCGTATGCCAAAAACCATTTCGAATCATTATTGAACGTGACTGAAGCTGGTGCGCAATATCGCCGTGCAGGTTCTGCTGCGCTGGATCTGGCTTATGTGGCAGCTGGCCGTTTAGATGGCTATTTCGAGCTGGGCCTAAAACCGTGGGATATCGCAGCGGGCGAGTTAATCGTCAAAGAAGCTGGTGGTACTGTAGTGGATGCACGTGGTGGCAGCGATTCTATGGACAATGGTCAGGTACTTGCGTGTTCTATGAAAATGCTGAAGCCTTTAATGAAGGCAGTAGTACCTGCCTGGGGCGACGCGGCAAAATAATAGACGCATTGAGTGAAATGACAAGGCTTGCTCCCAAGCCTTAAAAAACAGCCCGCCCAGTCGGGCTGTTTTTTTTGCCTGTTATTTGTGCTTGATTTAATTCAAGTTTAACGACTGGTACAGAAATTAACGCAAAAGTTGATTAAATTAGATGACTTTTAAAATAATCCTGCTATAATCCGCCCACGCACTTAATTTCCGTTCATTACCTGAACATTTCTCTTCTAATCATTGTGTATGCGCGTGCGGTCCAAAGAGAGGACGATATCTCGCGCCCCAATCGCTAAAGCGATTCCTTCAGGTTAAGCCGTAATCATGCGTGCGTTATATCAACATCGTCGTTACTCGGATCGCCGCTGAATTCTTAAATTTTCAGCGTTCAATGCTGTGCCGCTTTTTGCCGATGTCCATTTGACTTTATTATTATGGAGCACCCAATTCTCGGGTGAAATACTCTATGAGCAAAACTTTTGCTGATTTTCCTCTACACGAAACTTTACAACAAGCGTTAGACGCTCTTGGCTTTACTGCGCCTACGCCTGTACAGGAACAGTCAATTCCTGCGGCATTAGAAGGTAAAGATCTTCTTGTATCAAGCCAAACCGGTTCGGGTAAAACTGCAGCGTTCCTTCTCCCAACGCTGAACGCACTTGCAAACCAGGACACATTCGTTCCGTTTAAAGAACGTATGAAAGCCATTACTCAGCCATCTATTCTGGTACTTTGCCCAACACGTGAACTTGCTCAACAGGTGAGCCAGGACGCGATTGCATTTGTACGTCACATGAAAGGTGTTCGTATTGCTGCGATCATGGGTGGTATGCCTTTTGGTAAACAAATTCAACAGTTAAAAGGTGCACAAGTGGTTGTAGCGACGCCAGGTCGTCTACTTGACCTTGTGAACCGTCGTCAAATCAAACTCGACAAAGTTAATGCGTTAATCGTTGACGAAGCTGACCGTATGCTGGACCTGGGTTTCTCTGAAGATCTGGAAGCAATCAGTGATTTGGCTGCAAACCGCGAACAGACTTTAATGTTCTCTGCGACATTTGCACCACGTATCATCACGCTTGCTGAACGTATGATGAATGAGCCAGAACGTATTGCGATCGAAACCGGTCACTCTACCAATACGGACATTACTCAGACTTTACACTGGACTGATGGCTTCGAGCACAAGAAAAAACTGTTGACGCACTGGTTGAGCGAACAGGATCTTGATCAGGCCGTTGTATTCGCTTCTACCCAAGAAGATACCGATATGCTGGCTGAAGAACTGGCTGAAGCAGGTCACTCAGTTGTTGCGCTGCATGGTGCAATGCCACAAACCGTTCGTAACCGCCGTTTACGCAGCATTCGTGAAGGTCGTGCCAAGATTTTAGTTGCAACTGACGTTGCAGCGCGTGGTCTGGACGTACCGACTATTTCTCACGTGATTAACTTCGGTCTGCCAATGAAGAACGAAGACTATGTACACCGTATTGGCCGTACTGGTCGTGCCGGTCGTACTGGTAAAGCGATTACTTTGGCGACTTACCGTGAACGCGGTAAAATTCGTGCGCTTGAAGATTACTTAGATGCACGTTTAGAAGTATCTGAAATTGAAGGTTTAGAGCCATCTCCACCTCCAGCACGTCCACGTCGTGACGGCGGTCGTGGTGGTAAACGTGACGGTGGTCGCGGTGGCCGTGGTGGTTTCGGCGGTGGCCGTCGTTTTGAAGGCGAAAGCAACTTCAAACGTCGTGAAGGCGGTGAAGACCGTCCACGTCGTGAATTCAACAGCGATCGTCCGCGTCGTGAAGGTGGCTTTGGCGACCGTCCACAGCGTTCTTTCGATGACCGTCCACGTCGCGAATTCAACAGCGACCGTCCACGTCGTGAAGGTGGCTTTGGTGACCGTCCACAACGTTCTTTCGATGATCGTCCACGCCGTGAATTCAACAGTGACCGTCCGCGTCGCGAAGGTGGTTTCAACGAGCGTCCACGTTTTGACAGCAATGATGACAACCGTGGCAACCGCGTAGACTACAAACCACGTCGTGAAGGTGCTTTCGGTGACCGTCCTAAGCGTGATTTTGGCGACCGTCCAGCGCGTTCATTCGGTGAAGATCGTCCACGTCGCGAGTTCAACAGCGACCGTCCACGCCGTGAAGGTGGTGACCGTCGTCGTAAATTCAACGACTAAGTTGAACTGAGCGAATTCAGAAAACCGGTGCTTGCACCGGTTTTTTATGCGATAAAATTTGAATTTTGATGAGGAAAATGTATACTGGTTCAAGTTTATTTAAGAATATATTAAGCGATGTCTCATTATCATTCGCACAAACTGCCCGGTGTGTCATCTATGAAAGAGGTGCTTATGCCATATATTTTTTTGGTTTTGCTGCTCTGTAACCTCATCTTTTTTATTTACAGAACTTTTGCCTAAGCTGCATCTCTTTGTTTCTACACTCAAATTAGACCATAATAAAATTGTACAACTTGTACACAGTTTAAAAGAATTTCATAGATAACAATTTGTTCTCCAATCCTTTATAGTATGCATGCTGAAAAAATGCAGGAAAATCCTCAGCTATGAATAATCAGACACCTCTACAGGCGCCAGCACTGATTGAAGTCAATCACCTGAGCTTTAAACGAGGGGAGCGGGTCATTTACGACAATGTCAGCTTAAAAATTCGACGTGGGCAGATTACTGCAATTATGGGACCGTCAGGCACGGGTAAAACCACCTTGCTGCGTTTAATTGGCGGGCAGCTCACTCCGGATCAGGGTGAAGTGCTGCTCGATGGTAAGAATATTGGGAAAATGTCACGTCAGGAGCTGTTTGCAGCACGGGCGCGAATGGGCATGCTGTTTCAAAGCGGTGCCTTGTTTACCGATATGACGGTTTATGAAAACGTGGCCTTCCCGATTCGTGCACATACCCGTTTACCCGAACATCTTATTGCTGAACTGGTGGCTTTAAAGCTGGAATCGGTGGGTTTGCGTGGTGCCGAGCAGCTCATGCCGTCTGAACTGTCTGGCGGGATGAACCGTCGTGTCGCTTTGGCGCGTGCCATTGCGCTGGACCCGGAACTGATTATGTACGATGAACCTTTTGCCGGTCAGGACCCGATTGTGATGGGTGTATTGACCCGTTTAATCCGTTCATTGCGTGAAGCGCTGGATTTAACCACCATTATTGTGTCGCATGATGTGGCCGAAACCCTCTCCATTGCCGACTATATTTATGTGGTGGCGGAAGGGAAAGTGCAGGGTGAAGGCACTCCAGAACAATTAAAACAGCATGCCTCGCCTTTTGTACGTCAGTTCTTAACCGGTTCAGTTGAAGGCCCGGTCGACTATCAGTTTAGCCATCAACCCTATTTAAGTCATGAGGTGCATTCAGCATGAATGCGATTGCTGCATTAGGACGCCGTGTGATTGAGCGGGTACGTGGTATAGGCGTTGCCACATTAATGCTGCTCCAGATTTTATTTTCAATGCCAACCTGGATTGGCGTGAAACTGTTTATTTACCAGATGTACCGCGTCGGGGTGATGTCACTGCTGATTATTGTGGTGTCGGGCTTATTTATTGGTGCGGTGCTGGGCCTGCAAATGTACAGCATTTTGGTGACCTTTGGCAGTGAAGCCATGCTGGGCACCGCTGTGGCCCTAACCTTGCTGCGTGAACTGGCCCCGGTGGTTGCGGCCCTGTTATTTGCTGGCCGTGCCGGTTCTGCCTTGACTGCTGAAATTGGCCTGATGAAAGCCACCGAACAGTTGTCCAGTATGGAAATGATCGGGGTCGATCCTTTAAAGCGGGTCATCTCGCCGCGTTTATGGGCCGGTATTTTCAGCTTGCCGATGCTATCCGTGATTTTTGCGGCAGTCGGGATTATGGGTGGTAAATTCGTTGGGGTAGATTTTTTAGGCGCCGATGAAGGCTCTTACTGGAGCGGTATGGAAAGCACCGTACAGTTCTATAAAGATATCTTTAACGGCACCATTATTAAAAGTTTTGTTTTTGCATTAATTTGTACCTGGATTGCGGTCTACCAAGGCTATGCCTGCGAGCCTACGTCTGAAGGTATCGCGACATCTACCACGCGTACCGTGGTGTATTCATCGCTTTGTGTTTTAGGTTTTGATTTCGTATTGACTGCGGTCATGTTCGGAGGTGTTTAATGAAATCACGTACTAGTGAGCTGGCCGTCGGTGTTTTTGTCATTCTGTTTGGTATTGCTTTATTCTTCCTGGCGATGCGGGTCAGTGGTCTGGTGGGCACCACCATTCAGGACAGTTATTCCATGACCGCAACGTTTGACAATATTAACGGGATCAAGCCGCGTGCCAAAGTGGCCTTAAGCGGGGTTAAAGTCGGGCAGGTCGAATCCATTACTTTAGACCCGGTGACGCGTCTGGCCACTGTGACCATGATTCTGGATGGTGAGCTGACCACCTTTAATCAGGAACAGTTACAACAGGTGCAACAATATGCCCTGGAAGAGTTGCGTTACAGCAGCGAATACAGCGAAGCCGATCCTGCGCAACAAAAAGCAATGGAAAAGCAACTGTTGGATAACATGACCTCCATCACCAATATCGATGAAGATGCTTACATAATGGTAGCAACCAATGGTCTTTTGGGTGAGAAGTACCTGAAGATTGTACCGGGTGGTGGTCTGAATTATTTAAAACGTGGTGATCAAATCAGCAATACCCAAAGCACCATGGAAATTGAAGACCTTGTGACCAAGTTTGTAACCGGCGGCGCAGGCAACAAGTCATCATCCGATAACCCGGCAGATGAGACATCCGCTGAAACAACAGATGCAGAAGTGTCATTTGTTGAGTAATTGAGAGGAGAAATTTTAGTGAAGACATTGTTCAAACAAACCTTGACCGCAAGTGTTTTGGCCACGCTGGTGGCAGGTAGTGCATTTGCTGCACCAACCGAAACTCCTCCCGCATTTATCAAGAAAGTGGCGGATGGCCTGATTTCGCGTTTAAAAGCCGATCATGCCAAACTGCAAAATAATCCGGCCTTGGTGAAAACCATTGTGCGCCAGAACCTTGATCCGTATATCGATTCGCAAGCCTTTACCCGTATTGTGATGGGAACCTATGCGACCAATCAGTACAGTTCGGCTGCCCAGCGTGCCCAGTTTGAAAAGAATTTCCGTGAAACCCTGATTGAAAACTACGGTTCAGCCTTTGCGAAATTCAGCAACCAGACTTATACCTTACGTCCGTATAAAGCCAGCAACAGCAAGAACCCGGTAGTGACCATCGACTTTAACAACAAAGGCGAGAAAATTCCGGTATCGTTCCAGCTGGTCGATAAAGGCAATCAGTGGAAAATCCGTAACATCAACGTATCCGGGATTGATTTAGGCCTGCAGTTCCGTAACCAGTTTGCAGCCAACGTCAAACGTAATGGCGGCAATATTGATAAGGCGATTGCGACCTTTAAACCAGATGCAGAAGCTGCGGTTGATAAAAAATAATAGGACGTGCTGTGATTGAATATGTAAATCAGGAACTGCGGGTTTCCGGGAAAATTGACTTTAACAATGCCGAGCAGTATTACCAGCAGGGGCTGCAGCTGATTCAACAGCAGCCCGCCCCGGTGGTTGTGAATCTGGCCGGACTTGAGCAGGGCAGTACCCTGGCTTTGGCTGTGCTGGTACGCTGGTTAAGACAGACCCCGGATGCGCAAGGGCTGGTCTTTAAAGCTGTCCCGGAAAAAATGATGAAGATTATTCAATCCTGTCATTTGCAGGAAGATTTACAGCTCAGCGCTTAAACAAAAAGCACCTCAACCGAGGTGCTTTTTTATGGCATTAAGTTTCTCTCTTTACCTAAGGGAGGTGAGGAGGGATGAAGGATTAGTGAAACCAGCCCTCTCTCTAACTCTCTCCCTCAGGGAGAGAGGACATGTCGCATCAAATCCATTTCTTCCATCTGAAGTAAATCAGCGGCCCGATAAAGAAGCCAATCAGGATAATACTGACAATAATAAAACTGGTGGTGCCTTTGGCAAAAGGCAGTACGTCGGTGTTCATGCCATAAACACTGGCCACCAGCATTGGCGGTGCCAGCATACTTGGTAAAATCGAGAAGCGACGGATGGTGTCATTCTGTTCGGTGTTAATGAAACCCGAAGTAGTATCGAGCAGGAAGCGTACTTTCTGGAACAGGAAGGCGTCGTGTTCGACCAGCGAGCGTACATCTTCACTCAGTTCACGGATATCGGCATCATAAATATGACTGCCCAAGGCACGTGGACGCGCTAAAAAGGTCAGCACACGGCGTAAATCAATCAGACAGAGCTGGGCTTTTCCAAGCATATCTTCCAGTTGTGCCAGCCGGGTAATCATGTCATCAAGGTCTAAAATCATTTCCCGGTGGCGGTTATTCAGCACTTCGGTGGAGTATTTTTCCAGGTCCTTGTGGATATCTTCCAAGATATCCGCAAGTTCATCCAGCTTGGCTTCTAGCAGACCGAGCAGCACCCAGGTCGGGTCTTTATAATCAATTTCATAATCATTGCGCCGTGCACGGGCACGAAAGGCACGAAAGGCCACCAGTTTTTCACCGCGCAGGGTTAGCAGACGGTCCCGGTTTAAAATAAAGGCAACGGTTTGTACCGTGGCGAGAATACTGGAATTTTCTTCCGATTCATCATCGACCTGATAGTTTTTATTTTTCGTTAAAAAATAGGTGCTGATGTGTAAAACCCCATCATCATCACGGTAAAATCGGGCAGATGAGGAAATGTCTTCCAGGGACTTTAAGGTGGGTAAATCCTGCCGGTAGGCGTCCATGACCCACTGTTGTTCTTCTTGTGAAGGGGCGATTAGGTCAATCCAGACCAGTTCTGGATGCAGGTCGAAGCCGCCGTTGATGGTAGCGTCTTCCAGACTACCGCGCTCTGTGGCGTAAAAGGCTTCAAGCATTAGTCTTTTCTCCCTTGCGCAGTATGGGTTTTATTGATGGGTGTATTTTAGACAAGGATTTGATTAAAAACACTGTTTGAAGTGCTAATTTATTTAAAAAACCAGCTCAAGGGTATATTTGCGGCATCATAGCCGCTGAACATGGTGAAAAAATGACAAATTCAATTGCAGTCTTCTGTGGCTCGGCTTTAGGTTCCGATGCGGTTTTTGTGGACACGGCGCAGCTGGTCGGGCAAACGATTGCAAAACAGGGCAAAACCCTGGTCTATGGTGGTGGTCGCTCTGGATTAATGGGCGTGGTGGCAGACAGTGCCTTGCAGGCCGGTGGTGCCGTAATTGGCGTGATTCCGGAGCCACTGGTTGATCGCGAGCTGGCCCATCCCGGTTTAACCGAGCTGCATGTGGTGAAGAATATGCATGAGCGTAAAACCAAAATGTCGGAACTGTCTGATGCCTTTATTGCCATGCCGGGCGGTGCCGGTACGCTGGAAGAAATTTTTGAGCAGTGGACCTGGGCCCAGCTGGGAATTCATTTAAAACCGAATGCCTTTTTAAATGTTGAAGGTTTTTATGATGATCTGCTGCGCTTTATTCGCATGACCACTGACAAGGGCTTTACCCATGCACGTTTTACCGAGGCATTAATTGTGTCCGATTCTATGGATGAGATTTTAAGCCAGTTTGAACGTTTTCAGGCGCCTGAACCGAAATGGGGCATGGCTGACCGTCAAGCCTTGGTGAAATAAATATGAACACCATTACCGTAGCTGCGGCCATTATTCTGAATGAGCAGCAGCAATTGCTGCTGGTACGTAAACAGCACACTGAATGCTTTATGCAGGTTGGTGGCAAGCTGGAAAGCAATGAGCCACCGGAGCAGACCATCTGCCGGGAAATTGCGGAGGAAATTGGCTGTCAGGCTCAGATTAAACAGTTTGTTGGCCGTTTTGAAACCGCTACAGCCAATGAGCCGGATCATCGTCTGGTCAGTTATGTCTATTATGTGCAGCTCGATCAGGACCCGCAGGTTCAGGCAGAAATTGCGGAAATGAAATGGATTGAACTGGAGGATAAGACGACACGTCTGGCACCGTTAACCACAGAAGTGGTGATTCCCTGGGTGAAACAGCATCTGTTACAGTCGGCTTAAGGCCGGCTGTTTTTGAAATGATTTATCCGTCGGCACTGGCAATACACACCGCATAGACCTTGTGACAGCCAAGTTGCTCCAGCTGCTGTTTTAGCGCACGAATTGAGCTGCCGGTGGTGACCACATCATCGACAATTAACACCCGGCGATAGGGCCGGCCGGTATCGGGCCGTAGCTGGAATTGCTGGTCCAGATTTTCCAGTCGTTCCAGCCGGCTTAAGCCTTTTTGACTGTGTTGATGGCGCCGTACAACCGGTTGCCAGATTGGTAGCTGTAAATGGCGTGCCAGCACCTGAGCCAGCAGCAGGGTATGATGATAACCACGCTCTGCCAGTCGCTCGGTTGCCACCGGCATCGGGACAATGGCCTGTACCCGTGGATAGGCCAATTCACACAGGCTGCCCGCCAGTAAAGGCTGATAATGCAATTGCTGCTCATATTTGAATTGCTGAATCATCCGGTCGACTGGATAACGATAATGACAGGCCACCTGAATCTCGGTTTCCTGCCGGCAGACACTGGCCTTTAACCAAGGCAGTTGTTGCAAACAGTCTGCACAAACCCGGTACTGCTGCTGGGCCGCACTGCCACAGAGCTGGCAGGACAGTAATTTTTGTAATAGCGTACGGCTATGCGCCAGCAGCTTAAACATAGGCATAACGTGGTGCTTCCGGCAGCCAGCGTTTGAGCAGGGCCTCGGCCTGCTCGGGATAATCTTTCAGCATCTGCTGGGCCACATAATGTGCCTGATTCAGCAGATGATCATCGCGTTCCAGCTTGGCCACCCGAAAGCCCATATCTCCGGTTTGTTTGGTGCCCAGCAACTCCCCGGGGCCGCGCAGTTCCAGATCTTTTTCGGCAATCACAAAGCCATCATTGCTTTCTCTTAAAATCCGCAGCCGTTCCTGGCCGTTTTGCGACAGCGGATGCTTATACAGCAGGGCACAGAAACTGGCTTTGGCGCCCCGACCGACCCGGCCACGCAGCTGATGCAATTGCGACAGCCCTAAACGCTCGGCATTTTCAATCACCATAATTGAAGCATTCGGGACATCGACGCCGACTTCAATCACGGTGGTGGCAATCAGCAATTGTAGCTGGTTGTCTTTAAACTGCTGCATCACCGCCTGTTTGTCATCAGCCTTCATTTTGCCATGCACCAGACCAATATTCAGTTCCGGAAAGCGTTCCTTGATTTCAGCAAAAGTCGCTTCGGCAGCTTGCGCATCCAACGTTTCTGACTGTTCGACCAGGGTGCAGACCCAATAGGCCTGTTTGCCTTCGGCACAGTTGCTGGCAATACGCTGTAGTACCTGTTCACGCCGGTCCAGTGGAATGGTCACGGTCTGAATCGGGGTACGGCCCGGCGGCAGCTCATCAATAATGGAAGTGTCCAGATCGCCATAGGCGGACATCGCCAGCGTACGTGGAATTGGGGTGGCGGTCATCACCAGCTGATGCGGAGTCATGTGATTCAGACCCTTGTTTCTTAAGGCCAGCCGCTGATCGACCCCAAAGCGGTGCTGCTCATCAATAATCACCAGTCCCAGCTTGGCAAATTCGACATTGTCCTGAAACAGCGCATGGGTGCCGACCACCAGCTGGGCGCTGCCATCCTGAATAATCTGTTCGGCGCTGGCGCGGGCCTTGCCTTTCTGTTTGCCAGAGAGCCAGGATACGGTCAGTCCCAAAGGTTCAAACCAGCGTTTAAAGTTTAAATAATGTTGTTCAGCCAGAATCTCAGTCGGTGCCATCAGCGCCACCTGCCAGCCTTCTTCCAGTGCATGACAGGCCGCCACCGCCGCCACCAGCGTTTTGCCGGCGCCGACATCGCCTTGTACCAGTCGCAGCATCGGCTTGTTTTGTTTCAGGTCCTGGATAATTTCCTTGGACACCCGTTTTTGTGCGCCGGTCATGCTAAACGGTAAACCGGCCAGTAACTGCTTGGCCAGACGTTGGCTGGGCGCAAAAGCTGGCGCTTCAATCTGCTGGATATAAGCGCGGCGGGTCAATAAACTGACCTGATGTGCCACCAGTTCTTCAAAAATCAGCCGCTGCTGGGCTGGATGCGAACCCTGACCAAGCTGCAGCATATTGGCACTGGTTGGCGGCTCATGGATATATTCCAGCGCCTGTTTCAGTGCATAGCCGTTGGTAAATTTTTCCGGCAACAGTTCCGGCAGATCATCACTGTGCTGTTTCAGCGCCTGTTTGACATAGTCGCGCAGTTTGGGCTGGGTCAGCCCTTCGGTGCTTGGGTAAATCGCCGTGAGTTGGGTTTTCGGCAGCGGAGTATGCTCGCTGATCAGCTGGATTTCCGGATGATACATTTCCAGACCACGTGCGCCGACCCGGACTTCACCAAACACGCGCAGGCGGTTGCCGACTTTGGCACGGTCGGTTAGGCCTTTATAAATATGATAAAAACGTAAGGTGACTTTGGCGCTGTCATCATCCAGCAGAATTGCCATCGACTTGCGTTTGCCGGGTGGGAAATCGACCCCTTTGACAATGCCTTCCAGTAAATAGCTGCGGCCGACGTTCAATTGGTTCATCGGAATGATCGTGCTACGATCTTCATAATCACGCGGCAGATGAAACAGTAGGTCATCTGTGGTGAAAATATTCAGTTTTTCCAGTAACGCGGCAGCAGCAGCGCCAACGCCTTGTAATTGATGGACTGCGGCCATGTCCCCTCAACAATGGTAATGAGCAAGTGGGTTATGCATATTTTATTTATCGGTTATGGTAAAACATCTGCACGTGTGGCTAAACAACTATTTCAAGCCGGCCACCAAATTACCACAATTAGCCGCAGCCGGAAAAGTGATGTGCATGCAACGCATCTGATTCAGGATGTGCAGCAGCTGGATTTAAGCCAGCTGGCGCCCATTGACTGGGTCTATGTGCTGCTCAGTCCGGGGCAGAGTACGCCGGAGGCCTATCAGCAGACCTATCTGGATTCGGTGCAACCAATTGTAACGGCGCTGGCAGCGCATCCGGTGCGGCGCATGGTGGTGGTGTCATCGACCCGGGTGTATGGACAAAATGCCGGGGAATGGATTGAGGATACCACACCGCTTCAGCCGCCAGATACGCAGGCAGACATTCTGCTCAAGATGGAGCAGGCCTATTTAAGCGCTTATCCGGAGCGTTGCACCATTATCCGGCCCAGCGGTATTTATGGCAGCTCAATCGCAAGGATGGTTAAGCTGGCGCACACGTTCACTGAATATCCAAACCGGCACTGGTCTAACCGGATTCATATTGATGATCTGGCGCGTTTTCTGGCACAGATGATTCACGTGGAACATCTGCAGGAGAGTTATATTGTCAGTAATGGTCAGCCGCAACTGCTGCATGAAGTGGTGCAATGGTTTCAGCAGCAGCTACATCGGCCGTTATTAACCCTGACCAGTCCGCACGAAACCGGCAAGCGGATTTTACCGAAACGGATGCAGGACAGTGGTTTTAAGTTACAGCATGACGACTGTTTTCAGGATTATCTGGCCCTGTTACAGCAAGCGGATGTGAACTAAGAGTTTTTCATTTTATTGAGGATGGCTGATATTTCCCGAACCTTTGCACGAAGGCAAAGATACGGGTTATGGACGGTTTTTTATTTCTTTTTACGTTTTAAGCGACGTTTGGCTTGCTGTGCGGCTAGTGCATCTAGTGCATCTTTCAGTTCTTCATCGCTAAAGGTGGTGATGTGTTGCAGCATTTGCAGGGTTACATCATCCAGCACCAGATTGGCATACTGCGCCACATTGCTAAAGTTCTCATCAAAGACAATGGCATTGTCGCTGTTGGTGCTGATATAGCCTTGCTGGGTCAGCACTTTAATAAAGCTCTGGAACAGGGCCTTATCGAAGAATTCCGGTGAGTTGAACTCATACAGCACCGATAAACGCTGACCCACCAGATGGCTCAGTTCTTCAACCTGACGGGCGGAAATATTGCCCGAACCACGCTGGGTAATCAGCGCCAGGGTCATGTAGTAGCGTTCCAGACTTTGCATTACCGGCGCAGCCAATACTACCAACTGGTTATGATCTTCACTGTTCGGTGCCGGAGAAAGCAGATTCCCTTCAGCATCTTCACTAATCAGCTTGGCCTGAATTAGCCCATCAGCATAGGCACAGATCTGCTGTTTCAGTTCTGCTTCATTCCATTTCAGGAACAGCTCGGCTTTCAGGAACGGATACAGCGTGCGAATTACATTAATTAAATCGCCACGCTTGATTGAACCATTGTGCTCAACCAGTGCCGCCACCAGAGATGGCAGGACAAAGGCATGCAGAATATTGTTACGGAAATAGGTTAGCAACACCGCCTGATTGTCTTCAATGGCAATAATATCGCCCAGAACGTGTTGTACACGTTTAATCAGTTTCAGCTTCAGACCGTAGGCAATAATTTCCTTGCCTGAAAGCGGGGTAATGTGGGTGCGCTCATCGTAAGGCAGGGCAGTAAGCAGGTCACGATAGGTATCCAGCTGCTTGATACAGATCGCTTCATCCAGGGTGTGTTTTGGCGTGGCCAGCAAAATCAGCGATAACAGTGATACCGGATTAATCACCACAGCGCGGTTAATGTTTTCCAGAATCGCATAGGCCGAGCTGTTTACCGCATCGGAGACTTCTTGCGGAATCGGATCGTCATTTTTTTCGATACTGATCTGTTCGGCGTCATGCTGTTTTAGCATGTCATCTAAAAAGACTGGCTCGCCAAAATTCACATGCACTTTGCCAAAAATACGCTCGATTTTTCTCAAGGTTTTCAGAATACCGACAATGGATTCGGCTTCTTTCGGTTTACCCTGCATTTCACCGACATAGGTCGAACCTTCCATCAGGCGTTCATAGCCAATATAGGTTGGCACAAAGGCAATTGGTTTGGCGCGGCCACGTAAATGTCCATGTACGGTCATGGCCAGCATGCCGGTTTTTGGCGGCAACAAGCGGCCGGTACGCGAACGGCCACCTTCAATAAAGTATTCCAGCGGCGTGTTACGCGACAGAATGCTGTACAGATATTCCTTAAATACGGTGGTGTACAGGCCATTGCCACGGAAAGTCCGGCGAATAAAGAAGGCCCCGCCACCGCGTAATAACTGACCGACAAAGGGCATGTTCAGGTTATCGCCAGCCGCAATATACGGCACCATCATGCCGCGTTTATAAATCACATAAGACAGCAATAAATAGTCGATATGACTGCGATGGCACGGGGTATAAATAATTTCGTAGTCTTTGGCCAGTTCACGCACGGTGCTGAAATTATGCACCTCGACGCCATCATAGAGCTGGGTCCATAAACGGGTTAGCGCCGTTTCAGCAAAGCGGATGGCGGCATAGGAATAGTCCGACACGATTTCATTTAAATAGCCAATGGCACGGCGCTCGGCTTCAATCATGCTGATTTTACTGCGGATGCTTTCGCGGCGAATGGCTTCTTGTACATCCGGCGCTTTAATCAGGCTATGCATGACGTTACGGCGGTCCGATAAATCGGGACCTAATACCACTTCGCGCTGGCTGTCTAAATAATTATTTAAGGTATTAATAATACAGGTCGCTGGCGACAGGTTCGGGGCCTGAATCTTGGCGGTCTGCACCATCGCTCTTAAAGACTGTGCCTCATGAAACTCCAGATAGGACTGGCGACCATGCAGGCCAATATTGACCAGCTGCTTGACGGTACCCGGCGTAGCCCAGGTATCGGTCAGGAGCAGTTTGAGCCAGGAATCTTCTTTATCTGGTGCGCGGCCCCAGAGAACGGTTACCGGAATCAGCTCAATATCCAGTTCCGGGTGCTGTTCCAGCAGTTCAATCAGGCGTAGTAAACGCGGCGGAAAGGCGTGCGGCGGCGGATTCAGCAGATTGTTTTCATCATAGTGCTGTAAAAACAGAATCGAAGCTTTTTCCTTGTGCTGGCCAATCTGCATCGGGTCTAATGCTGGCGGCAGCTTTAAGCGGCGTGTTTCACCATCAAGGACCAGGGCATTGCTGCGGGAATGGTTCTGTAGCACATAGCAGACAATTTTCTGGGTCGGCTGTTCTGAATGGTCTGTCGCTGCTGCTTCGGCAGGAACCTCGCCCAGTACATGCGGGGTTACCACCAGATCAAGCAATTTGCTTGAAAGCTGACGATAAATTTGACCAAAACCACTCTTGGACATACCAACTCCTAAATCAATGACCAGTACCGCAGATTATCTGAGGAAAAAATAATGAATCTAATTGTAGCGAAAAATAGCCTGACATTTTCTGACAAATTCTATCTTTAGTGCTCAATTTTATCGTTAAAAATCGTATTTTTAGTGCAGCGCATTATACGGGAGCCGTGACAGGGCAGTCAGTTAAACTTTAGTGTTTTAGTCGACAAATATGGCAAAATAGGCAAGATTGAGCTGTTTCTATTTTGCTTGTTTTGATTTTTAAATATCCCGACATAGGTTTCCCCGCATGAATGCACTGACTCAGGAACTGGTTGAACTGCTTAGCCTGGAAAAACTTGAAGAAAATATCTACCGAGGCATCAGCCGCAATCTGGTCGGTAAGCGCGTGTTCGGTGGACAGGTGCTGGGCCAGGCACTGCGTGCAGCCTCGTATACCACCGACCGTCCGGCGCATTCCTTACATGCCTACTTCCTGTTTGGCGGCGATGTCAACGCACCGATTATTTATGAAGTGGACCGGATTCGTGAAGGCAAGAGCTTTGTTAGTCGTCAGGTGCGAGCCATCCAGCATGGCCGGACCATCTTTATGTGTATGGTGTCTTTTGCTGCGCCAGAAGAAGGGCTGAATTACCAGATTTCCGAGCCTGAATATCCGGCACCGGAACAGTTAAAAAATGAAGCAGAACTGGTACAGAGCATTGTCGAGTTTATTCCAGAAAACGTTCGCGCCAGCTTTACCCGTGACCGTCATGTGGAAATCCGCCCGGTGAATCCAAGCAATCCGTTTCAGCCGCAGCCGGAAGCGCCGTCTTATGCGCACTATATCCGTACGCATAGTCCGATTGCAGCGGAGCAGGATGAAATTGCCCTGCATCAGGCCATTGCTGCCTTTTACTCAGACTTTACCCTGATGACCACCGCGCTACGTCCGCATGGCTTGAGTTATCTGTCGCCAAGTCTGCAATGTGCCAGTATTGACCATGCCATGTATTTCCATAAGCCATTCCGGGTCGATGACTGGATGCTGTATGACATGGAAGCCACCATCAGCAACAGTTCGCGTGGCCTGAACTTTGGCCGTATGTGGCAAAACGGTGAGCTGGTCTGTAGCACCACCCAGGAAGGTTTAATTCGCCTACGCGAAATTGAAACTCAGTAAACCAATATCAATAAAAAAGCCGAATCAACTGATTCGGCTTTTTTATCCCACCTTCAATGGCAATGCGGCAGATCACTTGGTGCATGTTTATGGCAGCCTTGTGCCTTGCTGTTGCCCGAAGAATGGGCAAAAACCTGAGAGGTGCTACAAATTAGTGCAAGAATAAGGGCGAGTTTTTTCATGAGGTTACTCTTTTAGTCTTAAAAACAAGGTAATGCACTGATAAAGCACATCTTATGCCAGTTTTTCTGGCACCGGGCTTTTTTCCTGAGCTGGATTTGCTTTTGACAAAATAATGCTCGATTCAGTGCAGCTCGCATGGCATAGTGCCAAGCAAGATGACATCACAATATATGCACCCATGAGCTTAAATACACAAATTCTGGTGGCCGCAATTTTAGGGGTTCTATTCGGGTTTTTGTTGAACCTGTTGCCGGGCAGCGCATTTTATGACGGCAGCTTATATGGCCTGAGTATTGCCAGCAGTATTTTTATCGGCCTGCTGAAAATGCTGCTGATTCCCCTGATTTTCAGTTCGATTGTAGTCGGGGTATCCAACCTGCAGGCTTCTGGCCAGCTGAGCCGGGTCTGGAAAATTACCTTGCTGTGCTGTGTGACCACCACCACATTGGCACTCATTTTAGGTCTGGCCTGTGCGCATCTGTTTGAAGTCGGCAAAGGTGTAGATGTGCGTTTATTCCAGGACGCGATGAGCCAGCATCAGACGCCAGATACCTTAACGCCGTCGTCTTTCTTCACCAATTTTATTCAAAACACCCTGATTAATCCGTTTAAGGCCTTTGCCGAGGGCAATGTGCTGGCGGTGGTGGTGTTTGCCTTATTTGTCGGGGTGGCGCTGGTCAAAGGCGGTGAGCAGTTCCGGACTGTGCGCCGGCTTAGTCATCAGTTTTTTGACATCATGATGCTGATGATCGGCTGGGTGATGAAACTGGCACCGCTGGGGATTTTTGCGCTATTGGCCAAGCTGATTGCTACCGAAGATGTGACCGTGCTCAGCCGTCTGGCTGAGTTTGCCGTAGTGGTAACCGGCACCACGATTTTTCATGGTCTGGTGGTACTGCCGCTACTGCTATGGCTATTTGGAAAAATGAATCCGGTGACCTTCTTTAAAGGAACCCGCGCTGCTTTAATTACTGCATTTGCCACCAGTTCCAGTTCGGCCACCATGCCACTTTCGATGAAATGCGCCCAGGAAAATCTGAAGGTGCGTCCGCAAACAGCTGGCTTTGTAATTCCGCTCGGGACACAGCTGAATATGGATGGCACGGCCTTATATGAAGCCGCTGCGGCGCTGTTTATTGCCAATTTAATGGGACTGGATTTGACCTTGGGCCAGCAGTTGGTGGTCTGTGCCACCGCCATGATTGCCTCCTTGGGCGCGCCGGGAATTCCAAGTGCCGGCATGGTCACCATGATTATGGTGCTGCAATCGGTCGGTCTGCCGGCAGAAGCAATTGCCATTTTACTGCCGATTGACCGTTTGCTGGATACCGTACGTACCGTAGTCAATGTCCAGGGTGATATGATGATTAGTGTGGTGGTTGACCGTTATACCCGCGACGATGAGATCGCAACTCAATCCTGAGTATCTTCCCAGCACGGATTCCAGACCACTTCCCAAAGATGGCCATCGGGGTCCTGAAAATAACCGGCATAACCGCCATAAAAGGTGGCCTGTGCCGGTTTGACAATGGTGGCACCGGCACGCTCGGCCTGCTGCATCACCTGATCTACGTCCAGCGGACTATGCACATTATGCCCCAGACTGATTTGGGTCGGGCAAAAACGGCTCAGGGGCAGGCCGCTATCCTGCGCCAAGGCAGTCTGCGGCCACAGTGCCAGTGTCAGGCCTGAATCCAGCGTGATAAACGCCACCGCGCCTTGTTCAAATTCCTGCCCGACGATCCCTTCACTCTGCCAGCCCAAACCTTGCTGATAAAAGCGCAAAGCTGCGTCTAAATCCTGCACAGCCAGCGTGATCACACTCAAAGATGCGCGCATTGTTCCTGCCTTTTCATTCAAGTCTGATTTTTATCTTAGCGGAAATCTGGCTTGACACAGTGCTGCCTGTGTCGGGCAATTGTATCTCTGCAATTCTGCACCAAGTGGACGCTTTACGCGACTTTAAGCTGGGCGCGCTGTGCCGCCGGGGAGGCTTGCAGATAGGCCAGCGCATCTTCGGTTTTGGCTTCATGCAGCGGGTCATACCACGGCATTAAATAACCTAACTGTTGTGATACCAGCCAGAATGGTGAGGGCAATAAGCCGTTATTGGCCTGTGCAGTGCGGTACCATTCCCGCCAGATCCACGGTTTATACAGGGCTGGCCGGATTGATGCATAACGCGGGTCCTGACGCATAATATGCGCCGCACCATCGACCCAGAGACCAATTACTCCAGCAATCACCAGCAGGCTCAGATAATAACGGGCCAGATAACTGCCACCCAAATGCCGATACAGGTCAAAGGCCACGGTGCGATGCTCGATTTCTTCTGCGCCGTGCCATTTGACCAGATCCAGCATGGCCGGGTCGGCACCCTGACGCTGCCATTCGCGGTTATACAGCGCATATTTACCCAGCACGCAGGTCATGTGTTCTACCGTGGCAACAATGCCTAAACGGAACAGATCCCAGTGCCGTTCGCTCCATTGCGGCAATTGCAGACCTAAAGGCCGATCGGCCAGTAACTGGTTAAACAGTCCGTTCATCAGGCTGATATTGCGCTGAATATCAATCTGGCGTTCGCTTAAATAATCCTTGTTGGCCGAGTTATGCGCCTGGGCGTGCATGGCTTCCTGGCGGATAAAGGCCTGCACATCCTGTTTTAGTTTTTCATCCTGAATCTGCGGCAAAACCTTGTTGTACAGCCGGCAAAACCAGAACTCGCCGGCCGGCAGAATCATGTTAATTTCGTTAATAAAATAACTGGCAAAAGGCTGCTGCGGAATCCAGTCGATGGGGGTGTCCTGCCATTCAAAGCGGACTTTACGCGGTTGAATAAAGTAGCCAATGGATGAGCCACGGGCAGCACGGCGAAAACGTGCGAGGAGTTTTTTCATGCTGTATTGCACCTCTAAAATGTGATGCGGTTCAAATTATGCTCAGCATGAGTATGAAAAAAATATCCCCCATTGAAACTAGCAATAGGGGACATTCCAATATCAATAGATGTAAATTATTGTCAGACAGTTTTGAGTTGTTGCAAAGCTTATGGCTCTTTGGCGGCCGTTTCAGTCAGCTGTTCAACAGCTTCAGGATCTGGTAGCTCTTCTGCTTCCAGTTCATCTGCCGTGGCTTCCGGAATGCTGGCCAGATCAAACTGCTGCGATTGTTCCAGGGTAAAGTTCAGACGACCGGCCATTACACTGGCCAGTTCTTCCAGACCCTGACGATTGAGTGAGGAGAACAGTTGAATCGAGAAATCCAGCTTCATCTTTTTCAGCTGCTGTTTTACTTCCAGCAGGACTTTATTGGCCGGGCCACGATTCAGCTTGTCGGATTTGGTCAGCAAAACATGCACAAACAGATGACGAGAATAAGCCCATTCCAGCATCATCACATCAAAATGCTGCAGCGGATGGCGAATATCCATCAGCAACACCAGACCCTGTAAGCTCTTGCGATGAATCAGGTAGTTTTCCAGCTCTTTTTGCCAGACAATTTTCATTGATTCAGGTACTGCGGCATAACCATAACCCGGTAAATCGACCAGACGCTGCTCTGGATTGCCCAGACTAAAGAAGTTGATCATCTGGGTACGGCCCGGTTTTTTCGAGGCACGTGCCAGCTGTTTCTGGTTGGTGAGGGCATTAATCGCACTGGATTTGCCAGCATTGGAACGTCCGGCAAAGGCCACCTCATAGCCGCTATCTTCTACACAGAGATTCAGCTTTGGCGCACTCATCAGGAATTCGGCTTTACGTAGCCAGTTCAGGGCACGAACGGCATATTCGGTAATCGCAGGATCGGCCTTTTTCTCATAGCTAATCTTTTGCTTCGGCGCATTAGCGGCCTTAGTGTTTTTCGATTTTCCTCTGCTATGGTGCATAACTTAACTTCATCACTGCTTTTACAAAGCGGTATTATAGATCAACTCGCGCAGACACGCGAACTTTGCTGTAGCCGTGTGCAAAAGTTAGCTGACTTGGAGATTGATCAGCTGAATTGGCGATTGTGTGCTCCACTGTGCCGGTGCAGGAGTATCTAACACGTCGGACAGGGTGTACTGGTCCAGACTCTGATAAAACTGTTCCAGTGCCTGATCTAAAATGCCTTTTAAACCACAGCGGCTACGCAGCACGCACGGCGGGGTATTACATTCCACAATCTGGGTTTCACGTTGCAAGATACGCACGATCTGGCCCAGCTTCAGGTCCCGTGCATCCGGATTTAAACGCAGGCCGCCCCCTTTACCACGGGTGGTAATCAGCCATTCCTGTTTGCCCATGAAATGCACAATTTTAACCAGATGGTTTTGGGAAACATGCAAATCCTGCGCAATTTCCGCAATCGTATACGGCAGATCTCGCGGTGGGGAGATATACAGCAGAATACGTAATGCATAGTCGGTGAATTTATTTAATTGCATGATCGCACAAATATTTTTCAAAGTTGAAATACAAGAAGGCTAGTCTACCATAAGCAGACTAGCCCTCCTATGTTTTACACGTGTGGGGTTTTAGTGACGTACACCACCCGTACCAAACGCTTCACTGTGAATCTGTTCGGCTTTAATACCACGTGCCAGTAAGGCTTTTTGCTGCTCGGCCATGAATGGCATTGGGCCACACAGGTAGTAATCGGCATTTTCCGGTAATAAGGCAGCATCCATGGTGCTCAGGTCCAGACGACCGGCCACATCATAATCCTGACCTAACACATCTTCGGTATTCGGGAATTCATAGGCTGTAAAGGTATGAATACGTGGATACTTCGCCTTGATGTCCTGAATATGCTGTTTCATGGCATGTACCTGTTTGCTGCGGCAAGCATGAATGAAGGTCACCGGTTGTGGCACATCTAAAGTCACCAGCTGGTTCAGCATCGCAATCATTGGGGTTAAGCCAACACCGCCACTAATGAACACATTACGTTTGTTGCTGTCGATCAGGTAGAAGTTTCCGGTTGGTGCTGAAATTTCAAGTTCTGCACCTTCTGGCAGCTGATGCAGCGCATTAGATACCCAGCCTGCAATCTTGTCGGCACCATTACCCGGTTCGCGTTTTACCGAAATACGTAAGTAGTCTTGCTGCGGGCTGGTTGACAGTGTGTATTGACGCGGCTGTTTCAGGTCCAGTTCAGGGACAAAGACACGTACCGAAATGTATTGGCCGGCTTCATATTTTGGTAAGGCACCACCATCGACCGGTTCAAAGTAGAACGAGGTAATTTCGTCGCTTTCCACCACTTTCTTGGCGATTTTGAAATTACGCCAGCCTAACCAGCTGCCTTGAGTTTGCTGATGCTGCTCGTAAATGGCACGTTCGGTATTAATGAATACTTCTGCAAGCTGGCCATACGCGGCGGCCCAGGCATCAATCAGTGGATCATCCATGGAAATATTCAGCACTTCGCTGATGGAGTGCAGCAGGTTTTCACCGACAATATTATAGTCCGGTGCCTGAATGTTCAGACTGACATGCTTGTGTGCGACCAGTTCAATTACTGGCGCCAGTACCGATGGATCTTCAATATTTTCTGCATAGGCCAGTACCGCACCTGCCAGTGCCTGCGCCTGCGCACCACTGCGTTGATGACCCAGGTTAAAGGTTTCTTTAAGGTCCGGATTATTCCCCAACATGCGGTTATAGAAATAGCTGGTCAGGGCCACACCATTTTCACGTAGAACAGGAACAGTTGCTTTTACAAGGTCAATTTGCTGTGGAGTCATGGCTGATCTCTCATGGCTGGTTATTTATAAGATGTATTTAAAATACATTTTATAAAACGCCAGTGCAAGCACTGTTTTTAAAAAACCATAAAAAAATTATGGGATATAAAAATATCCCATAATGAAAGCTGTTCCTATCGGTTTTTTGATTATTTTCGGCCAAACAGGGAGCCTAATAATCCGCGGACAATTTTCTGTCCGGTGCTGCCGCCTAAGGTGCGGGCCGCGCTCTTGGCAAAGGTACCGACAATGTCCTGAGTCAGCTTTTCACGCTGCCGTGCAGTGCGTTCAGCTTCTTTTTGCTGTTCGCGGGCCAGACGTTCCTGCTCACGCGCTTGCTGTTTGGCTAAAGCAGCCTGCTCTTTAGCTTGCTGCTTGGCTAGGGCTTCCTGTTCCTTGGCGCGTTGCTGTTCGAGCGCGGCCTGTTCAGCCTGTTGCTGACGTTCCGCTACTTTCTGTTGCAGCATTTCATAGGCACTGTCCCGGTCCAGACTCTGCTCATATACACCGGCGACAATACTCTGGCTCATCAGTGCCTTGCGCTGTTCAGGGCTAATCGGGCTAAACGAGGAGTAGGGCGGCATCACCCAGCCGCGCTCTACAATCTGCGGCGTGCCTTGTTCATCCAGACAGCTAATTAGGGCTTCACCGACCGCCAGTTCGGTAATGGCCTGTTCTACCTGAAACTCCGGATTGGCACGGAAGGTCTCGGCAGCGGTTTTGACCGCTTTCTGATCTTTCGGGGTAAAGGCGCGCAAGGCGTGTTGCACCCGGTTGCCGAGCTGTCCCAGTACACTTTCAGGCAAATCCAGCGGATTCTGGGTGACAAAATAAATTCCGACGCCTTTGGAGCGAATCAGGCGGACTACCTGCTCAATTTTCTCCTGCAGGGCCGGGCTGGCATTGTCAAACAGTAAATGCGCTTCATCAAAGAAGAACACCAGCTTGGGTTTGTCCATATCACCAACTTCCGGCAACTGTTCAAACAGCTCTGATAGCATCCACAATAAAAAGGTCGCATACAGTTTCGGGGTGTGCATCAACTTGTCTGCAGCCAGCAGGTTGATGTTGCCGTGTCCCTGGGCATCGGTCTGCATGAAATCCAGAATATTCAGGCTGGGCTCGCCAAAAAACAGATCACCGCCCTGATCGGCCAGTGCCAGTAAATTGCGCTGAATCGCGCCCAGACTGGCTGGAGATAAATTGCCATAGTCGGCCTTTAACTCTGCCGCATGTTCGCTGACATAGCTGAGCATGGCTTTCAGGTCTTTAAAGTCAATCAGCAGGAGGCCCTGATCATCGGCAATCCGAAACACTGCCGACAGTACACCTTCTTGCGTGTCATTCAAGTTCAGCATTTGCGCCAATAATAATGGGCCAATTTCAGAAATGGTGGTGCGAATTGGATGGCCCTGTTCACCAAATAAATCCCAGAACACCACCGGCGCGGCAGCAAAGGGAATACTGTCAATACCCAGGCTTTTAATCCGTTCATCAAATTTGGGATTGCTGGAACCAGCCTGCGCCAGACTGGAAACATCGCCTTTGGCATCGGCCAGAAAGACTGGGACACCAATGCGGGAAAAACTTTCTGCCAGGACTTTTAAAGTCACGGTTTTACCGGTACCGGTTGCACCGGCAATCAGGCCATGCCGGTTGGCAAACTGGGAATGTAAGACTATCGCTTGTGTGGTATCACGGGTTTTTTTGGCAATGGTAATTGGTGTACCCATACTGTACTGATCCTGGTTGTTATTCGTTTTTATGCTGCTTTAAATGTTGTAGTGCTTGCGCTATATCTTGAATTAAATCATCTGGATGTTCCAGTCCTATACAGAAACGCACCAGCAAACCTTGTTTTAGGTGTTTATGCTCAAGCACACGCATCTCTTTAAGGTTATACAGCATGACCAGACTGACCGGCCCGCCCCAGCTAAAGCCCAGCTTGAACAGGGTTAATGCATCACAGAATGCCCGAATATCGTTTAAATTGTATTGCGCATCAAAAATCACACTAACCAGTCCGGCGCTGTGACCGTCTTTGCAGATGTCCTTCCAATATGCATGACCGGCACTGTCCGGATCAGCCGGATGCAGGACCTGAACCAGCTCTTTTTGCTGTTTTAGCCAGTTCAGCAAGGTCAGTGCTGATTGTGACTGTTGCTGGTAACGCAGCTGCATGGAGGCCAGACTGCGCTGGATTTGCGCCGTATCATCTCCGCTGACACAAATCCCCTGAATGGCATGCATCCGGAATAATTGATGATGGAGCTTCTGGTCACGCGTCACCACCGAGCCCATTAAAATATCGCCACCCCCGCTTGGATATTTGGTCAGCGCATGTACGGTCAGATCTACGCTTAAGTGGTCCTCGCCAAAATCAAAGGCATTAAAGGCCAGTCCTGCGCCCCAGGTATTGTCCAGCGCAGTCAGAATGCTATGAGCTTGGGCTTTTTTCACCAGACCGCTTAAGTCCGGAAACTCCAGTGTCACCGAACCAGCCGCTTCCAGCCATAACAGTTTGGCTTTATCACTTGGGTTAAAGCTTTCTACCTCCAACGGGTTATAGACCTTGACGGCAATGCCATAACGCTGCTGCAGATTACGCAGATGCTCCATATTCGGACCATAAATATTGTCCGGAACCCAGACTTCATCGCCCTGACTTAACAAGCAGGAATTGACCAGATTAATCGCAGAGAGGCCGCTCGGCGCCAGCAGGTGATACAGACCGCCTTCGATCTGCGCGATGTGATCACCTAACGTAAAGGTCGTCGGCGTGCCATGCGTGCCATAACTATAGTCATAGGCATCGGTCCAGTGGCGATTAAACAGTGCATCGGTGTTGTTAAAAATAATCGTCGATGCACGATAGAGGGGAGGTTGAACCGTAGAAATCAGTTGAGGGGCTTTTCGTGGTGCATGAATCAGTTCGGTTTGCGGATTTTTTTTCACGACTTCGCTCAAATCAGGACAATCAATTGAATTTAGCTTAAGAGAAAAGGATCAGTTGTGCCATATCTGGCTGTATTTATTTGACTTTGAACACTCGGCGCTAAAGTTGGCTTCATTTTTGCAAAACCTAAAAGCATAGCTACAACAACAGGTTTCAGCGCATGGCGTCGCATTTAAAAGTACATTATTTTCAGCATATTGCTGGTGAAGGATTTGGAAGTTGTTATACGCATTTAAAACGGTTAAATGCAGAGATCAGTGCCACAGAATTTTTTGCCTTGCCGGTTGATTCAGCACTGGATATTGAAGCGCTGCCGCAGATCGAGGAGGTCGATTTGTTAATTGTCATGGGCGGCACCATGAGCGTTAATGATGAAGCCAATTTCCCCTGGTTAAAAATGGAAAAACGCTGGCTCAGGCGTTATTTGGCCATGGGAAAACCGGCCATTGGTCTGTGTCTGGGTGGGCAACTGATCGCCAATGCGCTGGGCGCGGCCGTCAGTCGCAATCCTGTACAGGAGCTGGGCTGGCACGAGGTACGCAAGGTTAGTCATGTGCCACCAGACTATTTTCAGTTGCCGGAGCAGTTTAATGTCATGCAGTGGCACAGTGAAAGCTTCGAGATTCCCAAAGGGGCTGTGCATCTGGCCGAAAATGATGCCTGTCGCAATCAGATGTATCAGATTGGCAAAAATGTACTGGGCTTTCAGTTTCACCCGGAAACCACGCCAGAAAGCCTGCAATTATTCCTGGAAGATGAAGAAGAGCTGGCCCTGTTTCAGGGACCTTATGTGCAATCGGTAGAGCAGCTGCAGCGCGCCAATAAAAATAAATTTATTCAAGGAAATCAGATATTAAATCAGGCGATAGATTATGTGTTACAGCAAACTGCAGCGCAGCGGCGGTCTGTATAATTATTAAACAATTGATTTGTCGAAATATTTGAAAAATGATGTAAAAAGCCACAAAAGGATTTGCTTATGCATTAAACAATCGTTATAATGGGCGACCCTTTGATATTAAGGGGGTTAACCGCGAAGAAAGTGGTTAACTATCGTTACAGTCGTGGCATCGATCACGACCTTAGTGATATTTCACTGCTCTTGACACTTGCCTTTATTAGTGGGGTGAGATGCGTCAAGAGTGATTCTTTATATATTTTGGCTTGGAGTTAACTGGTATGTCTAACCAGAGAATTCGTATCCGTCTTAAGTCTTTTGATCACCGTTTAATTGATCAATCTGCTCAAGAGATCGTAGAAACCGCTAAGCGTACTGGCGCACAAGTGTGTGGTCCAATCCCGATGCCTACTCGCATCGAACGCTTCAACGTTCTTACATCACCGCACGTTTACAAAGATGCGCGTGACCAATATGAGATCCGCACTTACAAACGTTTGATCGATATCGTTCAACCTACAGATAAAACTGTAGATGCATTGATGAAATTAGATCTTGCAGCTGGTGTTGATGTTCAGATCGCATTGGGTTAAGGCTTTCGGTTAATTAACGCTCTAAGTTAATTAAGCCGCTTTTTTAGAGGTTTATGCACATGGCTATTGGTTTAGTCGGTCGCAAGTGCGGTATGACCCGTATCTTTACAGATGCTGGTGTTTCTGTACCTGTTACAGTGATTGAGGTTGATCCTAACCGCATCACACAAATCAAAACGCTTGAAACTGATGGTTATCAAGCGATTCAAATCACTACTGGTGAACGTCGCGAATCTCGCGTAACTAACGCTCAGAAAGGTCACTTTGCGAAAGCGGGTGTTGCTGCTGGTCGTCTGGTTCAAGAATTCCGCGTTACAGAAGCTGAGCTTGAAGGTCGTGAAGTTGGTGGTACGCTTACTGTAGATTTGTTCACAGTTGGTCAAATCGTTGACGTAACTGGCACATCTAAAGGTAAAGGTTTCCAAGGTGGTGTTAAGCGTTGGAACTTCCGTACTCAAGACGCTACTCACGGTAACTCTGTTTCTCACCGTGTTCTAGGTTCTACAGGTCAAAACCAGACTCCTGGTCGCGTATTCAAAGGCAAAAAAATGGCTGGCCATTTAGGTGCTGAACGCGTAACTACACAGGGTCTTGAAATCGTTGCAATCGACACAGAGCGTTCAGTTCTAGTTGTTAAAGGCGCGGTTCCTGGTGCTACTGGTGGCGACGTAACTGTTCGTCCTACGATCAAGGCCTGAGGGGAAATAACGTGAATTTAAAAACTGTTTCCGGCTCTGCTGTTGAATTGTCTGAAGTAGCTTTCGGCCGTGAATTTAACGAAGCGCTTGTACACCAAGTTGTTACAGCTTACTTAGCTGGTGGTCGTCAAGGTTCTAAAGCTCAGAAGTCACGTGCAGACGTTTCTGGCGGTGGTAAAAAACCATTCCGTCAAAAAGGTACTGGCCGCGCTCGTGCTGGTTCTATTCGTAGCCCAATCTGGGTTGGCGGTGGTAAAACTTTTGCTGCTCGTCCACAAGACTGGTCTCAAAAAGTGAACCGTAAGATGTACCGCGGTGCAATGCAATGTATCTTAGCTGAACTTGTTCGCCAAGATCGTCTTGTATTAGTTGAAGAGTTTGCTGTTGAAGCGCCTAAAACTAAAGCATTGCTTGCAAAACTGAACGACTTGAATGCAACTCGCGCATTGATCGTTACTGAAGCTGTAGATGAGAATCTATACCTTGCAGCTCGCAACCTTCCACACGTTGATGTGGTTGACGCTACTGCAATCGATCCTGTTAGCTTGATCGCGTTCGATAAAGTTGTAATGTCTGTTGCTGCTGCTAAGAAAATTGAGGTAGAACTCGGATGAACAACGAACGTTTATATCAAGTCCTACAAGGACCTGTATTCTCAGAAAAAGCACAAGTTTTAGGTGAAACTGCTGGTGTTCAAGTGTTCAAGGTTGCATTAAATGCAAACAAGCTTGAAATCAAAAAAGCAGTGGAACAATTATTTGGTGTAGAAGTTGTTAAAGTTAACACGACTATCACTAAAGGTAAGACTAAACGCTTTGGTAAAACTATCGGACGTCGTTCTGATGTTAAAAAAGCATACGTCACCCTGAAAGCTGGCCAAGATGTTGAAATGGCTGACTTGGGCGATACCGCTGAAACCGCAGCGGAATAAGGACGAAAATTATGCCTATTCAAAAATGTAAGCCAACGTCTCCAGGACGTCGCTTTGTAGAGAAAGTGGTTCATGATCACCTTCACAAAGGCGCGCCATATGCTCCGTTGGTAGAAGCTAAAAAACGTACTGGTGGTCGTAACAACAACGGTCACATTACGACTCGTCACGTTGGTGGTGGCCACAAACAGCACTACCGTATCGTTGACTTCAAACGTAACAAAGACGGCATTCCTGCTGTAGTTGAGCGTATTGAATACGATCCTAACCGTACTGCACACATCGCACTGCTGAAGTATGCTGACGGTGAGCGTCGTTATATTATTGCGCCTAAAGGCTTACGTGCTGGTGATAAAGTACAGTCTGGTAACGATGCTCCAATTCGTCCAGGTAACTGCTTGCCACTTCGCAACATGCCTATCGGTTCTACACTTCATAACATCGAACTTAAAATCGGTAAAGGCGCGCAGTTAGCTCGTTCAGCTGGTACTTCAGTTCAGTTGTTGGGTCGTGACGGTTCTTACGCTATCGTTCGTTTACGTTCTGGTGAAATGCGTAAAGTACACGTTGAATGTCGTGCTGTATTGGGTGAAGTTTCTAACTCAGAAAGCAACTTGCGTTCACTTGGTAAAGCAGGTGCTTCACGCTGGCGTGGCGTTCGTCCTACCGTACGTGGTATGGCGATGAACCCGGTTGACCACCCACACGGTGGTGGTGAAGGGCGTAACAAAGGTATTCAACCTGTAAGCCCATGGGGTCAAAAAGCTAAAGGGTACAAGACACGTACCAACAAGCGTACGACTAAGATGATTATTCGCGACCGTCGCGTTAAGTAACAAGTAAAGGAATCTGACTAATGCCTCGTTCATTGAAAAAAGGCCCATTCGTCGATGCGCACTTGTTCGCTAAGGTTGAAGCGGCTGTTGCGAGCAACTCTCGTAAGCCGATCAAAACTTGGTCGCGTCGTTCGATGATTCTTCCGGATTTTGTTGGTCTAACAATTTCTGTACACAATGGTCGTAACCACGTTCCAGTAATCGTTACTGAACACATGGTTGGCCATAAACTAGGTGAATTCGCGCCAACTCGTACCTATCGTGGTCACGGTGTTGACAAGAAGTCTAAACGTTAATAGGTGCTATGATGGAAGTAACTGCTAAATTACGCGGTGCCGCTATCTCGGCACAAAAGGCACGTTTGGTTGCAGACCTTATTCGCGGCAAATCTGTTGCGCATGCGCTTAACATCCTGAACTTCAGCAACAAAAAAGCTGCTGTACTGGTTAAAAAAGCGTTGGAATCTGCAATTGCAAATGCTGAACACAATAACAGTTTAGATGTAGACGACCTTAAAGTTTCTACGATCTACGTTGATGAAGGCATGAGCCTGAAACGTATTATGCCACGTGCTAAAGGCCGTGCAGATCGTATTACTAAGCGTACTTGTCACATCACCGTTAAGGTAGGGGTTTGATATGGGTCAGAAGGTTCATCCAATCGGTATCCGCCTAGGTGTTGTGAAACGTCATAACGCTAACTGGTATGCGAATCCGAAACAATACGCTGAATACTTGCTTAAAGACCTTCAAGTTCGTGAGTTTTTAACTAAAAAACTTAAGAACGCAATGGTAAGCAATATTCTTATCGAACGTCCGACAGGCGCTGCTAAAGTAACTATTAGCACTGCTCGTCCTGGTATCGTTATCGGTAAAAAAGGCGAAGACATTGAGAAATTACAGCGCGAACTTACCAACATTATGGGTGTTCCAGCGCAAGTAAGCATCAACGAAATCGATCGTCCAGACTTAGACGCACGTCTGGTTGCTGAAGCAATCGCTTCTCAATTAGAAAAGCGTGTAATGTTCCGTCGTGCTATGAAGCGTGCGGTTCAAAACACTATGCGTGCTGGTGCTAAAGGTATCAAAGTTGAAGTTTCTGGCCGTTTAGGCGGTGCTGAGATCGCTCGTACAGAATGGTATCGTGAAGGTCGTGTACCTCTACATACACTTCGTGCGGACATCGACTACGCGACTATGCGTGCTGAAACGACTTACGGTACGATTGGTGTTAAAGTTTGGATCTTCCGTGGTGAGATCTTGGGCGGCATGAAACAAGTCATGAACCCAGCTCCAGCTGAAGAACGTCCAGCTAAACGCGGTCGCGGTCGTGGTGAAGGTCAAGAGCGTCGTGGTCGTCGCAATGATCGTTCTGCTGAAAAAGGAGAATAATCCATGTTGCAACCTAAACGTACTAAGTTCCGTAAGGTTCAAAAAGGCCGTAACACTGGTCTAGCGCACCGTGGTAGCACTGTATCTTTCGGTTCTATCGCACTTAAAGCGACTGAACGTGGTCGTATGACTGCGCGTCAGATCGAAGCTGCGCGTCGTACAATCAGCCGTCGTGTTAAACGTGGTGGTAAGATCTTTATCCGTGTATTCCCGGACAAACCAATTACTGAAAAACCATTAGAAGTTCGTATGGGTAACGGTAAAGGTAACGTGGAATACTGGGTTTGCGAAATCAAACCAGGTAAGATCCTGTACGAAATGGAAGGTGTGAACGATGAATTAGCAACTGAAGCATTCAAGCTTGCTGCTGCTAAACTTCCGTTTAAAACCACTATCGTGACTCGGACGGTAATGTAATGAAAACTAAAGATCTACGTGAAAAGTCGGTAGAAGAGTTGAAAGCTTTGCTTGATGAGCAACAGCTTAACCAATTCCGTCTTCGTATGGCGAAAGCAACTGGTCAATTGGGCAAATCGCACGAAGTGCAAGTCGCTCGTAAAACTATTGCTCGTATTAAGACCCTCCTTACCGAAAAACAGGGGAACGGACAATGAGTGATAAAACAGTCCGCACGTTAACTGGCAAAGTTGTAAGCGACAAAATGGACAAGTCTATTGTTGTGCTTATTGAACGCCAAGTTCAACACCCGTTGTATGGCAAATTAATCCGCCGTTCAACAAAATTACATGCTCATGATGAGAACAACACAGCGAAAGCTGGTGATGTTGTAACCATTAAAGAAAGCCGCCCAATGTCTAAAACTAAGTCTTGGACTCTAGTTGAAGTTGTTGAAGCAGCTGCTGAGTAATTAACGTTCTTGTTGCATCATCGGTCAATTTCGAGTACTCTTTGAGCCTTTCGAAATTGTGACCGGTGATGCTCGGTTTTGGAGTAGGGCAATGATTCAAACCGAAACGATGCTCGACGTAGCAGACAACAGTGGTGCTCGCCGCGTACAATGTATTAAAGTACTTGGTGGTTCACATCGTCGTTATGCTTCTGTTGGCGACATTATTAAAGTTACTGTAAAAGAAGCAATTCCACGCGCACGTGTTAAAAAAGGTGACGTGATGAATGCTGTAGTTGTACGTACAAAATTCGGTATCCGTCGTCCAGATGGTTCTGTGATTCGTTTCGACGATAACGCAGCCGTTATTTTGAACAACAACAAAGCGCCGATTGCTACTCGTATTTTCGGACCAGTGACTCGTGAACTTCGTACTGAACAGTTCATGAAAATTATTTCATTGGCTCCTGAAGTTCTATAAGAGGCAATCATGGCTAAGATTAAAAAAGGCGATCAAGTAATCGTGATCGCAGGTAAAGAAAAAGGCAAACAGGGTACTGTTTTGTCAGTTTCTAATGACCGCGTTAAGGTTGAAGGCCTTAACCTGGTTAAGAAGCATCAAAAGCCGAACCGTGTTACTGGCGCTGAAGGCGGCATCGTAACTCAGGAAGCTTCGCTTCATATTTCAAACGTGGCAATTTTTAATGCTACAACCCAAAAGGCTGACCGTGTTGGTTACCAAACGATTGACGGCGTGAAAACTCGCGTTTACAAATCAAATGGTGAATCAGTGGCGGTAGCGAAGTAATAGGTTGAAATAGGCAATGGCCAGACTTAAAACACGTTACAACGACGAACTTAAAGCTCAATTACAAGAACAATTGGGTATTAAGAATGTGATGGAGATCCCTCGCATCACTAAAATCACTATCAACATGGGTGTTGGTGCAGCTGCAGCTGACAAGAAACTCCTTGATGGTGCTCTTTCTGATATGCAAGCTATCGCTGGTCAAAAACCAGTTCTTACGTTAGCTCGTAAATCTATCGCAGGTTTTAAAATCCGTGATGGTTGGCCGATTGGTTGTAAAGTTACTTTACGCGGCGAACGCATGTACGAATTCTTAGACCGTTTGATCTCTATCGCGATCCCTCGTATCCGTGACTTCCGTGGTTTCTCTGCGAAATCATTTGATGGTCGTGGTAACTACTCTATGGGTCTTAAAGAACAAATCGTTTTCCCTGAAATCGATTTCGATAAGATTGATCGTATTCGTGGTATGGATATTACCATCACTACGACTGCTCGCACCGATGACGAAGGCCGTGCGCTTATGCGTGCATTCGGCTTCCCGTTCAAATAAGAGGTCGATATGGCTAAGAAAAGTATGATTAATCGCGAATTGAAACGCGAAGCTACTGTTGCTAAATACGCTGCAAAACGTGCTGAATTAAAAGCTGTTATTGCAAACGTAAATGCAAGCGACGAAGAGCGTTTCGAAGCGATGATGAAGTTACAAGCATTACCACGTAATGCGTCTCCAGTGCGTCTTCGTAACCGTTGTGGTTTAACTGGTCGTCCTCATGGTTACTTCCGTAAGTTCGGTTTAAGCCGTAACAAATTACGTGACACAGTAATGCAAGGTGATGTACCTGGCGTTGTTAAGGCAAGCTGGTAAGGAGCGACTAGAATGAGTATGCAAGATACCGTTGCCGACATGTTAACTCGTGTTCGTAACGCACAAATGGCGAAGAAACAAACTGTTTCTATGCCTAACTCTAAGTTGAAAGTTGCGATTGCAAACGTACTTCAACAAGAAGGTTACATTGCCAATGTAGAAGTTGCTGACGTTGAAGGCAAAGCAACTCTTACTTTGACATTAAAGTATTTCGAAGGCAAACCAGTTATCGAAACTGTGAAACGCGTAAGCCGTCCTGGTCTACGTCAGTATCGCGGTAAAGATGCACTTCCAAGCGTTAAGCAAGGTTTAGGTATTGCAATTGTTTCTACAAGCAAAGGCATCATGACTGATCGCGCTGCACGTGCTGCGGGCGTTGGTGGTGAAGTTATTGCTTTTGTTTCTTAATAGGTGATTCCTCATGTCTCGTGTGGCTAAAGCCCCAGTAACTGTACCTAACGGTGTAACAGTTACTCAGAACGGCCGGCAGGTCGAAGTGAAAGGCAGCAAAGGTACATTGTCTTTCAACCTGCATGCGCTGGTCGAGCTAAAACAGGAAGATGGTACTCTTCAAGTTGCTCCAGTAAAAGAGTCGAAAGACGCTTGGATGCAAGCTGGTACTGCTCGCGCTGTATTAAACAACCTTGTAAAAGGTGTGAACGAAGGTTTCGAACGTAAGTTACAACTGATCGGTGTTGGTTATAAAGCTGCGGTTAAAGGTACTGTTGTTAACCTTAACCTTGGTTTCTCTCATCCAATCGATTACAGCCTTCCTGAAGGTGTAACTGCAGAAACTCCTACTGCAACTGAAATCATCCTGAAATCTGCTAACAAGCAATTATTAGGTCAGGTAGCAGCTGAGATCCGTGGTTACCGTCCACCAGAGCCATATAAAGGTAAAGGTGTTCGTTATTCTGACGAAGTTGTACTTCGTAAAGAAGCTAAGAAGAAATAAGGCGCGAGGTTCTTATGAACGAAAAGAAACAATCCCGTTTGCGTCGTGCGAAAAGCACACGCTTGCACATCCGTGCATTGGGTGCGACTCGTTTGTGTGTAAACCGCACTCCGCGTCACATCTATGCTCAAGTTATCTCAGCAGATGGTGGCAAAGTTTTAGCGCAAGCTTCTACTTTAGATGCTACTTTACGTGCTGGTACAACTGGTAACGTTGAAGCTGCCAAGAAAGTTGGTGCTTTAATCGCAGAACGTGCGAAAGCAGCTGGTGTAACTAAAGTTGCATTTGACCGTTCTGGTTTTAAATATCATGGTCGTATCAAAGCCTTGGCTGATGCTGCTCGTGAAAACGGCTTGGAGTTCTAATCATGGCTAAAGTTGAACAAAACGAAGGTCTTGTTGAAAAGCTGGTAGCCGTTGATCGTGTTGCCAAAGTTGTTAAGGGTGGTCGTATCTTCTCTTTCACAGCATTAACTGTTGTGGGTGACGGTAATGGTCGCGTAGGTTTTGGTCGTGGTAAAGCGCGTGAAGTTCCAGCTGCTATTTCTAAAGCACTTGAAGCTGCTCGTCGCAACATGATTACTGTTGACCTTGTTGACGGTACTGTTCAGCATCCTATTCATGCTCGTCACGGTGCAAGCCGCGTTTACATGCAACCTGCTTCTGAAGGTACTGGTGTAATTGCTGGTGGCGCTATGCGTGCAGTTCTAGAGGCTGTTGGCGTGCGTAACGTATTAACAAAATGTTATGGCTCTACAAATGCTGCGAACGTAGTAAACGCGACTTTCAACGGTCTGCGTGATATGACTTCTCCTGAGAAAGTCGCTGCGAAACGTGGTCTGACTGTAGAACAAATTCAAGGGTAATCAATCATGAAAACGATTAAAGTTACCCAGACTAAATCTGCATCGCACCGCTTGAAAAATCACAAGCTTTGCCTGAAAGGTTTAGGTCTGCGTCGTATTGGTCATACTGTAGAAGTGCAAGATACGCCTTCTAACCGTGGTATGATCAACCAAGTCTACTATATGGTTAGTGTAGAGGAATAAGCCATGACTCTGCGTTTAAATGAACTTGCACCTGCAGAAGGTGCTAAACGTGAAAACCGTCGTCTGGGCCGTGGTATCGGTTCTGGCGTAGGTAAGACTGGTGGCCGTGGTGTCAAAGGTCAAAAATCACGTAAGAGCGGTGGCGTACGTCCAGGTTTCGAAGGTGGTCAAACTGCGTTATATCGTCGTTTACCTAAATTCGGTTTCACTAGCCAAATCGCTTTAAAAACTGCTGAAGTACGTTTATCTGAGCTTGCTAAAGTTGAAGGCGACATCGTTAGCCTAGAAACTTTAAAAGCGGCGAACGTTGTGCGTAAAGACATGATCCGTGCGCGTATCGTACTTTCTGGTGAAATTACTCGTGCTTTCACTGTTCAAGGTGTTGCATTGACTAAAGGCGCTAAAGCTGCTGTTGAAGCTGCTGGCGGTAAAGTCGAGGAGTAATCTCCAGTGTCTATGTCTCCTAGTTCTTCAGGTCATGTACATATGATGAAAGGCCAACCATTTCACGTGAAATATCGTGAAATTATTCGCCGAATGATGTTTCTCATTGGTGCGTTATTGGTATTTCGACTAGGAGCGCATATTCCAGTACCAGGCATTAATAATGCTGCACTTGAAAATCTTTTTAATGCAAACTCAGGTACTATCCTGGGTTTGTTTAACATGTTTTCGGGTGGTGCATTAGAGCGAATGTCGATTCTTGCTCTCGGGATCATGCCCTACATCTCTGCGTCGATTATCGTGCAGCTGATGTCAACCGTGGTTCCTTCGCTGGAAGCTTTAAAGAAAGAAGGCGAGCAGGGCAAGCGTAAGATTAATCAATATACGCGCCAAGGTACCTTGTTCCTTGCCTTAGTACAGGCAATCGGGATGTGTGCAGGTCTGATCAGTCAAGGGATTACCTTAACGTCAGGTCTTGCGTTTTACGTTCCGGCAGTCACCTCGCTGGTGGCGGGTACAATGTTCCTGATGTGGTTGGGTGAACAGATTACCGAACGTGGGGTGGGCAATGGTATTTCCATGATCATCTTCGCCGGTATCGTTGCCGGATTGCCAAATCTGATTTTGCAATCGCTATCTTCAGTCGATAATGGTCAAACCAGCCTGATTGGTCTGGTGATTTTTGGTCTGTTGTCACTGGCGGTACTGGCAGCCATTGTGTTTATCGAGAAAGCGCAACGTCGTATTCCGGTAAACTATGCTCAAAAACAGCAAGGTCGTCGTGTATTTACTGCACAGCAAACCCATTTGCCATTAAAAATTAATATGGCAGGTGTGATTCCGGCAATTTTTGCCAGCTCTCTGCTGTTGTTCCCGGCCAGTCTGGGTCAATGGGTAGGAAGTGCGGATCCTGATGCAGGGATTATCAAGCGTAGCTTGCAAGATCTGGCACTCGTATTGTCGCCTGGACAGCCATTGTATTTGGTGCTCTTTGGTGCGTTAATTATCTTTTTCTGTTATTTCTATACCGCGCTAGTTTTTAGTCCGAAAGAAGTGTCAGAGAACTTGAAACGCAGCGGAGCTTATGTGCCTGGTATTCGCCCAGGTGAGCAAACTGCTCGTTACTTAGATCATATTCTCAATCGTTTGACCTTTATTGGTTCGATTTATATCACAGTGGTCTGCTTGATGCCGATGGTATTGCAGAGCTCGTTTGGTATTCCATTCTATTTGGGTGGTACCTCATTATTGATCGTTGTGGTAGTCGTGATGGACTTTATGGCTCAGCTTCAAGCACATCTCACCTCGCACCAGTACGATAATCAAACGTTAATGAGAAAAACGACTGCTCATCCTAAGGGATAAGCGCACTTAGAGGTTTCATCATGAAAGTACAAGCTTCTGTAAAGAAAATTTGTGGTAGCTGTAAAGTTATCCGTCGTAATGGGGTTATCCGCGTAATTTGCAGCGCAGAACCTCGTCATAAGCAGCGTCAAGGTTAATCTGATCAAGACCTGTTGATTTCAGTAGGCTAATTAGGTTATTATCCGCCCCTCAAGATTTTTGTGGGGCGGTTGATTATCTTAACTGCCTTTTTGGAGAAAATTGAATGGCTCGTATTGCCGGTGTAAACATTCCGGATAACAAGCATGCTGTTATCTCTCTAACGTACATCTTTGGTATTGGTCGCCACACTGCTAAGAACATCTTAGCTGCTGCTGGTATCGCTACTACCACTAAGATCCGTGAATTAGATGACGCTCAGCTTGATGCGATTCGTGCAGAAGTTGCTAAGGTTCCGACCGAAGGTGACTTACGTCGCGAAATTTCCATGAACATTAAACGTTTAATGGATTTAGGCTGCTACCGCGGTCTTCGTCATCGTCGCAGCTTGCCTGTCCGTGGTCAACGCACCAAAACTAACGCACGTACCCGTAAAGGTCCGCGCAAACCAATTAAGAAATAAGATTTCTGGAAGCTAAAAGATGGCTAAAGATACTCGCACACGCAAGAAGGTCACCCGTACCGTCTCTGAAGGTGTTGCACACATTCACGCTTCTTTTAATAACACCATTGTGACCATTACCGATCGTCAAGGTAATGCACTGGCTTGGGCCACTTCAGGTGGACAAGGCTTCCGTGGATCACGTAAATCAACTCCGTTTGCTGCTCAGGTAGCTGCTGAAGTTGCTGGAAAAGCTGCTTTAGATTACGGTTTGAAAAACTTGGACGTCCTTGTAAAAGGTCCTGGTCCAGGTCGTGAGTCTGCGGTTCGTGCATTAGGTGCAGTGGGTTATAAAATTAACAGCATTACCGATGTGACTCCAATTCCTCACAACGGTTGCCGTCCACCTAAAAAACGTCGCGTGTAAGGAGAAACATTCATGGCTCGTTATATTGGTCCAAAATGCAAACTCTCTCGCCGCGAAGGGACAGACCTGCAACTAAAATCTGGCGTTAAACCATTTGACGTCAAAACTAAAAAACACGCTAAAGCTCCTGGTCAACATGGCCAAGCGCGCGGCAAACAATCTGAGTATTCACTACAATTACGTGAAAAACAAAAAGTACGTCGTATGTACGGTGTTTTAGAGCGTCAATTTAGTAATTACTATAAAGAAGCAGCTCGTGTTAAAGGCGCAACAGGTGAAAACTTGTTGAAATTGCTTGAAAGCCGTCTTGATAACGTCGTTTATCGCATGGGTTTTGGTTCTACACGTGCAGAAGCTCGTCAGCTTGTATCTCACCGTAGCATTACTTTGAATGGCCGTCGTGTTAACATCGCGTCTATCCAAGTTAAAGCTGGTGACGTGATCGCAGTTCACGAAGGTGCTAAACAACAATTACGTATCAAAAACGCAATTGAATTAGCTGCTCAACGTGGTATCCCTTCTTGGATGGAAGTTGATCACGCTAAATTAGAAGGTACGTTCAAAGCTGCACCAGATCGTTCTGATTTACCTGCTGAAATCAACGAAAGCTTGATTGTAGAATTGTATTCTAAATAATCCTTGAGGTAGCAATAATGACGCGTACTGCAAATGAGTTTCTAACTCCGCAAGCGATCAAGGTCGAAGCGGTTAGCGGGACCTCGGCAAAAGTTATTCTGGAACCATTAGAGCGTGGCTTTGGTCATACTCTTGGTAATGCTTTACGTCGCATCCTTCTTTCTTCTTTACCTGGCGCAGCTGTGGTTGAAGTTGAAATTGAGGGTGTTGAGCACGAGTACAGTACCTTAGAAGGCTTGCAGCAGGACATCGTCGAGCTCTTGCTGAACCTGAAAGGATTGTCTATTAAGCTATTCGATCAAAATGAAGCTTATTTGACATTGGAAAAACAAGGTCCAGGTGACGTTACTGCAGCTGACCTTCGTTTACCGCACAATGTTGAAGTGGTTAACCCTGAACACTTGATCGGCACTCTAAGTGCATCAGGCGCGTTAAAAATGCGTTTGAAAGTGGCTCAAGGCCGTGGTTATGAAACATCTGACTCACGTTTCCCAGAAGGCGAAACTCGCCCAGTGGGTCGTTTACAGTTAGATGCTTCTTATAGCCCGATCAAACGTGTGTCTTACATCGTAGAAAATGCGCGTGTAGAACAACGTACTGACCTTGACAAGCTGATCATTGATCTTGAAACCAACGGTACTGTTGATCCTGAAGAAGCAATCCGCAAAGCGGCAACAATCTTGCAACAACAAATTGCAATCTTTGTTGACCTTCAGAAAGATCAGGCACCTGTGGCTCAAGAACCTCGTGAAGAAGTTGACCCAATTTTGCTTCGTCCAGTAGATGATCTAGAGCTTACTGTTCGTTCTGCTAACTGTTTGAAAGCAGAAAATATTTACTACATTGGTGATCTTGTACAGCGCACCGAGGTTGAGTTACTTAAAACACCTAACCTGGGTAAAAAATCGCTTACTGAGATCAAAGATGTTCTGGCATCGAAAGGCTTGCAGCTCGGCATGCGTTTAGAGAACTGGCCACCAGCTAGTCTCCGCATGGACGACCGCTTCGCTTATCGTAGCCGTTAATTAAGTAGGACTATTCACCATGCGTCATCGTAATAGTGGTGTGAAATTAGGCCGTACCAGCAGCCACCGTAAGGCGTTGTTCCAAAACTTAACCAATGCTTTAGTTGAGCACGAGTTAATTAAAACAACTTTGCCTAAAGCGAAAGAACTTCGCCGCGTTGCTGAGCCTTTAATCACTTTAGCTAAAAACGATACAGTTGCAAACCGTCGTTTGGCGTTTGCTCGTACTCGTAATGCAGCAACTGTTGGTAAATTATTTACCGTTCTTGGCCCTCGTTACAAAGAACGTAACGGCGGTTATCTACGTGTTCTTAAAGCGGGCTTCCGTGCAGGTGATGCTGCACCGATGGCTTACGTTGAACTTGTAGATCGCGAAGTTAAATAATTTCGCAAGAGCAGTTCAGTTGTTCTAAAAAAGGTCGGTTTTTTAAACCGGCCTTTTTTTTATGGCCAGTTGTCAGACAATTTTTCTGTTGTGTCCCGAATTGATATAAATTTTATCGCTTTTTATTAAACTTGACATTGAGTATTGTCAAATTTGTGCTTTAATAAAAACAGAACGTTGAACAGGTATAAAAACAAAATGGACAAGCATGTTGATATTCTGATTGTGGGTGCGGGCATCTCTGGTATTGGTCTGGCCGCGCATCTTTCCAAACACTGCCCGCAGCGCACCTTTGAAATTATCGAGCGTCGTGAGAGCTTTGGGGGCACTTGGGATTTATTTAAATATCCGGGTATTCGTTCCGATTCGGATATGTCGACCTTTGGCTTTAATTTTAAGCCCTGGACGCAAGACAGCATTCTGGCTGATGGCGCTTCAATTAAGAACTATCTGTCAGAAGTGATTGCAGAGTATCAACTGAAATCCAAAATTCATTTCCAGCATCGGGTGCTGTCTGTCAATTATGATAGCCAGACCCAGAAATGGTCTGTCGTGATTGAAAATGCACAGGGCAAAAAACAGACCTGGATCGCCAATTTTGTTCTGGGGTGTACCGGTTATTACAATTATGATCAGGGCTTCCAGCCGGATTTCCCGAATCAGTCGGCATTTAAAGGTACTTTTATTCATCCACAGCATTGGCCGGAAAACTTCGATTATTCTGGTAAAAAAGTGGTGATTATTGGCAGTGGTGCTACCGCTATTACCTTGGTGCCTGCAATGGTCAAAGGCGGTGCAGCGCATGTCACCATGCTGCAGCGCTCACCGACCTATATTGCTTCCATTCCATCGGTAGATTTTATCTATAACAACATGCGCAAGGTGTTGCCGGAGGAGCTGGCTTATAAGCTGACGCGGGCACGAAATATTGGTATGCAACGCGGTGTGTATGCGCTGGCACAGAAACAGCCGAAGCTGCTGCGTAAATTTTTATTAAAGTCAATTGAGATGCAGCTGAAAGGCAAAGTGGATATGAAACACTTTAGCCCGAGCTATAATCCATGGGATCAGCGTCTGTGTGTGGTGCCAGATGGAGATTTGTTTAAAGTGCTGCGTGAAGGGCAGGCCAGTGTTGAAACCGACCAGATTGAAGCCTTTACCGAACAGGGCATCCAGTTAAAATCTGGCAAACATCTCGACGCAGATGTGATTGTGTCGGCTACCGGTCTGCAAATTCAGATTTTAGGCGGGGTTAAAGCCACCATTGATCATCAGCCTTTGGATACCTCGAAACATATGCTGTATCAAGGTGTGATGGTCAGCGATGTGCCGAATATGGCCATGATTATTGGCTATATCAATGCCTCCTGGACTTTAAAAGTTGATATTGCTGCGGATTATATCTGCCGTCTGATTAATTATATGGATCAGCAAGGCTATACCGAAGTGATTGCGGAAGGTGATCCTTCAGAGTTGATGGAAGACACTGTGATGGGTAGTTTAACTTCGGGTTATATTGCCCGTGCCGCGAATGTGATGCCAAAGCAGGGTAAACATGCGCCTTGGCGGGTGAGCAATAATTACCTGAAAGACCGTAAGGATTTAAAACAGGCTTCATTTGCTGATCCGGTGCTGAAGTTCCGTAAAGCAGTCAGTGAGTCTGCACGTAAACCTAAACTGGTGTCTTAAGCACACATCATCATGATCGTGCAATGAACAAAGGAAGCTCAATTGAGCTTCCTTGTTGTTTATATCGGGTTCTACGCTTGTAATGCGTTATAGGGAGCGGGAAATCAGCTCTTTCATAATTTCATTGGTACCGGCATAAATCCGGTTGGCGCGATTGTCTAAATACGCACGGGCAATCGGATATTCCAGCATATAGCCATAGCCGCCATGCAATTGCAGACATTCATCCACCACTTTGGAAAACAGCTCCGAGATTTTGTATTTGGCCGCCGCTGCTGCATCAACACTTAGCTGATCTTCGAGCTGCAGTTCCATACACCGGTCCAGATAGGCGCGGCAGAAATCAATTTCAGTGCGCATTTCCGCCAGTTTAAAGCGGGTATTCTGAAAGGCGCCAATCGGTTTGCCAAAGGCTTTACGTTCTTTGGTGTATTGCAGGGTATGTGCAAAGGCTGCTTCGGCACCAGCCTGGCAGATAATCGCCACAATCATGCGTTCCCAGGCCAGCTCTTTCATCAGCATGATAAAGCCCATGCCTTCCATGCCGAGCAGGTTTTCTTTGGGTACCCGGACATTGTCAAAAAACAGCTCGCAGGTGTCCTGACCTTTCATGCCAATTTTATTCAGCGGTTTACCTTTGCTAAAACCGGCACGATCTGCCTCGACCATAATCAGCGACAGGTTGGCAGAACCTTTGTCACTATTGCCAGTTTTACACACCACAATCGCCATATCGCATAAATAGCCATTGGTAATAAAAATTTTAGAGCCGTTAATGACGTATTCATCGCCCTCTAAAACTGCCGTGGTGCGTACTGCCTGTAAATCTGAGCCTGTGCCCGGTTCGGTCATGGCAATGGCGGTGACCACTTCACCTGTCGCCATTTTCGGCAACCAGTGCTGTTTTTGCTGTTCGTTGCCAAAATTATGAATATAGTTGGCGACAATATCGGAATGCAGCGAGAAGCCGGTGGCCGAGTCGCCGGCATAGGCCTGTTCTTCAATCAGGATCATGCTGTAGAGGCGATCTACTCCAGAGCCACCATACTGCTCTGGCATGGTGGTACACAGCAGTCCCAGTTCACCGGCCTTGTTCCATAAATCGCGGTCTACATGCTGTTGCTGTTCATATTTTTCCGTATTCGGCAAAACTTCCTTTTCATAAAATTTGCGCACCGTATCGCGGAATGCCTCATGCTCACTCTGAAATAATTTTCGTGGCAACATGTTGTTGAGTGGGCGAATTGCAGCAGATTGCATGGTTAGAGTTCCTTCACTTATTTTTATTCCTTGAAACTAAAGCAAACTGAGCCGGCAGTACAATGTGCAGAAACATCATTTCTGGCTTTTTGCTGGCGGTTTTGGTCAGTCCGATAAATTCATCGAAACTTTTTCTGGGCTGGGTTAAACTAATTGCGATATCAATATGATGTGGACAAAACCATGAGTGAAGACATTAGCTTAGAAGAGCGTAAAGTGATTTATCGTGCCCGTCGCGGTTTAAAGGAAATTGATGTCTACTTTGATCCTTATGTGAAAAACTATTATTTAACCGCTGATCCGGAAGAAAAAGCCACGTTTGCGGCGCTGGTTGAACAGGAAGATCCGGATTTACTGGACTGGTTTATGGAAGTGTCTGAACCGCCACGCCCGGAAATGCGCGAGCTGATCCGTAAATTAAAACACTATGTCCACGGCTAAGCGCGACTTTCAGCTGAAACCGAGCCGTCTGGCGCTGCTGTTTCAGCTGAGCCTGCTGATTCTATTTTCTGTTTTAAGTTTTCAATTATTACATCCGCTGCTTTGGCTGCTAGGTCTGCTCCTGGCGGCTGTCAGTTATTACGGGTTTCAGCGACGCTCCCAATTAACCGCCTTGGCGCATTTAGATGGGGCAGAGTGGAGTCTGCAGTTTAATTCTGGCTCCAAGATTCAACGCGGTCTGCTCGAGCATATTCTGGATCATCAGCTGTATCTGGTGCTGTATTTTCATCATGCACCGGTCAAATCTGCAGTCATCTGGCGTGACCAAGTTTCGTTTGCAGAGTGGAAAGCCTTAAAAACATTGGCAAAAACCATCTAATTGTCAGACAGTTGTATATTTTAATATAAAAATAAGATATTGATTTTAAATAAATTTATAAAGTCTATCATTTTATTTGTCCTACACAGTCACGGTAAATTGGCAAAAAATACCGATTGTTGGACAAAAGCCTCTTGTGTTTGAAAATTATCCAGATATATTAAAGACACCAACAGCAAACAGGGAAATCGCCAGGGTGATCGCCACGTGAATGTTTCTGGTCATCGCAATTGTGTTCAATTGTGGCTGGATGATGAGGAAGCTTGCTGAAGGAACGAATTGCACCAATAAAATGCCCGTAATTGGGTTCCAGTTAATAAGTAGCATGTGCTGAACCGTCGCAATGCTACTTTTTTTTGCCTAAAATTTGGCTTTCCTGCAAATTCAGTCAATTTTCTTGCCCGCTTTTCATGTCAAAGTACAGCTCTCAGATTAGAGTAAATGCTCTTTTATTCAGATAATGCATCTGATATGTTTGTTGCCATGGACATAAACACAATTATAGAGGACAGGAAAATGTCGCAAGTCCAAAAAATCTGCCAGGGTGTGGCGGTTATTGCATTCACAACAACACTTCTTTCCGGCTGTTCACAAGTGGTGAAAACCGGTGCCAATGTGGCTTTAGGTTTTACAGAAAAACATATTGTTCCTCCCATTCTGGCCATGGATGATGCCGAAATGGTCTGTAGCAGCGGCAATTCCTTGACCCCTGCAATTATGGCCACCAAAGATATGGGGGCAGACCCGACCCGGGTTGCGGTGCTGATGTATTCAGCCGCCGGTATCTGTGCGGAAAACCGTGCCCTAGATGCCGAGCTGCGTTATTTGCGTGCGTCAAAAGCCGGACAGGTCAGTGAAGCGCAAGATGCCCGGATTGAACAGAAACGCTGGGCGGCTATTGCGGCACAGCGCCAATATACCGGTTATCAGTTATTCCAGAATCGCTGGGAAAAGAAATACAGAAAACCACTGGGTGAAGGCTGCCCGAAAATGAACAGCGATATTGATCAGACCGTGTATTTGCTTGGCATGATCAGTGGTTTACAGGCCATGACCAATGATATTAACTCTGGCGGTGCGGTGCATGTGCCTAAAGATATTGCTGCCGTGGTCGAGCGTGGCATGACCTGTCTGAACAATGAAAAATTCTGGGGTGCACCACAAGCCACCCGTGCCGTGATCTGGACCTTGTTGCCAGGTGCGGGAGATGGCAAACCGGAGCCGTATCAGACCCTGAAACAGTCGATGCAAATTGGTGAGCAGAAAGGCGTGCGCCTGTCGCATGCTCTGTATGCAGTGGCCGCGCAGGCCAGCGGCGATGATGCCAAAATTCGTGATGCGCTAAAATCATTTGCGGCTGCACGCACCGAAGAAAAACCAATTAACCCGCAATTCAAGCTAATTGACAGCATGGCTGCCACCATGGTGCAGGGGATTTCAGACCGTTACTGGACTGAAAATACCGGGGTACGTACTGCCGATGATGGCATGAGCCGTTTCTGGGATGAGCAGGACAATGCGTCTGAACTGGATGATTTATTTGGTGAAGATACAAGCGCTGATCCAGATACGGAACTCAACAATCTGTAAATAGTCGCTACGAGGAGGACGCTTTATACTTAAAAGATTCAACAGGGACAACGACATGACACTTCATTTTTTCAGTAAGAAAATTATTTTTATTGCCGTGTTTATGTCGCTGGCGGCCTGTTTGCAGGTGTTTGCGGATCATTTTATTTATTGGCGTCCTGCTCTGTTACAAGAATTCTGGCGCTTGTGGACAGCGCATTGGGTGCATGTGGGCTGGGTGCATTATCTGCTGAATATTCTGGCCTTTGCCTGTTTGCCTTTTATTTTTCCGCGGGTCAAAACCTGGCATTTTGTCAGCCTGTTATTACTATTACCTCCGGCCATCAGTTTCAGTTTCTATGTCCTGTTTCCACATATTGAAGCCTATGCCGGCCTGTCTGGGGTGCTGCATGGAGCGTATATGGCAGTGGCGGTGGTGCATCTGCTTGATGCTCAAGAACGCCGGTTTGCCGCGCTGGTATTGCTGCTGATTCTGGCCAAACTGCTGTGGGAAAATACCTTTGGCAGTAAGGAAACGGCCGAGCTGATTGGCAGCCCGGTACTGGTCGAGGCGCATTTGCTGGGCGTGATCTGGGGTGCGGGATTGGCGATTGTCTATCTGATCTATACCTACAGCTTGAAAAAGTGATCCGGTTGACCATTTCTACCAAAAAGAAAATGAATATTGTCATTTTAAATGAATGTACTTTGATGCACATTCGAAAAGAATGACAACAAGATTTGAATAGCAGCAGGATGGCTGCTTGCTACAGGATGCGCGAAATACGGCCCTGTTGCCGTTTCCGAAAATAAAAAAACAGGAAAAAATATGTCAAATCAAGGACAACGCAGATCCGGACTGGATCTGCTCAGATATATATGGACAGAATGGATTTCTGCCTTTGTGATTCTGGTGTTGCTGCTGCTGACGCTGATCATTGGAACCGGTGAGATGATTCACGGCCAGCTGTTGCGTATGGGCGAACGTCTATACGGTGATCCTGCCACCGGTATGCAGTATTCATTCTTGCGCGCTGAACCAAGTGCCCCTGACTGTGACCGCAACCCGGATATTGACGGCCAGGTGCAGGCACAAATGAAAGCCAATGCGGCCGATGAATTTGCTGATATTTTTGGAACCCCGTCTGAATCGGATGTGCGTGCCTCAATTATGGCCGCGCAGCAGGTCTGTGAAGAAAAATATGTGTTCTATGATCAGGCTGTGCAGCATATGCAGGCGCATCCAAGTTTACGCACCTATCGCAGTGTAGAAACCACTTTCTTTGGCATCTTTAAATTTGGTACGGAAAACCGTGCCTTGCTGCTGGTGTTGATGGTGGTGTTTGCGGCGATTAGTGCCACTTTAAAAACCCATCATATTGGTTTGCGTGGGCCTACCACACGGATTGATTATCGGATATATACCACCTGCATGACCGTGGCCAATGCCTTTCTGGCGTTCTCAGCCTATAGCCAGTATCGTTCGGTGCTAAATTCCGGGGTGCCGATGACCGGTGAAATGCAGATCATTTACTGGTTGTGGATGATCCTGTTTAGTGCGCTGACCCTCATCAGTTTATGGCAGTTTGTTCGTCCGCCTGCACCAACGCGAGAAGGCGGCAGTCTAGGTCTGGCTTTCCTGAGTGTACCGCTGTATGCCTATATGGCCATTATTACCGGTATTGCCTTTACCTTCTTCATGGATTATCCAATGGGGCAGGGGATTTACCTGGGCCAGCTGGTGGAATTCTCCAGCATCTTCCTGAATCTGGCGCTGTTTATCTGGGCCGGTATGCTGCTGAAGCAGACCCGTGTGGTGGATAAATTCCTGAACATCATGCGGCCATGGAATCTGGCACCAGAAACCCTGACCTGGTTAATCCTGATTGGTGCAGCATTACCGACAGCCTATACCGGTGCCTCGGGGATTTTCGTGATCGCGGCCGGTGCCATCATTTATAAAGAAGTCTGGAATGCCGGCGGGCGCCGTCAGTTTGCCCTGGCAGCAACGGCTTTATCTGGTTCGATGGGGGTAGTCTTACGTCCATGTCTGCTGATTGTGGTTGTTGCCTCTTTAAACAAGGAAGTCACCACCGATGTGCTGTACCACTATGGCGTGTATGTGTTCCTGCTGACTACAACAATTTTCCTGGTGGTGTCGCTGTTCTTTGCTGAAAGTAAGTTCCGGATTGCTTCGCCAGCTGTGGCTGCACCACGGTCTTTACGTGCCATGGGTGCGGTGGTGCCGTATGTGATTATTTTCGTGCTGATCTGGATGTTCTACAAATATGCGCTGGACACCAACCTGAACGAATTTACCGCACCGGTGATGATGCCCGTGATTCTGCTGTTAATTGTCCTGTTTGATAAATTGCGGCATGAACCGGCGCCAATTCCGCCAGTAGGTCATTGGGATGAAAGCCTGACAGCAAAATATACCGATTCATCGCAACCGGCGCTGGCGACCGCCAGTGCAGTCAGTGGTGTGGAATACCGCGATGGCGTACATACTGCAACTGAGGATACTGGCATGTCGGCGGATCATAGCGTGGCGGTGTCCGAGCCGGAGCGTGAGGTTGGCTTCTGGAAGTCGATGCACATTTCCATTAGTGAAACCGTGGGGCATATTGGCGCGCTGGTGATTCTGATGGCCTTATCGGTCAGTGTCGGCGGCTTCCTGGAACGGATTGAAATCATGGAAGCTTTCCCGACCGATATCAGTAGTACCTTTATTGTGATTAGCCTGATTGTACTGGTGATGGTACTGGTCGGCATGATTATGGACCCGTTTGGTGCGGTTATCCTGATTTCTGCCACGGTGGCACCGGTAGCCTACCAGTATGGGATTGAACCGGTGCATTTCTGGATGATTACCCTGATTGGCTTTGAAATGGGCTATATCACCCCGCCGGTCGCGCTGAACCACTTGCTGGCGAGGCAGTCGATTGGCGATGAAGAAGTGGCGGCGGCAGATGCCGAAGTGCGCCACAAATCCTTCTACTATCGTTTTGAGCGCTGGATTCTGCCGATTCTGGTGATGCTGCCAGCGATGCTGATCATTGCCTATGTACCATACTTCTTTAAACTGTTTGGCTGGTATCAGTAAGCCAGCCGTTCAACCGTGATGATGACCATACCCTGATCTTTTGCGAAAGGTCAGGGTATTTTTATGGCGCCTGTGTAGGACTGGCTTTTTTAAACAGCGGGCTGCACAGTAAAATCGCAATTAAAATCAGGCCAAAGCCGAGCAGGCTAGACAGATCTGGCAATTCCTGCCAGAACAAAAAGCCCCAGATGCCGGCAAAAATAATCGCAATATAATTTACCGGCCCAATCTGACCGGCAGGTGCCAGACTATAGGCCCGCGACATAAAAATCTGGCTGATATTGGCCAGTACCCCGGCACTGATCAGCAGGCCCAGTTCACTCCATTGATAGCTTCGCCATAGCCAGAACATTGGAATGACTGAAATCAGGGGGCCAATCAGGCAGAAATAAAACACAATCCGTTCTGGTGGTTCGGTTTGCGTCAGGGCGCGCACAGTGACAAAGGCCATTGCAGCCAGAAAACTGGCGCCCAGACCAATAATCGACAGATGATTGAACAGGCCGGCATCTGGTTTGGCCACACAGAGTACGCCCATTAGACCAAACAGGGCGGCGATCAGCATGGCTGCACTGACTTTTTCTTTCAGGAATAACCAGGCAATGAGCGGAATAAAGATCGGGGAAGAATAGGTAAACACCATCGCGTTGGACAGTTTAAGCTGGGCAATGGCATAGAAAAAGCCATACATCGCCAGCAGACCGACCACACTACGCCAGGTATGCATCCACAGGCGCCGGGTTTTAAAAAAGCCGAGGCCTTTATTGAACAGCAGCGGCAGAAAAATAAACAGGCCAATAAAATTACGGAAGAACACAATGGCGGCATTGTCGACCGTATACGAGGCGTAGCGGATACACACGCCCATCAGCGAAAACAGAAAAGCAGAGAGGTGAGTAAGCCAATGGCTTTGATCAGATCATGCTGAGGCGTGGAGGCAGTCATCATCAACCCGGGCGAGGAATAAGGATGTATTCTAGCCGATTTAACGCAGACTGCCGGTCATAATTATTGCTGTTTGAGCTGGGCTTCGAGCAGCTGAATCTGTTCTTCTTTCAGGCGGATCAGTTCATCAGCATCGGCGTGCTGGGCATTGAGCAGTGCGGCCTGATCATCCAGCTGTGCCTGCAGGTCTTCTAGTTTGGCCATTTCTTCTTTGGCCAGGGTCGCGTTGGTAGCAACCGGCTGTTTCAGAATATCTTCACTCACCAGTTGCTGTGGCACTTCTTCCAGCTGCACCGCTGGTTCTGCTTTGGCTTTGGCAGCCGGTGCGGCCGGCTGACTTAGCAGCTGGGCTTCAGGTGTTACCTCTGCGCTCTGGTTTTGGCTCATCCATTGATAAGACAGCACCACAAGTACGATTACGATCAGGCCCCCAATAATGGCCCATAATAGTTTTGAGCTATTTCTCTGATCAAGCGTCATGAATAAATGAACCTTAATTTTTTTACTTAGGATGACGTGGTTTAAATTGAATCACACCCACTTCATCAGGCGCTGCCGGTGGCTGAGGTTCATCGACATGGGTCGGGCGATTTTCGCTATAGCCACAGTCGATACATTCAATCCATTCATCATCACCTGAGGTCAGCATGACCACCCGATCCATAGCCTGGCATTTTGGACATTTTGCGCCTGCAATGAAACGACGTTTGATGGTCATCATACTGATCCTGTGTTCAAATTAAGGCCCTAGTTTAAGCGTTTTTAATTGGCTTCGTCCAACCTTGATGACGCAATAATGCATCTATTTTTGGCTCGCGTCCGCGGAAATTGATAAACGCGTCAAGTGCTGAATCTTTTCCGCCAACTGCTAGAATAAACTGCCTGAACTGCTTTCCGGTGTCGGTGTTAAATACCCCTTCATTTTCGAAGCGATCGAAGGCATCGCTGGCCAAAACTTCGGCCCATTTATAGGAATAATAACCGGCCGCATAGCCCCCGGCGAAGATGTGACTGAAGCTATGCTGGAAGCGGTTGTAATCGGTGGTTGGCACCACCGCATATTTATACCGGATTTCATTCAGCACATCCTGAATCTGGCTGGCGGTCAAGGCTGGGGTCATGCGGTGAATATTCAGGTCAAACAGGGCAAATTCCAGCTGGCGCAGGGTCTGCATGCCGGACTGGAAGAAGCGCGCATTCAGCAGCGCCTGCAGTAAATCATCCGGCAGGGTGGCCTGTGTGTCGATATGCTGACTGAGTACATCCAGGCTTTCTTTGTCCCAAGCCCAGAATTCCATAAACTGGCTTGGCAGTTCCACCGCATCCCAGGCTACGCCGTGAGTGCCGGCCACCGCAATGTTGTCGACTTCCGTCAGCATATGATGCAGGCCATGCCCAAATTCATGGAATAAGGTCAGTACTTCATCATGGGTCAGTAAGGCCGGCTGATCCCCCACGGGCGGGGTGAAGTTACAGACCATATAGCAAATTGGCTGTTGCAGGCCCTGGCTTTGCTGCATGCGCGAACGGAAACCGCTCATCCAGGCGCCGCCGCGTTTGCCCTGACGGGCATACAGGTCAAAATAGAAACCGCCAATTACCTGACCCTGATCTTGCAGTTCAAAATAACGGGCGTCTGGATGCCAGACTGGTGCTTCACGCTCGATAATATCCACATCGTATAGACGTTTAACGATGCTAAATAAGCCATCAACCACTTTTGGCGCCGGGAAATACGGTTTCAGTGCTTCCTGAGACAGATTGAACTGGGCCAGTTTCAGCTTTTCTGAATAGAAACTGGTATCCCACGGTTGCAGCTGCTGAATGCCATCTGCTGCGGCAATGGCTTTCAGTTCGGCAATCTCCTGTTCAGCCGGCTGACGGGCATGTTCGGCCAGCTCAACCAGGAACTGCTCAACTGCTTCGACACTTGGTGCCATTTTGCTGGCTAATGACAGTTCGGCATAGTTGTTAAAGCCGAGCAGCTGGGCCATTTCCTGACGCAGGCTTAAAATTTCTTCCATCACCGCGGTATTGTCAAAGGCCTGATCGGCCGACTGGTCAGAAGCACGGGTGGTATAAGCCTTATATAACTCTTCACGCAGGCTGCGATCTTCAGCATAGGTCATAATGGCCAGATAGGACGGGAAATCCAGCGTCGCAACCGGCTGCTCCAGCTCACGTTGCTGGCCATACTGCTTGAGTAATTCCACACTGCTGGCAGGTAGGCCGGCTAGTTGTGCTTCTGTGAGCGGTTTAAAGTAAGCCTGTGTTGCATCCAGTACATGGTTGGAAAAGTCAGAGGACAGCTGCGACAGGCGCGCTGAAATTTCCGCATAGCGTTTTTTCGCTTCGCCTTCCAAGGCCACACCTGACAATTTAAAGTCACGCAGCGCCAGTTTAATTGCGCTTTGTTGCGCTGCGGGTAAGTCATTAAACGTCACTGCATCATGAGCCTGCTGATAGGTCTGATACAGCACCGTGTGCTGACCGAGCTGGGTATAGTATTCGCTCAGGCCAGGTAACAGTGCCTGATAGACTTCACGGGTTTCGGCATTGTTCATCACCGCATTCAGGTGCGAGAGTACGCCCCAGCTTTCGCTCATCTGGTTTTCCAGATGATCGACCTGCGCCAGAACCTGCAACTGTGCATCGCTACTGGCCGGAATGTCTTGGAGTTGCTGTAAAAAGGCCTGCCCTTGGGTGATGGTCTGTTCAACCTGTTGTTTTAATTGGGGCAGCGTAATCTGGTCAAATTCTGGAACAGGCAAGGTTGCCTTTTCTAATGTCATGTCGGTCTGCCGATTTATTTCCTGTGTTATTTGTAGAAGTAAGGCTTCTAGAAGGATAAATCAAGCCTTGGGTGCTATTTATTCTGTGTTGCTTTGACAATTTGGATGGATTCGATCTTTTTGATGTAAGTCCCAAATTGCCCTTGGATGACGGACAGCTTTATCTGTAAAACCTGATTTTTATAGTGTTCATATTCATTTGAACTGAGTCGAAAAATACCAGATCCATCATACGCTGTATCCAAAAAATAGCTGACGCCATGTTTATATGTCTGCTCTTTCACTGCACTTGTCTCAACGGTCACGACACTAGGTGTACCAAAAACAAGGGTATGCAGTAGAGGGGGATAAAACACCAGATTCAAATAACAAATCAAAATTGCAAAAAGAGGCAGTAGCAGTAAGAAATAGAATTTCGGTTTTTTCTTTGCATTTTTCCATGTGCGGGGAATGACCCATTCACCCTGTCGATGGAGCATATAAAAGTAGATCAAAATCACCAAATACATAACGATTGCTAAAATGAAAGCACATATTTTGACGTGATCCGTTGGGGTGAAATCTAAGCTAAAGATGGCAAAAAGCGCTGAGATCGTCAGCAAGAAAAATGCGAACAAGACATAGTTGTGATAATCATATTTCGAGATCTTTTGCGGATTCATTGTTTTTAAGTAGCTTATTTTTATATGGATATATTAAAACAAAAAGAGCGCCGTAGCGCTCTTTTTATTTAGCAAAAATCATTCACCCTTTGCTTTGGCATTGGATTTTTTCTTTTTCACTTTGGCTTTTTTCTTGACCTTGTCTTTGCTTTCAGCCTTGGCGGTGACTTTTTTCGCCGGCTTTTTGCCATAAGAACTCGGCTTGGATTTGGCCTTTTTCTTCTTCAACGGCTGTTCGCCATCTTCACTCACGGCAAGCTTGACTGGACGATCATGAAAGATTTCTTCGGTGGCTTCAGCACGCGGCGCGGCTTTGGCCACGCGTGGTGCACGGCTGCGGATCGCACGACCGGCATGGGTCCATTGTTTGACCAGCTCGAAATCAATCTTGCGTTCTTCCAGGTTGACTCCGGCCACCTTGACTTTGACTTCATCGCCCAGACTAAAGGTCTGACCGCGTGACTGACCGACCAGTGACTGGCTGGCCTGATCAAACATAAAGAAGTCATCGCCCAGCTGGCTGACGTGAATCATGCCATCGACATACAGGTCTTTCAGCGTGACAAACAGACCAAATTCGGTCACGGCAGAAATTACCCCGACAAATTCTTCGCCTAAATGCTGCTGCATATAATGACATTTCAGCCACATGGTCACAGAGCGGGAAGCTTCATCGGCACGACGTTCGGTTTGCGAGAAATGCTCACCGGCATCATCCAGCGCGGCACCCGAAATCGGATATGGTTTCTGGGCCAGATGCGCTTTAATGGCACGGTGCAAGAGTAGATCCGGATAACGGCGAATTGGCGAGGTGAAGTGAGTATAGGCTTCATAGGCCAGACCATAGTGGCCGGCATTGGCCGCGCCGTAATAGGCCTGCATCATCGAGCGTAATAGCACCGCATGAATACTTGGCGCATCAATGCGGTCTTTGGTGGCATCAATCACGGCCTGATAATCGGCCTGGGTTGGCTGTTCCGGGAAATTCAGTCCCAGCAGTTTTACAAATTCACGAACTTTCTGAATCCGTGAAAACTCAGGTGGTTCATGCACACGGTACAGCATCGGAATATCATTTTTGAGCGCAAATTCTGCCGCCGCCACGTTGGCCAGCAACATGCACTCTTCAATCAGTTTATGCGCATCATTACGGGTTCGTGGCAGGATTTCCTGAATTCCGCCGAGTTCGTCGAAGGTCATATAGGTTTCGACGGTTTCAAATTCCATAGCATGACGCTGGGCACGTAAACCTTTGAGTACCTGATACAGCTGGAACAGGGTATTCAGCGATTTGCGTACATCCCGGTCTTCCGGAATGGCAGCGCTGTCGCCGTCAAAATATTGCGCCACCTGGGTATAGGTCAGACGGGCTTTGGAATGCATTACCGCAGGATAGAACTCGAATTTGGTTACCCGGCCGGCACGGGACAGGTTCAGGTCACAGACCATACACAGACGATCAACCTGCGGATTCAGCGAACATAAGCCATTTGATAAGGCTTCGGGTAACATCGGCAAGACAAAATGCGGGAAATAGACCGAAGTGCCGCGTTCCTGAGCTTCATCATCCAGCGGTTTGCCCGTGCGGACATAGTGGCTGACATCAGCAATCGCGACCACTACGCGGTAGCCGCCCCCTGGACGTTTTTCTGCATACACTGCATCATCAAAGTCGCGGGCATCTTCACCATCAATGGTGACCAGAGCTAAATCACGTAAATCGACCCGGCCCTCACGGTCTTTGGCTGACGGTTCTTTAAAACTGTCGGCATCTTTTAAGACATTGTCCGGAAATTCATACGGCAAACCAAACTCTAAAATGGTTTGTGGAATGATGATTTCAGTGTCGGCTTTATCGGCCATCGACTGCACCACATGGCCGGTGGCAAATTCTTCACGGCTTGGATAGTCATCAATGGCGACGCGAACTGAATCGCCCAGATTCAGTTTGGCGTGTTCAACCAGCTCTTTTTCTAAAGTCACCGGCTGATGGCTGTTCGGATTGCCCGGCTGAATAAAATATTCACCGTCATACATCGACAGTTTGCCAATGATCTGTTTCACACGGCGCTGCTGGACTTCGGTAATAAAGCCCCAGGCTTTGCCTTTGCGATCGACCGAGGTCTGGCGCACTTTGACGCGATCGCCATTAAACACCAGACGCAATTCACGCTCGGGTAGCAGGATGTCATTTTGTCCGTCAATATGAGCAGAACCCAGACCTTTGCTATTAATGTAGACCGTGGCTTCATGGGTAGGCTGCTCGGCGGCAAGCTGGAACTTGAATCCGTCTTTCATGAGCTGGCCATCACGCACCATGGCAATTAAGCGGTGGCTCAGGGCATCAATACTTTTCTGATCGGCAATTTCAAAATATTCAACCAAGTCGGCATGCGACTGGGCCTGTTGCAGTTTTTCAATACTTTCAAGAATCAGTGTGCGACTTGGAATCGGATTATCGTAACGTTCGGCTTCAGCTTTTGCTTCAGGATCGACCCAGTTTTTCATCATGTCTTTGGCTTCAAGTCAGAAGATAGGTTTAGCATAAGTCATGCAGCGTCAGACTGCACGTAAATGATTGCAATAATGTGTTTTAAGTCTTTATTTTAAGATGATTGCGAGTAGATAAAATCACATTCCCCATAAATTTGCAGAAAATGCCAGGCTAGAAGCAATAAATTGTTTAAAAAATATTTAATTGAGCAAAAAACTGCAAAAAATAGAGTGACTGCGCTTGCAGTGCTACAGTTAAATTTGTATTATGGCGGCACGTTACGGTGAGATGGGTGAGTGGCTGAAACCACGTCCCTGCTAAGGACGCATACGGGCAACTGTATCGAGGGTTCGAATCCCTCTCTCACCGCCACTTTACTTATGTCGCGCTCATAGCTCAGCTGGATAGAGCACTTGGCTACGAACTAAGGGGTCGGGAGTTCGAATCTCTCTGAGCGCACCAATAAGTAAACCGGGAAATAACGCAGTCTAATATAGACGACACAAGTGACGCGCTCATAGCTCAGCTGGATAGAGCACTTGGCTACGAACTAAGGGGTCGGGAGTTCGAATCTCTCTGAGCGCACCAACTTGAACAATTAACCGCACATGTTGCGGTTTTTTTGTGCCTGCAATTTGGCTACTCAGCTGCATCCGCTGGCTTCCTTATTTGTTACAATTTCAATTGCAATTTAAAACCTGTATAAAATCAGCGCACAAATACATGATTTGTCCAATATCTATCCATTTGGTTGCATTTTTATGAAATAAGACTTAACAAATACCGAAAAGCCCGTATAATGCACCCCATCAAGACGTCGCGCTCATAGCTCAGCTGGATAGAGCACTTGGCTACGAACTAAGGGGTCGGGAGTTCGAATCTCTCTGAGCGCACCAATCTTGATAAAGAATTCTGAAAAAACCGCACATGTTGCGGTTTTTTTGTGTCTATAATTTACTAAAACATTCCCGCATTATTTGATCTTCTGTTGAATCTTTAAGGTCAGCACGGTATTGCCACCCAATGCCGGCAGCAGCTCGTGATACGGCATACTGCGCATGGCGCGTAATAAAAACGGTGCCTGCGCATCAATGTTCATGGCGCTGGTCACATTCAGTAAACTGCCCTCGGCTTGCGGCAAAATCTGCATGCCGCCTTGCACATAGCGTAAATCTCCCCCCACCGCCTGAAACTGCTGCTCCAGAGCGCCTTGTGCCTGAAAACGCAGTTTAAAATCAAACGGTATCTGGATCACGCCCAGTCCGACCGAAATTTTATAGTTGGCATCCAGCTGCCGGGCAGAGGGCTGCTGAATATGAACTTTTTTAATTTGCCGTGGAAACAGGTGCTGGTAGGCCTGCGGTTCAAGCCAGGGTTTTAGCTTGCTGGCCGGCTGGGCATAGTACTGATAGCTGCTGCTAAAACGCATGATTTCCTGCTTTGCACCATAGGACACCTGATAGGCCGGTAAAATAAAGGATACGGGTTCTTGTGATTTCTGGCTGATCTGCCGGATTTTGTTCATCTGGCTGACACTTAATTCAGGGGCTGGTACGTCGCCGGCGGGTAAGGCTCGGGGTGTTGTGCTTTTAAATTTACGTTGCAGTGCTTCCAGAATAAAGGCATTGGTGCCGGCCGGCAGGCCCAGTTTGGCATCGGGCAGGGCATTCAGGATGTTACGAAATAAAAAGCCTTTGGGCTGCGCCAAATCTCCCCAGTGCGTGACCGTGACCAGCGTCTGATGGGCCGACAAGGCAAACCATTCTATTTTTCCGGCGCCATACGGAATGGGTGCGTCAATCACCAGGGTTTCAATACTGTTGTCGGTGCGCTGATGTTGCAGAATCACATCGTCTTTAAAGTTCAGCACCGGAATGGGCGTGGGAATATGAATCCGGTATTTGACCTGACTGATGTGCTGGCGCTGCTCCAGCATCTTGGCGCTTTTTAAGGTCGGAAACAGCTGGGCATAGCCTGAATAATCACTCAGCAGCGCCGCAACTTTGTGACTGGGCACTGGCAGCACCACCGCAGCACTATAAAATTTACCGCGTTTTGTGGATGCGAAAGTTGGCAGCTGAATCGGTTGCGCGGCATGCGCATAAATCAGAATTCCATCTCCGGTCAGCGCGGCCAGCTGCTCGGCACTGCTGCCATAGCCTTGTAAACTGCCTGGCATTTTTCCTGTCCAGCGAACTAAACTGGCCCAGGCAGAAACCGGCAGCAGCAGACTGCAAAGCAGGGCGATCAATCGGGTGTGCGTCTGTGGCATAAAACATCCTGTTTTTGCTGTGGAGGTGAGCGAATCATCCCGTTTTGAATCGGGTTATTTTTTGAATGGTGGTTGCAGCATCATCATGACAGCACTGGCGAGAAAAAGAATAAGGAAATCACCTATTCTGGTGTAATATTTAGCGTAATTTAACTGATTTGATGATGAGCCGATGTCGGAACTCAAGCCTGCCTTGTCGCTACGTTATTTTTTAAATCTGGAAGAATCTCAGGATGGCTTTGCTCTGGCCACCTTTGGTAAAAAACAGTTTACCCGTTTTATTACCCCGTTAATCAGTGTCGGGATTATTGCCTGGGGCATTTATTTGGGCCTCGATGGTGTAGGTCGTTACTATCTGGCGCTGGGGGTATTTTTTCTGGTGCTACAGATGCTGATGCGCTACTGGTTCCTGCCAATGATGTTTAAGCGTCAGTTTGTCAAATACCAGTTTGGAAAAAGCGAACAGGGCATTGCGCTGTATCAGGATTATGCCGAGATTTCTGCCAATGGCCGTGACAAAGTGGTGCATTATAACGAAGTGCAGAATTTTGCTTCAGGCAAGCTGACCTATATGATTGAGCTGAAAAACCGCATGGTGATTATTGTGCCAAAACGCGTGTTTGAAAGCACAGCCGATCAGACCCTGTTTGAAAATACCTTTAAAAAATAAGCCTGTTAAAACCATCACATCATAAGAGGGAAGATCATGAATACACGTCCATCGAAAATTGTCTGTGTGGGTCGCAGTTATGCGGATCATGCCAAAGAACTGGGCAATGCGGTTCCTGATCGTCCGGTGCTGTTTATCAAACCGCCGAGCAGCCTGCGTCCGTTATCTGCCGGGATTGCCTGGAATCCGGCCTGGGGCAGCTGTCATTATGAATGTGAACTCAGCCTGCGTATTGACCAGCCCTTAAAGGCAGAAACCGATCCGCAAAAAGCCTTGCAGGCCGTGGGGGCGGTGACTTTGGGGCTGGACCTCACCTTGCGTGACTTGCAGGATGAACTGAAACAGAAAGGCCATCCATGGGAACGAGCCAAAGCCTTTGATGGGGCTTGTGTACTGGCAGACTGGGTCGATGTTGCAGAAATTAATGACTGGAAAGATGTGCACTATACGCTGCATATTAATGACGAACTGCGTCAGCAGGGGCATACCGCGCTGCTGATTTTTGAAATTGGTGCGCTACTGGCTGAAATTAGCCACAGTTTTAGTTTGGAACCGGGCGATGTGGTAATGACCGGTACTCCGGCCGGGGTGGGTGCCTTAAAGGCCAATGACCAGTTAAGTATGCGTTTGCAGGGCAAAACCCGGGAATTTGTCTGGAGCACTTTTGTTCAGGCTTAACCGCCTCCCCAGACGACGAGGACTGCAATTACAGTCCTTTTTTATGGCGCTTTTCGAGCCTTCCTGGTTTCAGTCTTTGAGTAAATCCTGAAACTTGCTGTGCAGCTTCATCAGTTTGGGTGGAATTACAAAGTTGCAATAGCCTTGCGTCGGGTTATTGGCAAAGAAGTTCTGATGATAGGCCTCTGCCGGATAAAAACGCGGTGCAGCGGTCACTTCGGTGACCACAGCAATGTCCTCGGCTTTGAGCTGCTGGATCATCTGTTCGGCCTGTTGCTGCTGCTCCGGATTTAAATAATAAATCACCGAACGATACTGGCTGCCGACATCATTGCCCTGACGGTTAAGCGTGGTCGGGTCATGGGTGGCAAAGAACACATTTAACAGCTGGGTATAGCTGATTTGACTGTCATCGAAATCAATCAGAATGACTTCGGCGTGGCCAGTATCACCATTGCATACCGCTTCATAATTCGGATTGTCCATCTGGCCGCCGGCATAGCCACTCACCACTTTGGCCACACCGCGCAGTTGGAGAAATACCGCTTCGGTACACCAGAAACATCCACCACCAAAAATTGCCTGTTGCATAGGGTCAGCCTTCTGTTTTCAATCGTTCATAAAAAAGGCCTACAAAGAGGCAGGCCGGTGCGGTATTAACGCGGTTGTACGGCACTTTCCAGCTGAATCAGCAAATTACCATAACGATCCAGCAGTTTCAGGGTTTTACCAAAGACCTGATAATGGGTCACTTTGGCCAGTGCTTCATTGAATTTCTGATCAATGCCATTGCTGTTGAGGCAGGCCATACGGGTGCCAGCCATTTGGCTTAGCGTTAGCGTGTCACGGCCGGCGCTGTAGCTGCCCATAATCCGGTTACAGCCATCGGCACCGCTAACGCGTTGGGTGGCGCTATCAAATTGCAGGCTTGGAATATTGTGGGCAGTCGGTTCGGTGCGAACCGCGGTATTGCCAATCTGGGTCACAATCCAAGTGCGGTTTTGCAGCTGGACAAGATTGGCAGTTTCAACGGTAGCACCCGGGGTTGGTAAAGTTTCACAGCCGCTAAAAACTAGGGCTGAACCTAAAAGGGCAACGGCAGCAAGATGTTTAAGCATATGGATTTTTCTTTATTTTAAAGCTGATGGATGTATCTAAACCAATTTTAAATTTGATCGCCAGTTAAAATTGTATCATTGATTTGACGGAGCGCCAGGAGCGGATGGCGCGGGCAAACCCTGCCGGATTAGTGCTGAAAATTGTGCACTATCCAGCTGGCCCGGCTGTTCCACACGTGGATTGATATAAGCGCGCTGATACCAGCTTTCAATGCTCAAGCTCTGATCAAGCGCCTGTAAATCATACAAATAATTGGGTAAATAACCCGAAGCTAGCAGGCGATAATCGGTGGGCAAGGTCTGGTTGGATACTGCCTGCACCATGTCAAAGACCAGGGTAGTGCAGTTACTGGTCAGGGTGTTATACCATTTGGGCTGTTGTGCCAGTTCATCGGCTTTGGCCAGATATTCTAGAAACAGGGCTTTTTGCATGTCCCGTGGCATCTTCAGCGGGAAAAAATAGACCTGTTCGCCGCGAATATTACTGCGGGTATAGATAATATCTTTTTCATCCGCTGCCACCAGACTCAGTTCATATTTGCGGAAGAATCCGCCCAGCGAAGAAAATTCTTCATGGCGTTCTTTGCGGATTTCAATCGAAAAAGTCAGCGGTGCGGCATTGGCAAAATCGAAACTGACCAGGGTGTGGGCAATTTGTGGTCCCATCCAGTAGGAGGTGATGATATTGACGCCCCGAATCTGGTTCAGGTCATAACGCCGACTTTCCCAGCGCTGCTCGTAGGAACCATCGCTATGCCAGTCAAAGTTACGCACATTGTGCAGAATCACCTGATCGCCGTGACGCTCGGAATGTAACAGCTGCGCCACTTCGGGATTCCAGTCGCGGTCCTGGCGAGGTGGCAGGCCAAAATACCAGAGCTGGCTGCACAGAAACACCAGCAGATAAATCAGCACATCCAGTTTACGGCTAATCAGATGCCGGCTGATATAGATGCCCAGAATGCTCATGGCAAAGGCAATCCACAGGCCAATCAGGATCCGGCTAAACAGCAGTCCAAACGGCTGCTGAAACCACAAAATCAGCACCAGCCAGATCGAGCTGCCAATTACAAACAGGCTAAACAGGCCATGCAAACTGCCTTGAATCAAACGCTGTGCCAGTTCGGGCTGTTGGGGTGTCTGCATGCTGATGAATTCATTCAGAAAAATAAGCTTTATTTTCGGTAGCTGGCAAACTCAAATGCAATGCCAGTTTTGTCATCCAAATGTTGCTCGGCACTGACTTTCTGGAACGCTGCCGGAATTTCCGGATAATGTGCATCGCCCTGCACATCCAGCTCGACATGGGTCAGTTCCAGACGGTCGGCAATATCCATGGTCTGTTTAAAGATTTCACCACCGCCAATAATAAAAATACTGTCCGGCTTTTCTGAAGCCTGCACATCAGCCACGGCCTGAGTTAAAGCTTCTTCAATTGAATAGGCGACTTTGGTGCCCTCAAAGGCCCAATTTGGATCTCGGGTAATCACCCAATTGACACGTTTCGGTAAGGCACGACCCATTGATTCCAGGGTTTTACGGCCCATCACTACCACGCCGCCCTGGGTAATTTCCTTAAAATGTTTTAAGTCGGCAGAAATATGCCATGGCAAATCATTGGCTTTTCCAATACAGCGCTGCTGATCCATGGCCACCACGTGTACAACTTCTAAACCTTGAAATGCCATGCTGTTTCATCCATATCTCATGCGAAAAATTAACCCTATTAAAATGTAAAATCCCCCTCGATGAAAGGGGGATGGGGCATTTGTCCGGAATTAATTGGCTTTAAACCGCTACCGGGGCCTTAATTGCCGGATGTGACTCATAACCGACAATTTCAATATCTTCAAATTTAAACGCGAACAGATCTTTGACGTCCGGGTTCAGTTTCAGCTGGCACAGCCCCAGCGGTTCACGACTGAGTTGCAGTTGTGCCTGTTCAAAATGGTTGGCATATAAATGGGTATCGCCGCCGGTCCAGACAAAATCACCAACCTCTAGATCACATACCTGGGCAATCATATGGGTCAGCAGCGCATAGCTAGCAATATTGAATGGTACACCCAGGAAGACATCGGCACTACGCTGATACAGCTGGCAAGAGAGTTTGCCGTTATGAACAAAAAACTGGAACAGGGTATGACAAGGTGGTAATGCCACCTGACCGGCTTCCTGCGGATTCCAGCCCGATACAATTAAACGGCGTGAATTCGGGTTGGTTTTAATCTCATTGATTAGCCAGGAAATCTGGTCAAAACCATCCTGATTATAGCTGTTATCGGCATTTTTGCTGGCGCCAAAGTTACGCCACTGATGGCCATATACCGGACCAAGCTCGCCTTCAGGACGGCCGAAACGCGCCGTCTGTTCTGCCGTTGACCATTCATCCCAAATCGTAACTTTGTTGTCCTGCAGATACTGAACGTTGGTATCACCTTTCAGGAACCATAACAGTTCAATCACAATTGAACGGAAATGCACTTTTTTGGTGGTTAACAGCGGAAAACCCTGAGACAGATCAAAGCGCATCTGATGACCGAATACAGAACGGGTTCCCGTGCCGGTACGGTCGCCTTTGTCGCCGCCGTGGTCAAGGATATATTGTAACAGGTCAAGATATTGGCGCATGAAATTCTCTCAATCAAATAGTGATGTGGCTCCTGTGTCGACCTTCATTGCAGCGCAAAAGGCTGGCTGTGTTGAAGATCTTGGCTTTAAATGAGCACATAAAAGTGCAGCCATCATAACATTGATGCCGGGCCGAGATGAATATTCATCATCATTAAAAAAGGCATCTTAAAAAAGATGCCTCAGCAAAATAGTGGCAGCTTATGCGGTTGGCCGGCCGGTGTGCGGGGTGTAAATCAGATCACTCAGGTCATAACCCAGACTTTTGGCCTGCGCCAGATATTCATTTTGTGTGGCTTCATCCAGCTGTGGATGACGATGCAGCAACCATAAGTATTTGCGGCTCGGGTCACCGACCAGTGCGGTCTGATACTCCGGATCAAGTTTTAAAATCCAGTAATCACCTTTGGTAAACGGAATCCAGCGCAGGCCTTCTGGCAAGAAGCTGACTTCCAGCTTGCCATGTTCAGCATCGACCGGGGTGGCTTCACCAATCGATTCATCTAGTTGACCCTGACCATCCAGACGGCGGTTTTGCACACGCACTTTGCTATCTTCATTCAGGCTGTAGGTGGCGGAAATATCGGTACTGTCTTCGGGTTCATGGCGCATTGGCAAACGGGCAATTTCGTACCAGGTGCCCAAATAACGTTGCAGGTTAAAACCGGAAATGGTGTTCAGTTCTGAATTCATAAACAACTTCCTGAATTATTTTCATAAAGACTGCAGTTATTCTAAGCAGGCTGAACGGGATTCGGGTTATTGTTGTTAGCGCTCCTGTTTCGGCATGTATGCAGTGTAAATTCAGCCCGGTTTTCTGTGCAGCAACTGCTACACAGGTTATTAAAATGCAAAAAATTGGACAGGAAAATAAAGCTTAGGAGTCAAACCGTTTGGCACGTTGCTGGTAGATCGACACCATAAACAGTCCTACCAAGATAAAGCCGAGTGCTTGCAAGGCCATGGCCCAAAGTTGCATTTTCGGTAGAAACAGCAGCAATACGGCCAGCAGGAGCAGTGGTGCCAGATTCAATCCCCCGTACATCAGTCTGCGCTGATGTTCTGGCCAGGAACGACGATTGCTCCATTGATACAGCAGATGTAAGCCCATGCCCAGAATCAGACTGAGGATGACCCAAAACGGTGGCAGCTGTGCCTGCGTCGAGGCCAGATAAATCAGCAGACAGGTACCAATACAGATCATCAGTTTGAGCTGACGATGACAACGCGCGGAATACCAGAAACTGAGCATTTATGCCTGATCCTGATGTTGATGCAGCAATGACAGTGGCGAGAACAGACAAATTGCCAGAGCCATAAAGCCAAGTCCTTGTGCACCCGGTAATAAAATTTCACCCTGTTGCATATTCATGAAAATTAGTGCCAACAGCAGGGCAATCGGAATCCAGGTCAGCAGGCGATACAGTAAACCGGTGGGACGTTGTGCCGCAAAATGAATTTTGCAGTAACGGCAAATCAGAAAAATAATTCCGGTGCCCATAAACATCAGGATGGCATCATAGGCCAGCGGTTGCATCCAGTATAAAACGCCGGTGACCACTGCAATCAGAATAAACAGCATGAGTTTTTGCAGTACGGATACGTTGGGATTAAACCAGAATTCGAGCATAGCCCACCAGATGAATTGTGCAAGGGTGCATGCACTTTAGCAAAAATGGTATAAAAAAAGCGAGGCCAATGCCTCGCTCCGGTTTAACTATTTTTCTGTGGGCCCCAGTCATAGATTTTTTTCTGGTAGGCGTACCACATCATCCAGAGACCGACCAGAATCATTGGCAGACTCAGGAATTGGCCTTTACTCATCCAGGCAATAAATAGCTGACCATTGTCCGGTTCGCGGAAGAATTCCACCACAAAACGCGCCAGACCATAACCAATCAGGAACAGTGCCGAAACCGCCATACGTGGACGCGGTTTGGAACTGAACCACCACAGCAGAATAAATAACAGCAGCCCTTCAAACAGCGCCTGATACAACTGTGATGGATGACGTACCAGCTGTAGTGGATCGGTCGGGAAAATCATGCCCAGTGCAAAGTTTGGATCACTGACCGGACGGCCATATAACTCGCCACCAATAAAGTTGCCGATACGTCCAAACATGAGCCCGGTCGGGACACAGGGTGCAATAAAGTCCAGGGTTTGGAACCAGGTCATCTGGTATTTTTTACACCAGAACAGCATGGCCAGCATGACCCCCAGGAAACCACCGTGGAAACTCATGCCCCCGGTCCAGACCTGAAACAGCCACACCGGATTGGCCAGAAACTGCTCAAAGCCATAAAAGAACACATAGCCGACGCGGCCACCAATGACCACACCCAGCGCGCCGTAAAAGATCAGGTCCGAAACCATGTCCGGTGTCCAGCCACGCTGCTTGGCGCGATAAGTGGCCAGACCCCAGGCAAATAAAAAGGCCAGTAAATACATCAGTCCATACCAGTGGACTTGTAAGGGACCCAGCGATATCGCCACCGGATCAATATTTGGATAGGTCAGCATTCCTGTTCCTTGTCATTCTGTTTTGCACAGATTTTAGCTGAATAAGATGAAAAATGTTGTACATTCAATGTGTAAAGATAGCGAGCAGGAAATTATGTGTATTGTGGCCTTTGCCTGGCAGGTTCTGGATGAGCTGCCTTTATGTTTAATTTCAAACCGTGATGAGTTTTATCAGCGTCCGACTGCGGCGTTGCATGCCTGGGAAAATAGCCCGATTTATGCCGGACAGGACTTGCAGTCGGGTGGCACCTGGATGGGCGTGACCGCCAGCGGCCGCTGGGCCATTGTTACCAATTTTCGTAATGGACAGGATCAGCACAATTATCCGACTTCACGCGGGCATCTGATTCAGGATTTTCTAGAATCTGAATTAAGTCCAATTCGCTTTGCGCAAGCCTTGGAGCCGCGCCAGTGCGATTATGCCGGCTTTAATTTATTTGTCGGCGACCGGGAACAGGCGGTGTATATGAGCAACCGAGGGGAAGCGCCGCAAGTACTAGCCAAAGGCGTATATGTAGTGTCCAATGGCTTAATGGGCGAGCACTGGGAAAAAACTGGCCATTTGCGTAAACGCTTTACCCAGGAATTTTTACCGATGTTACAGCAAGCCCAGATGCCAGAAGCAGATCTGCAGCATGCTGCCTGGGATATTCTGGAAGATGAACGCAAGGTGATTGCAGATTTATTGCCAGAAACCGGTATTTCTGTCGAGCTGGAAGAGTTATTGTCGTCGACCTTTATTCAGAGTCCGGCGTATGGTACACGCTGTTCCAATATTTTAAGATTAAATGCTCAGCAATGGCACTGGTTAGAGAAAAGCCAGCAGGGTGAAACCGCCGGACAGATCGTGGAGCTGAATATTCCACTACAGAAATAAAAAATACCGGCATCAAGCCGGTATTTTTAAGTTTAAGGATGCTTAAGAGAAAGCGTTTTATGCTTGCTCTAGTGCCTCACCTGCAATCGGACCACCGTCTTTACGGGTGATGACTACAGTAGCTGAACGAGGAACTTTACCTAACGCACTGTAGCGGGTACTTTGGTTTGCTGGCCAAGCACCACCTGGATGCTGAACATTGACAAAGATCGCTTTATAGTCAGGTGTAATGGTTACCCCGGTAATTTCACAGCCAGATGGACCAACCAGGAAGCGGCGGACACGGTCATTAGAAAGCTGTGCGCCCACAATTGTTTCTTGACCACCTGCTTTGGTACTTGCTGCAATCGCGGTACCGCCATCACCGACTGAACCTGGAAGTGCTGCAAGCATCATACAGTTGGTTTCATCTGTATATTGACCATCATCGGTTTGAATCCAAAGGATACCACGTGGGTCAAACCACATACCATCCGGGCTAGAGAAGTCGTTCATATCGTCTAGACCAGACAGGTTGATGTTTGACTCAGCGCGTGCTTCAGCACCAAATAAGAAGATATCCCATTTAAATGCTGTAGCGGCTACCGTGTCGCCTTCTTCACGGAAGCGAATAATATGGCCATTCATGTTTCCGGAACTACTTGCGCTTGTGCCCTTGAAGTCAATATAGCTACGTGGGTTAGCGGCATCAGTTGGATACGAACGACCACGGCTGCTGTTATTGGTTAAGGTGACATAAACTTCGCCATTTTCAGGGTTCACTGCAACCCATTCTGGGCGGTCCATTTTGGTTGCACCAACGTGGTCTGCAGCAAGACGGGCATGAACAACGACATCATCCTGACCGGAGAAAGGATAGATTGCATTCGCAGAGGTGAGGCCATTCTGGTTATGCGACAGTTCTAACCATTCACCGGTACCATCATCATTGAACTTGGCAACATATAATGTACCGTTATTCATATATTTGTCGCCAGCGGCATAGCCGCCGTTGACATCTTTAGGGTCCCACACTGCATCTGATACGAACTTATAGATATATTCACCTGTCGCATCATCACCCATATAGAACGCTAATGGCTGACCAGGGATCGGGTTACTACAACGACAATCTTCATGTGCAAAACGGCCGAGTGCAGTACGTTTTACTGGACGTTCAGTTGCGCTAAACGGGTCAATTTCAACAATAAAGCCACAAGTGTTCATGACATTACGGTAGTCTGCTAGCGCGTTTTCACCTTTAACTGAAATATCCCAACGATCATACAGATCTTTGTCACCAGTTAACTCGGCAACTGGCGTATTCCATAAATATTGCGAAGAACGGGCATTAGCACCACCACGACCATAACGTGATAAGGCAATTTCTTCTTTTGCAATGGCACGTGTGTCATTGGCTTGACGAGCGAAATAACCGCTCCAGTTTTCTTCTGCAGTCAGATATGTCCCCCAAGGTGTATAACCGTTACCGCAGTTTGCAAATGTACCACGTGTTAAAGTACCGTCTTGAGAGAATCGGGTTTTAACCAGATCAGAACCGCGCGCTGGACCACGGATTTCCATTTCAGTTGCGGCAGTAATACGACGGTTAAATTCAGAATTTAAATTAATTTTAACGTCTTGGGTATTTTCATCTTTGCTAATTTCAACAACAGATACACCGTGAGCATTTACTTCACGTAAAACCTGATCTTCAGGGCGGATGCCATCTACTGAAATCGTGCCCACAGGGGTATGTAACTGAGATTGCTGCAGATACTCATGGTTTAATACCAGCAAGCCTTGTTTTGATTCTTTGGCAGCATAGTTTTTGTTGGTTGGATGCATACCGAAGAAGCTCATACCATCATGGTTATCGCCGGCACGGAATTGATAAGATGCACCTGATGGTAGTTCAGCATCGGTTTTTTCTGGATAAGTAGGGTTAATTGGATCGCCTACTGCATATAACACTTTTAGCTGGTAGCCTGCAGGAACACTGAAGAAGTTCGCTGTATTTTTTCTCACAGGTTCAAAGGTTAATTTATTCGGGCGGGCGTTCAGATCGCTCCACTCATGCTGGTCAGGAGAGGTTGTGTCTGGAGGAGTAGTTGGATTTTCACCTGAATTAGCAGAATCATTATCATCATCTGAACAGCCGCTCACGCTTGCTGCAAATGCTAATGCCATTGCCCCACTTGTAGTTTTTGCAATAAAACCACGACGATTCATATGTTGATCAAGAATCGTTTGAAAATGCGTATTATTTGAAGTGTTACTATCTTCGGTCAGATCCTGACACGGAATCATTTCATCGTTGTTCATTTAAAAGTCCTAGCTTTTCTTTAATGGCTTGGTTGCTGCTTAAAAGCTAGAAATAAACTACCCGCTGAATATGACAGTACCTTGAAGAAAATATTTCAAAAAAGTTAAATAAGAACAATGGTTTACTAAAATAAAAAAGAGCAGCCGGAGCTGCTCTTTTTTAATCGGGTTTGTAAAAACTTATTCTGCAGCCAGCCGACGCTTTTCAATCAGCTTGCCTGCAAATAAGCCCAATTCGAATAACATCCACATTGGAATGGCCAGCATAATCATCGACAGCGCATCCGGTGGGGTCACAAACATCGAAACAAAGAAACAGCCAACAATAATAAAGCGACGTTTTTCGACCAGCTGCTGGGTACTAACCACACCAATTAAAATCAGCAATAGGGTAATAATCGGAATTTCAAAGGTAAACCCGAACACCAAAAACAGTTTCAAACAAAAAGTCAGATAGCTATTAATATCCGTCATCGGGGCAACTGTTTCCGGTGACACACTGATGAAAAAGTGCAGAATTGACGGCAGTGCAATAAAGTAAGCAAATGAAATCCCAATATAAAACAGGGCAATACTGCTTATGAGCAATGGCAATGCCAGACTTTTCTCTTTTTCATATAAGGCCGGTTTTACGAAAGCCCACAGCTGATAAATAATAAACGGCATCGCAATCATCAACGCCACAAAAAAATTTAGCTTAAACGGTGCCATAAAGGTGGCCGTGACATCGGTAGCAATCATGGTCGATGAGGTCGGCAACTGCGCACGCAGCGGTTCAGATAAAATCTGATAGGTGCGATTGGCAAAAGGCAATAAGCAGAAAAACAGCGCAATAACCAGGCCCACAATCTTAAATAAATGCTTGCGCAGAATCACCAGATGTTTGGTGATCGGCATTTCTTCTAAAGCAGCCTGCTCGCCCACTGTCGTCGCTGGCAATTGAGAAGGAGAACTTTGACTCATACAGCCACCTTATAATCGGTAAATTGTGACGTGGTCGGAGGGATAGCTTCAGTCGCGGTTAGCGGTTGATGCTGAGGACGCAGCAACAGCGAAGGTTGCGGGGCAATAAAGGTATAACGCGTCGGCAAATTTTTATTATCCGTTGCAGCGGTCTGGTTCGGTTGTTCTTCCGCGAATATTTTTTGTTGTTTTAGCTCATGCATCTGAGACTGCATTTTTTGCTCAAGTTCCTGAATACGTGCCATTTCCTGTTGCATCTGTTCACGCAGTTCAGAAAGTCGAAGTTCCCGATCAATATCATTTTGCACATTGCTGATGGTACGTTTAATTTTGCCGTACCACTTTCCAACAAAACGTGCAGCTTCAGGCAGCTTTTCTGGACCCAGCACCAATAATGCAATGATGCCGAAAAACAGCAGCTCCGCCATTCCAATATTGAGCATAACAAAATTACCTGAAAAATTATTGTTTTACAGTCGTGTTAACATCAGATGATGTCGCTTGATGTTCAATGGTACGTGGCTCGTTTAGGGCCGCAGTGGTCGTTTCATCATCTTTAATTGATTTTTTAAAGTCTTTAACCGCACCGCCCACATCTTTACCCAGGTTTTTCAGTTTAGATGTACCAAACAGAAGAATTACCACAATTGCAAAAATCAGAACGTGCCAGATCGATAAACCAGCCATAATATTTACCTCTTTTTAATTCAAGACATATCTCAACAGGTCTAGATGACAGCGAGGTGACAGGAATATTGCGATTCAAAGACAGCAGATGGGCTAAAAGCATGTTGTGCCATCAATTATGTTAGGATAATCACCACTTTTCTGCCTTCCTGTGTACCCGCATGGCGCTGCTGCTTCCGCTAATTTCATTTCTGATTGGATACTTCGGGGTCGCGTATTTAAAGCCGTTGCGTCCGGTGCTAGCGATGTTACTGGCCCGGCTGTTTATTCCGTTACTGATTATCTACAACATGGTGTTTTATCAGGACGGCAGCTTGTGGCTGATTGGTTTTAGTCTGATCAGTTCCATCCTTTTCTTTGCGGTCTTTTATGTCTTGCAAAAAGATAAACTGATCGCACTGTGCTTCAGTTATTTAAATGGGGCCTGGCTGGGTTTTCCCTTTGCCTTGGCCCTGTTTGGACCTGCGGCCAGCAGTATTATTGTGGCGCTGTATATTGGCGGATCCTTATTTGGCAATGTCTGTGCGGTGATGGCGGTGAGCCAAACCCGGCAAGAATTAAAGTTTATTGTTAAAAATGTGCTGCTTTCACCGCCGGTGATTGCCCTGAGTCTGGCGGGTATTCTATCTTTTTGGGATGTGAGCCAGTTTGAACATCAGACCTGGCTACAAGTGATTTACCAAAGCAATAAAGTACTGGTGACCTTTGCCGGCATGTGCGTGCTGGGGATGTGGCTGAGTAAAGTTCGGATTGGCTGGGCTGACTTAAAGCGTAGCCTGGGTTTACTGGTCGCACGTATTCCGCTGGCCTTGTTGCTATGTGCTGTGGCGTACTGGTGTTTACCCATTCCGCAGCAGACCTTGATTTATGCCGTCATGCTGATGTTTTTCCTGCTGCCACCGGCTGCCAATATTGTGGCACTAGAAACCCATTATCAGGGCACCGGTGATTCGGCCAAATATATTGCCTCAGGAACGATTGCCAGTGCAATTTTGATTGGCGTATATGGCGTGGTGGTGCATATATTGGTGCCGGGTTTATAAATCAAAAAGTTCTCTCTCCCTTTGGGAGAGAGTTAGAGAGAGGGTATAAAAGTTTTTGAAAGTCCCTCTTTATTAAAGAGGGGGATTTACGGAAACCCTTTGTAGAAATGAGCAATATTTTAGCGTCAGAAGAAAGATGTATAGAAGAATCTCTCCCAGCCTCCCTTTTTCAAAGGGAGGAGTTTTAAAAGGATGTTACTTCTCCAAACTCGCTTTAAACAGCTGCATCGCCTGACCTCGATGGCTGATCTTATTTTTTTCTTCCTTGCTCATCTCGGCGCTGGAAATACCCAGCTCCGGTAACCAGAACAGTGGATCATAACCAAAACCATTTTCACCACGTGGTGCATCCAGAATTTCACCTTGCCAGATGCCCTGGAAAATTTGTGGTAAAGGATCTTCGGCATGCTGCACCAGGGCCAGAACACAGACAAACATGCCTTCAATAGCGGTTCCGTCTTTGCGTAAAGGCTGTAAGTCTGCCAGCAGTTTTTCATTATTGGCAGCATCGTTGCCATGTGCGCCAGCATAACGGGCAGAGTAAATTCCCGGTGCGCCGCCCAGTGCCGGTACGCAAATCCCAGAATCATCAGCAATCGCAGGCTTGCCAGAAATTTTAGAGGCATGACGCGCTTTAATAATCGCATTTTCAACAAAGCTCAGACCATCTTCAATGGCATCTTCAATATTGAGTTGGCCTTGCGGGATGACATCAACCGGTAAATTCAGTTCTGCAAACAGTTTTTCAAATTCCGCAATTTTGCCTTTGTTATTGCTGGCCAGAACCAGGGTGACTTGAGAGAGCCAAGCAGGTGCAGTCATCTCGAATTACTCATGATTGAAAACATGCAGGCTAGTTTAACCGAAAACCGCCAGACAGCAGGCATGAAAAAAGCACCCGAAGGTGCTAGTGTTTTTGAACCTGGCTTATTGTGCCTGAATCCATTTGTCGGCACGGTCACGTGCCTGACGAATCTGTTCTTGGGTCAGGTTGGCGGCCAAGGCCGTTTTTTTGCCTTCAGATAAAGAAATTACTTTATTGTCGAGCATGCCATCACGGGTAGACAGTTCATACCACTGATAAGCGCCCATATAGTTTTTCTTTTTCTCTTCCATCATCGCCAGGTTAAAGCTGGCACGGTTATCACCGCGACTGGCCGCTTTTTCAAAATACTGACGGGCCAGGACTTCATCTTTTTTGGTGCCAATGCCATCAGCCAGCATACGGCCTACGTTCAATTGGGCTGAAGACAGTCCCTGATCGGCAGCGGCTTTATACCAGGCAAAGGCCTGACGTTCATCTTTGGCGACATCCTGACCATGCAGATATTTGGTTGCCAGATAGAACTGCGCACCGGCCTGACCGGCTTTGGCGGCTTTAATCAGACCCTGAATGTCCATCACCGAATACTGGGCGGCCTGGCTCGACACCGAGCTGCCTGGTGCCACATAATCTGCATGCACCTGCAGGCTAAAAAGTCCAACCAGTAGCGTCGTGCTTAATAATAATTTTTTCATAGAGCGCTCACTCGATAAATTGCGACTTCACCAAACAGATTCGGGATATGTTTACTGAGTAAACTAACTTGTTGATCCCCATTCACAGCGAGTCGATTAATAATACGGATATTGTTTTCAGCACAGAGTGCTTCGAAATCACGGAAAGTACAGAGGTGGATGTTCGGGGTGTTGTACCACATATACGGCAAAGCTTCTGAAACCGGCATTTTTCCTTTCAGTGCCAGGAAAGAACGGGTCCTCCAGTGGGCAAAGTTCGGAAAGGTAATAATCGCCTGTTTTCCGACACGCACCATATCACGCAATAATACGTCAGGTGCATCTACAGCTTGCAAGGCTTGTGCCATGACCACATAGTCAAAAGACTGGTCGGCAAAGCGGCTTAAACCGAGGTTTAAGTCTTGTTGGATGATATTTAACCCCCGACTGACGGCAATTGCAATCTTTTCTTGGTCAATTTCCAGGCCGTAAGCACGAATATTGTGCTTTTTACTCATGTGGGCCAGCAGTTCACCATCACCACAACCGAGGTCTAAAACGCGGGAACCGGGCTTAATCCACTTTTCGGCAAGTTGCTGATCAATACGCATTACACAGCCTCCTGCGGGGTTGCCTTGAGGTGTTCTGCACCTCCCAAAAATGCTCTTAAAGATTTGACATATAACGGAATCGGGAACAGGAAGGAGTCATGGCCCTGTTCGGCATCAATATCTAAATAGCTGACCGGTTTATGGTTGCTAATCAGCGCATCGACAATTTCCTGTGAACGCGAAGGCGAGAAACGCCAGTCGGTGGTAAACGAAATCACCAGGAACTGGCATTGGGTATGGGCCATGGCCTGTACCAGCGACTGTTCGTATTCACGCGACGGATCAAAATAATCCAGCGCCTTGGTCATAATTAAATAGGTGTTGGCATCAAAGTTACGGCTGAACTGTTCACCTTGATAGCGCAAATAGCTTTCCACCTGAAACTCGACATCGAAACCGTACATGAATTTGCCCAGTTTCAGGTCACGGCCAAATTTCTGCTTCATGGCTTCTTCAGACAGATAGGTGATGTGTCCGACCATCCGCGCCAGAATCAGGCCACGTTTTGGATAGCTGTCATGTTCCAGATAACGGCCATGATGAAAATCAGGATCAGAAAGAATCGACTGACGCGCGACTTCATTAAAGGCAATATTCTGTGCCGACAGTTTTGGCGCACTGGCAATAATCACACATTTTTCCAGACGGTCCGGATAATCAACCGACCATTGCAAGGCCTGCATGCCCCCCAAAGAACCGCCAATCACTGCATACCATTTTTGAATGCCTAAGCGGTCTGATAGCATGGCCTGGGTTTTGACCCAGTCACGCACCGTCACCAGCGGGAAATCCGGACCATAAGGGCGGTTTTCATTTTCCGGGTTGGGTGAGGTTGGACCGGTCGAACCATGACAGCCACCAATATTGTTCAGTGCCACCACAAAGAATTTAGAGGTATCAATGGCTTTGCCCGGACCAATACAGCTGTCCCACCAGCCAGACTTTTTATCATCTTCATGATGATAGCCCGCCGCATGATGATGCCCGGACAGGGCATGGCAGATTAAAATGGCATTGGATTTGTCGGCATTCAAGCTTCCGTAAGTTTCAACCATCAGTTCAAAACGTGGCAGAATGCGTCCACATTCCAGCTCTAACGGCTCTTCAAATTGAAACTGTTGTGGCGTTACGACACCCACAGAGTTAGCAGGGAAAGACACAGGAATAATTCGCCTTAGAATCTTTAGAATGAATAAATAAAAAGGATACCACTTGGGGTATCCTTTCTAAAGTACTTTATGTGCTTAAACGGCAGCAGCAACCAATTGTTCTTTGCTTAATACGCCCTGATCAATCAGACGGTTAGTGCTGGCAATAATGGCTTCAATGGATGAAGTCACAATGTTGTCATGCACCCCGGCACCAAAGGCAGATTTACCGGTACCTTTCACCTGCAACTCAACCAAGGCCAAGGCTTTGGCATTGGCACCCGAGCTGATGCCGCGTTCTTCATAGTTCAAGACATCAATTGGTAACTGCAAGGCATCCAAAATGGCCGAGATCGGACCGTTACCTTCACCGCGCAACTGCTGTGTCGAGCCATTCACCACCACTTCAAGTTCAATTACCTGTTTGCCATTGTCATCAGACAATTTATAGCTCTTGGCAGAATAATGTGAATCTTTGGCATCGACATAGGTTTGCTGGAACAATGACCAGATTTGCTGTGCTGAAATTTCAGTGCCTTCTTCATCGGTCACTTGCTGCACCACTTGCGAGAACTCGATTTGTACACGACGCGGCAACACCACGTTGTAGTTCGATTCTAACAAGTAAGCAATCCCGCCTTTACCTGACTGCGAGTTCACCCGAATCACGGCATCATAGTCACGGCCCAAGTCTTTCGGATCGATTGGCAAGTAAGGCATATCCCAGATTTCTTCGTTTTTCTGGTATTCAAAGCCTTTTTTAATTGCATCCTGGTGTGAACCCGAGAACGCCGTGAACACCAAATCACCGGCATATGGATGACGTGGATGCACAGGTAAACCGGTACATTCTTCTACGGTCGCAATAATTTCGTTGATGTTAGAGAAATCCAATTCTGGTGCCACGCCCTGGGTGTACATGTTCAAGGCAATTGCTGCCACGTCAACGTTACCGGTACGCTCGCCGTTACCAAACACACAACCTTCAACACGGTCAGCACCGGCCATAATTGCCAATTCAGAGGCAGCAATACCACAGCCACGGTCGTTATGACAGTGAACAGAGATGATCACCCCGTCACGACGTTTGATGTTGCGGTGCATCCACTCGACCTGGTCGGCATATACGTTTGGAGTCGAAACTTCTACAGTCGCAGGCAAGTTTAAGATGACTTTGTTTTCAGGAGAAGCTTCCCAGATTTCAGTCACGGCGTCACAGACATCTTTAGCCACTTCCAATTCGGTTGCGGTGAAACATTCCGGGCTGTACTGGAAAATCCAGTCCGTTTCTGGATATTGCGCTGCGTATTCTTTCACTTTTTCAGCAGCGTTAATGGCCAACTGTTTGGCACCCGCGACATCAACATTCAAGACTTTTTGACGGAAGGTTGGCGAGTTGGAGTTATAGATATGTACAATCGCGCGTTTTGCACCTTCCAATGCTTCAAAGGTACGCTGAATCAAATGGTCACGTGCCTGAACCAAAACCTCGATATACACATCATCTGGAATGTGGTTTTCTTCAATCAATTTACGGGTGAAATCGAAGTCAATTTGTGAAGCAGACGGGAAGCCAATTTCAATATGCTTAAAGCCAATTTTCACCAACATCTGGAACATTTTGAACTTCTGTTCAATGCTCATTGGTTCGAAAATTGCCTGGTTACCATCACGCAGGTCGGTGCTCATCCAGATAGGTGCTTTTGTAATTTCGTTGTTCGGCCATTGACGGTCTGGCAAGTCAACACGTTGATACATGCGACGATATTTTTTACTTGGATCAGCCAACATCATGAGGTAACTCCTTGTGAAGCATGGGTTGCTTAAGCTTATAAAAAAGCAACGTACTACTTATATAGATGGTATCTATGGTATCAATTTACAAGCGTATTTCCGGAAAATATTAGGATCAGTCCACATTCTCAGAAAGAGTTGCTACCTGGCTGGTACCGTTCGCGGTCTTGCAAATTCCTAAGATAAATATAAGCCAACTGAAGTGGAAATTATTCTCTTAATTTGCATCATTAAAGGTTGTGGAGATAAAAAATTTCACTGGATCTAGTTTTTGTGAAAAATATAGCGACTATTGATCTCTTGCAGGCGCGCCGTTCCCATTAAAGCCATGGTCACTTCCAGTTCTTCCCGCAAAATTTTAATCACATGCGCCACACCTAACGCACCGGCTACTGCCAGACCATAAATATACGGCCGGCCAATCAGCACGGCGGATGCGCCCAAGGCCAGCGCCTTAAAAATATCGGAGCCGCGGCGGATGCCACCATCCAGCACTAAGGGAAAATTTGCCGGCAGTTGTGCGCGTATCATCTGTAGAGCTGTCAGTGGGCTAATGCAGTCATCTAGCACCCGGCCACCATGATTGGAAATGACCAGTCCCTGTACACCGTATTGCAATGCCAGTTGAGCATCTTCAGGATGCACAATGCCTTTGAGCAGCACCGGTAAAGACGTTTGCTGTACCAGCCAGGCGATATCTTCCCAGGTCGGTGCCTGTTGCATCAGACCATCAAACAGGGGATGTTGCTCTGGCCTGAGGATGGGGGATGTAAAGGAAGATAGATGCGGATGAGGCAGATGCGCCGGCACTTGAAAACCGGCCCGACGTTCACGGTCACGAACGCCGCTATGCGGTGAATCGACGGTCACCACAATGGCTTTAAACTGTTGTTGCTCTGCCAGTTGCACCAGTGCCAGCGATTGTTCGCGATTGCCTTGCCAATACAGCTGAAACCATTTAAGAGGGGTTGTTGGCGCAACTTCACGCAGATCGGTAGTACTTAAATGACTCAGGACCAGATTACTGCCCACCGCTTCTGCTGCGAGGGCAGTGGCTAGTTCACCCTGTGGATGAAACAGTTGCTGATGGCCAACCGGGGCTAGAAAAATTGGATGGGGAAATTCCTGCCCGAACAGTTCGCAGCGGGTATGGCCTTGGCTTAGGTCACGCAGCATTCTGGGCAGCAGTTGCAGCTGCTGAAACTGGTCCAGATTCTGTTGCAGGCTGCGCTCATCCATGGCGCCGCCTTGTAAATAGTGCCAGGTGGCCGGCGTTAAATGTTTGCTGGCCTGAGCTTCATAGTCAGCAATGGTTTGCAGATAGGCTGGAATCTGGGTAAGTGGCGGCAGTGGCTGGGCAGATGTCATAGTTCGCCCCATTGACGCAGCAGATTATGATAATGCGCGGTCAGTTGCAGCACTTGTTCATTATCGCCAAGTTGCTGACGCAGTTGGCCAATGGTCATATCCAGATTAAACAGCATGCTGCGCTGCCAGTCATCGCGAATCATGCTTTGTGCCCAGGTAAAGGCGGCAATGCGCCGCCCGGCAGTGACCGGTTCTACCCGGTGCAGGCTGGTGGCGGGATAGAGAATCACATCACCGGCATCCAGTTTAACTTCATGTGCGCCATAGGTGTCTTCAATCACCAGTTCGCCGCCCTGATATTCTTCCGGTTCAGACAAAAATAAGGTCATGGAAACATCGGTACGAATCAGCTGCTGATGTGCAGCCGAATAATGCACCGCGCTGTCGACATGATTGCCATACGTCCCTTGCTGCTGATAGCAGTTAAACATTGGCCGCAGAATATGTTTGGCTAAGGTCGCAGATTGTACCAGCGGATGCTGTCTCAGTGCCTGTTCAATCTGTTCAGCCAGCGCTGGATACACCAGATGCTGTGGGTCAAATTGCAGATTGTGTTTGCTTTTTTTTGCCTGTGGCCCGGCACTGTGCTGGCCATCAATCCAGGCGGTATGCTGGTTAAGCTGCTGACGAATATCAGCCACGGCCGCTTTACTGAGAACTTGAGGAACATGCAGCATCATGAGACTTGAATCATCCTTCAGACAGAGCGCTGTCTGTCATCATAAAGCCAAATAAAAAATGAAGCAGCATTTCAGATAAATGCTGCTTCAACAGAACAAAATAAAACTTAGAACTTATAGTTAAAGGTCAGGCTGGCACTGCGCTCCTGACCAAGCGTCATACGCGAACCGCCGTTGTTCAAGGTGCTGATGTATTCTTCATCTGCCAGGTTATAGACATTCAGGTTCAGTGAGGCATTTTCATTGAACTGATAACCGGCCATGGCATCAAATACCACATAGCTTGGAATGCTTGGCATATTGGCTGGAGCAGTGCTGTCGGTGACGACACGTTTTTGCTCATCGACATAACGTGCACCCAGACCCAGTTTAAAGCCGGCAATGTCATAGGTGGTCCATAATGAGGCGGTCCATTCCGGTGACCAGCGCACGCTATCGGTACGGGTCATGACATTGTCACGGAAACTTTGCTGATCTTCCTGTTTGGTTTTCATATGCGCCACACCGGCAGAAATATTCCAGGCATCGGTAATCTGGCCGACTGCACTCAGCTCAACCCCATCGACAATAGTTTTACCTTCCTGGATGGATTCCTGGGTAATCGCATCCTGGGTAAACTGGTTTTCATTTTCCGTGCGATAGACTGCGGCATTGAGGGCTAGACGACCATCAAGCAGATCCCATTTGCTACCCAGTTCATAATGATGGGTTTCTTGCGGTTCTGCCGCTGCACTGTTAATGCCCGACTCAGACATCACAAAGTTGGTGCTGCCCGGTGGGGTTAAGGATTTGCCATAAGAAGCATAAACGCTGCTGTAAGCAGTTGGTTTGTACAGACCGCCAAGTTTCCAGCTCAGCAGGGTGTCATGTGCACTGATATCTGAAGCTACAAGGGCATTTGTGCCGCGAGGTAAGGACAGGCCTTGATAGTCAGTTTCGTAATAATCTACCCGTACTCCACCGTTTAACTGGAAGCGTTCGCCAAACTTTAAGGTATCAAACAGATAAGCCGCAGCCGTCTGGGTTTCACCATCGCTATAAGCACCGTTATAGATCAGGTCGGCCATTGGATCATTGGGGTTTGGGTTATACAGGTTGGCTTCAGTGGTGGATACTGGAGGCCCATCCGGCATTTGGGTGGCCAGATTGCGGGTGTATTGCTGCTCTTTTAAAAATTCCAGGCCAGCTACCACATCATGTTCAATAGCACCGGTTTTCAGGTTCAAATTTAAAGTGGTCTGGTTGGCCAGGATTTTATTTTCCTGATCAACCCCCTGACGTGAACGGCTGATGGTCCAGTCGGCTGGATTGGTCGAATCATGTGCAGAAATGGTGTTAATCCCGGTCAGGACTCGGTTCATCTGGGTTTGACCCAAACGGGTGATATTAGTCAGTTTTAGATTATCTGCCAGATCACTTTCAATTTTCGCGGTGAACATGTCGGCATCGACATCTTCGTAATCATCTACATGGCCATAATAGTTTTCACGATTAACCTTGCCAGCTTGGGCAATATCCGGATTGGCATTCCAGAAGCCTTCCATACCAATGGTTGGAATACCGCCGTCTGGAATATTACGTTGACGGACGTGCTGTGAATATAAATACAGGCGGGTCGGAGTATTCAGGCCAAAGGCAACAGATGGGGCAATGGCATAACTGTTGTTTTCGAGCACATCACGGCCTTGCACGCCGCCTTCTTGTCCCATGACATTGAGACGAAAAGCGGTATTGTCATTGATGGCTTGGTTGATATCGGCCGAGAGGCGGGCATTTTCTGCGGTATTGTAGCTGGCAGAGACTTCGCTACTGTTTTGCAGATGTGGCAGTTTGCTGACCAGGTTGATATAACCGGATGCTGAACCACGACCGGCTTCGGCACCGGCCGGGCCTTTCACGACTTCAACCTGTTCCAGGTTAAATACATCGCGGCTGACTGCGCCCAAATCACGGATGCCATCGACATAGGTAGAGGTTTGGGTCGAGAAACCACGCATCTGGAAGGTATCACCGGCGCTGGTATTGCCGTTTTCCCCCATTTGTAAGGTAATGCCCGGGGTGTTGCGTAGCGCTTCAACCAGTGATGTCGCGCCTTGTTCTTTTAATAGGGTTTGATTAATAACAGAAACTGTTTGTGGGGTATCGACCAGTGGCTGGGTCTGTTTCGCGGAGCTGAGCTGATTGGTTTTATATTTATTTTCAGCCTGAGATTTTACCGTGATTTCAGGAAGCTGGGTGACTTCTTCGGTTGCTGTGGTTGCATGTGCCATGAGCGGCAGGGTGGCTGCAAGGGCAACGAATGATGCAGTGCGTTGATGTTTACGGCTCTTAATCTGTGCCATGGTGGTGTATTTCCTGATATGAATGACAAAATTCCCTTACCACAATGATTTGAGTGCGCAGTTCAAATGCAGAGTAATGATGGACTTATTGTATGCGTTCAATAAGTAATGCGAATTTTAGTGATAATAATTCTCAGTAACAATATGGAAATTGGTTAAAACAAGCTAAACAATTAAGAAAATATTTATGGAGTGTTCGTATTTAATGAAATAAATCAATAAGAATATTTGAATAATCGTATTTTTGATTTAATTTGATCGGTTTTTGGAATTAAAAAACCCTGCCGGGGCAGGGTTTTGGGTTCTTATGTGAAATCTGGATTAGAAGTCATAAGAGATAGATAACCAGTAGTTGCGGCCTGGGAGGTAAGTACCAGACATACCAGAGGCAATGTCTAAGTATTTGTAAGCAGTTGCGCTGGCGATAATTGGATTACCGCTCTTATCAGTTGAATCATATTGGTAGGTTTGATTGTCTTCAGTAAAATCTTTGTCTAATAAGTTATTTACCGCCATATTAATTCGGATCTGATCATTCACTGTATAACTTGCACCTAAGTTAAACACGTTATAGCCTGCAAATTTATCTCCAAAAATCAAAGACTCTTGATAGTCTGAAGAACCAAGTCCAGATGCTGGTGTTTTGGGTTGGGTCTGGAATCGGTCTTTACTTGAACGATATTCGTGTTGTAACCAGATATCTAAAGCAGGGTTAATATGCCAAGTCGAGGTCGTATTCAGCGCGTGTTTTGGTACGTTGCTGAAGTAAGCGCCTTTATTTTTACCTTTGGTGATCTCAGTTTCCATCAGCGTATAGGCTGTTTTAATATCCCATTCTGGCAATATTGAATAATTTAGGCTAACTTCTAAACCCTTTGTTTCAGCTTCATCTGCATTGGCACTTTGTGTGTATTCGGTCACACCTGTAGCTAAATTGGCACATTCAGGAGAGGCCGGGCAGTTGAATCGTGAAGATATAATTTTGTCTTCAATTTGGTTAAAGAAAGCTGTTGCAGTTAGATTTAATTGATCACTAGGTTGGAAATTAAAACCTAATTCATAGTTAATCGAAGTTTCAGGCTTTAAGTTTGAGTTGCCTAAAGTCGGAGTTTCACCTTGTCCGCTGTAGTTAATAATTCCGTCATGTAAAGCTTTTGGAGATGGAACTTTATAACCTGTACTCACACCACCTTTCACAGTGAAGATATCGTTGGTGTTCCAAACTAAGTAAGCACGTGGACTAAATTGTCCACCAAAACCTGAGTGATCTTCGTAACGTCCCCCAAAGGTAAAGCGGAGATTATCTCGTAATGCCCACTCATCTTCTGCGTATAACGACCAGGAATCTTTAGAGAATTCTTGGCCAATACCTGCAATATCATCAGCAACTATTGCATCTTTATATTCAGCACCTGCAGTCACGGTGTGATTTGCCAAAGGCATGACAATGTGTGAGTCAACAACTAAATCTGTATTTTCTAAAGTACGATCTTGACCTTCATATGCATTGTTTGGGAAGGTGCCATTAGGAATCGTACGGCCTATAGTTTCTGTTTCAGTATGGCTAACATAAGTTTTCCATTGACCAAAACTATAGTCACCATCATGTCCTACAGAAACTTGTGTACGGTTAAACTCTAATTCATCTTTATAGCCATTTGCTTTGTTAGGTTTATCAATATTACCTAAACGGTTGTCTTCATTTTTATATTTTTGACTGGAATGGAAGCCGTCTATCCATAAAGTATTTGTATCATTTAACTGGTAAGTAAGCTTAGCACCTGCATCATAATTGTCTGCTTTACTTGGGCGTGGATCACGACCTGTTGAGCCAGGTACTCGCTCTGAACGTTGACGGTCTAAATATGAGCCACGTAGTTGCATACCAAGTCGATCATTGATAATCGGACCATTAACAACAACGCTAGTTTTCCAGGAATCAGCTTCACCATTATGTTCCATTGCATTGCCACTAACCGTGACATTGCCATTCCATTCATTACTGACTTTTTTGGTGATGATGTTGATTACACCACCCATCGCTTCTGAGCCATAGCGGGTTGCCATTGGTCCACGGATGACCTCAATACGTTCAATTGATGAAAGAGGCGGTAAGTAACCATTTGACGATTCACCAAAACCATTAGGCGCAACATCAGAAGAGGTGGTTTGGCGACGTCCATCAATTAAAATCAAAGAGTATTCGTTACCTAAACCGCGCATTTTAATATTTAAGCCGGAGGTTTTGCCTACACCATCACGAATATCAATACCAGGTACATCAACTAACAAATCAGCAATACTGGTGGCATTTTTCTTTTCAATATCTTCTTTTGTGACCACACTAATAGAAGCAGGTGCATTTTTAATATCTTGTTCAAAACCCGCCGCAGAGACCACAATTGTGGATAATTGATGTGTCGGGTCAGCTGTTGTTTCAGTGGTTGTATTTGCAAATGCGGAACTAGCAGAAATTCCAAGAATCGCGAGCGAAAGCGGGCGAAGGTTAAAGGTGCGCATAACCGAATTCCAGTATTGGGATATAAGAAGAATAGTTAAAAATATGAGTTAAAAACCATTGAATATTAATGATAGTACTTATCATTTGCAACAAATATTAGACAATAGATAAAAATAGCGAAGGGAATATGAAGAATTTAAGCCGAAAAATTGTTCTGATCGCTTGTTATTTTGTATATCTTTAAATGTTGTCATATAATATGGCACTTTTTTAAAAACTGTTATTACTAAATATCGAGGAAGCCATGCAAGTAACTTCTGAAGCGGTTTCGGGCGTTGCCCGTCGTTTAAATGTATCTGTACCGACGAGCCGTATTAACGAGCAGTTCGAAGCTCGCTTAAAACGCACAGCTAAAACTGCGAAGATTAACGGCTTCCGTCCAGGTAAAGTGCCTGTAAACGTTGTACGTCGTGAATATGGCGCGGGTATCTATCAAGAAGTTGTAAACGACATCATTCGTGACACCGTATTTGAAGCAATCCAACAAGAAAAAATCAATGCTGTTGGTATGCCAAATATTGAAAAAACTGAAATGAAAGACGACGCTTTAGTATATGAAGCGACTGTTGAAGTTTATCCAGAAGTTGAAGTGAAATTCGAAGGTCTGGAAGTTGAGCGTAAAGCATCTGAAGTTAGCGACAAAGATGTAGATCAAATGATCGAAAACCTGCAAAAGCAGCGCGCAACTTGGGCTGAAACCAAAGGCATGGCGAAAAAAGACATGCAAGTAACTTTTGATTTCGAAGGCACAGTAGATGGCGAGAAATTTGAAGGCGGTTCTGCTGAAGACTTCAAACTGGTATTAGGTTCTGGCCGTATGATCCCGGGCTTTGAAGATGGCATCGTGGGCATGAAAAAAGGCGAAGAGAAAGTTATTGATGTAACTTTCCCGGAAGACTACCAAGCTGAACAGCTGGCAGGTAAAGCAGCTCAGTTCAAAATCAATGTAAAACTGGTTGAAAAACAAAAACTTCCAGAAGTTGATGCTGAATTCTTAAAAATCTTCGGTTTAACTGAAGAAGAAGGCGTTGAAAAGTTAAAAGCTGACGTTCGTAAAAACATGGAACGTGAAGTGAAAAACGGTCTTCGTAACCAGGTGAAAGGTGCAACGTTTGATGCACTGGTTGCTGCGAACGAAATCGAAGTTCCAGAATCTATGGTTAAGCAAGAAATTGACCGTCAACGTCAACAAATGATCCAACAGTTCACTCAGCAGTTTGGTGCGCAAGGTGCGAAAGCATTTGACTCAAGCATGCTTCCAGACGAACTGTTCAAAGAACAAGCTGAAAAATCTGTAAAACTTGGCGTATTGGTGAGCAAAGTTTTAGCAGACGCGAAACTTGAAGTGGATGCTGCACGTGTTGATGCTTACATCGAAGACATGGCATCTTCTTATGAAGATCCAAACGAAGTAATTGAATACTTCAAAAATGACAAACAGCAACGTGCTCAAATTGAAGCAGTTGTGTTAGAAGACCAAGTAGTTGATCACATTCTTGCAGCTGCAAAAGTGACTGACAAACAAGTCAGCTACGAAGACTTATTGAAAGAGCAACAAGCTCGTCAACAAGGCTAATTTCAGCTGAAGTAAAAAAGGCGCCTAAGGCGCCTTTTTTATATAATATAAAAACTTGGATGGTTTTAAAGTTTACAAAGCTTATGCAAAAAATATCCATGAATTGTGGGTGAATATTTTGCAATTTAGATGATTATCCCTCATATTGTGATCATGGGTGAACTCACAAGAATTTAGGAATAAATAAACGTATGTATGTTCCATCAATTGATAACGCATTGGTTCCAGTAGTCGTTGAGCAATCATCTCGTGGTGAGCGTTCTTTTGATATTTATTCACGTCTTTTGCGTGAACGGGTGATTTTTTTAACGGGTGAGGTTGAAGACAACATGGCCAACTTGATTGTGGCGCAAATGTTGTTTTTAGAAGCAGAGAACCCAGATAAGGATATTCATTTATACATTAACTCGCCAGGCGGCTCAGTTACTGCCGGTATGGCGATTTATGACACCATGCAGTTTATCAAGCCAGATGTGGTGACTTACTGTATGGGTCAGGCAGCGTCAATGGGTGCATTCCTGCTGAATGCCGGTGCTAAAGGTAAACGTTACTGCCTGGAAAATGCCCGGGTCATGATTCATCAGCCTTTAGGCGGTTTCCGTGGTCAGGCCTCTGATATTGAAATTCATGCGCGTGAAATCCTGTTCATTAAAGAGCGCTTGAACCGTTTGATGGCAGAGCACAGTGGCCAGGACTATGAAAAAGTGGCCAAAGATACCGACCGTGATAACTTTATGACTGCACAGCAGGCCAAAGAATACGGTTTAGTGGACGAAGTGTTATCTAAGCGTCCATAAGTTTTAAAGATTTAAATTGGAGAGAATATGTCCGAACATCCTCAAGGACAAAAACATTGTTCATTTTGCGGTAAAACGCAGTCTGAAGTCGGGAAGCTGATTGCAGGCGAGGACGCATATATCTGTAATGAATGTGTGGACGTATGCCTGGATCTGGTTCAGACCAGTCAACAAGTTGAGTCGAGTGACTGGGCCGCCCGTCCGTTGCCAAAACCGCATGAAATTCGCGCTGCACTGGATCAGTATGTGATTGGTCAGGACCTGGCGAAAAAGACTTTATCGGTGGCAGTTTATAACCACTATAAGCGTCTGAAAGTGACGCATAACGGTCAGAAAACCAATGATGCAGTCGAAATTGCCAAAAGTAATATCCTGCTGGTGGGTCCAACCGGTTCGGGTAAAACCTTATTGGCACAGACCTTAGCGCGTTTGCTGGATGTTCCGTTTGCCATGGCCGATGCCACCACCTTAACCGAAGCCGGTTATGTGGGGGAAGATGTAGAAAACATCGTGCAGAAGCTGCTGCAAAAAGCCGATTACGATGTCGAAAAGGCGCAAAAAGGCATTATCTATATCGATGAAATCGACAAGATTACCCGTAAGTCTGAAAACCCGTCGATTACCCGTGATGTATCGGGCGAGGGTGTGCAGCAGGCCTTGCTGAAAATGATTGAAGGCACAGTGGCGTCTATTCCGCCGCAGGGTGGCCGCAAGCATCCGCAGCAGGAATTTATCCAGATTGATACTTCAAACATCCTGTTTATCTGTGGTGGTGCATTCTCGGGTCTAGAGAAAATTGTGCAGCAACGTCAGGAAAAAGGTGGTATTGGCTTTACCGCTGAAGTACGTAACAAGGATGAAAGTAAAAAGCTGTCTGAACTGTTCCGTCAGGTTGAAGCAACAGATTTGGTGAAATTCGGTTTAATTCCGGAATTTATTGGCCGTTTGCCAGTCATTGCAACGCTAGATGAGCTGGATGAAGACGCATTAATGCAGATTCTGACCGAGCCGAAGAATGCCTTGACGCGTCAATACGAATATCTGTTCGAGATGGAAAATGTCGACCTGATCTTTGATGATGCTGCATTACGTGCAGTGGCGAAAAAAGCCTTGGAACGTAATACAGGTGCGCGTGGTCTGCGTTCAATTCTGGAAAACGCCTTGCTTGAAATCATGTATGACTTGCCAAGTCGTAGTGATGTAGGCACGGTCATCATCACTGAAGCAGTGATTAATGGTCAGGCCAAGCCAGAATTAAAAGCGGAACGTCAAAGCAAAGAAGCTGTGGTAGAACAGCCGAAAGCCGATTTAAAAGTCGTGAATTCAAAAACGGCTTAAGACGCTATTCGTCAGAAACGTGCGGAAATCAACGGTTTTCGCACGTTTTTTTATTTGAAAAAATAAGACAGAGTGCTAATCTCTGCATCAGGGCCTGGATGCCCAACCCAATAAAAATATTGAAAAAGTGTTAAGTGTAAAAATAAAAACGAAGGAATGAGGGATGTTCATGCGTGCTATATCAATCGTATTTCTGGCTGTCGCATTGGCTGGCTGTCATGGGAAGTCGTCAACCGAGGCGCAACTGCCGCCCACCTCTACGTTAAAAGCTATTGATCAGAACGAAAAGCCGAGTTTGCTGGAACAGTACCGCTTTGGCATGTTTACCATTGGCGGTTGGGTCAATCAGAAATTAGGCCAGCGCTTTCAAGCCATTCAGCCGCAGCATGATCAGGCCGCTGTGGTGTATTTATATCGTCCGGATTCACGCTGGAACCGTCAGGAAATTGTAGCCTCCAGCCTATTTATCAATAGCGAACGCATTCCAAGCCTGCTGCATAATCATTATTACTGGATTGAATTGCCTGCCGGGGATTATCGTTTATCTACCAGCCGTCCTTTAGGTGTGCAGCATTTCCAAAAGCCGAAGTATCTGGATTTTTCCGTTGAAGCAGGCAAGTCCTATTTTATTAAATATGATGAAGAAAATAGCAGTACCCGCCGCACGATTTCTGGTCCCTTAATCATGATGCCGGAAACGGTAGGCCTCAATGAAATTGCTTTTACTCAATTGAAATCGCACAGTTATAATTTTGTGGCTGAAGACCAGAGCACCGGTAAAATTCGCTCCAAGGCACAAAAAATCAAACATGCCGATTATGACCCGGCCAGCGATGTGCAGTTGACTAAGCCATTTAAATTGTGGGACCCACGCACCTGGTAAAAATGCTTGAATCGAGAAATAAAAAAAAGCACCCAGATTTGGGTGCTTTTTTAATCGCTTCAACAGCATTCATTAGCCAGCAGCGGCATCAACCACTGGAATCTTGCCAATTTTAGCTTGCCAGATTTTTGGTGCAGTCGCGTGTACAGAAGTACCGTTTACGTCAACTGCGACAGATACAGGCATGTCTTTTACTACAAACTTGTAGATCGCTTCCATACCCAAGTCTTCAAAAGCAACTACTTCAGCTTCGCGGATTGCTTTAGATACCAGGTACGCAGCACCACCGACAGCCATCAGGTAAGTTGCTTTGTTGTCTTTAATCGCCTCAATGGCAGCAGGACCACGGTCTGCTTTACCAATCATACCATAAAGACCAGTCGCTTCTAACACCTGACGAGTGAACTTGTCCATACGAGTCGCTGTTGTTGGACCTGCAGGACCAACCACTTCATCACCCACTGGATCAACAGGACCTACGTAGTAGATGAACTTGCCTTTTAAATCAACCGGTAATTCTTCACCATTGTTGAGCATGTCAACCATACGTTTGTGTGCAGCATCACGGCCGGTATAGATGGTACCGTTTAGCAGCAGTGTATCGCCTGGTTGCCAAGAGTTCATTTCTTCTTGGGTGATGTTGTCGAGGTCAACACGTTTAGACGAAGATGAGTCCCAAGTAACTTCAGGATAATCTTCAAGACGTGGTGCCTGAATATGGGCAACGCCTGAACCATCTAAAGTGAAGTGTGCGTGACGCGTTGCAGCACAGTTTGGAATCATACCGACTGGTTTGCCCGCAGCGTGACAAGGGTAATCTTTAATCTTGATGTCAAGTACAGTGGTTAAACCGCCCAGACCTTGTGCACCAATACCCAGCGCGTTTACTTTTTCGAAGATTTCAATACGAAGTTCTTCAAGTTTATTTTGTGGACCACGACGAAGCAGTTCGTCCATGTTGATCTCTTCCATGAGTGCTTCTTTGGCAAGCATCATGGCTTTTTCAGCAGTACCACCGATCCCGATACCAAGCATACCTGGTGGACACCAGCCTGCACCCATGGTTGGAACAGTTTTCAGTACCCAATCTACGATAGAGTCAGATGGGTTGAGCATTGCCAGTTTAGATTTGTTTTCTGAACCGCCACCTTTGGCTGCAACAGTAATGTCGACTTTGTTACCTGGAACCAGTTTGTGGTAAATCACCGCAGGGGTGTTGTCTTTGGTGTTCTTACGACCAAATGCAGGGTCAGCAAGTACAGATGCACGCAGGACGTTCGAATTTTCTAAGTAACCTTGGCGTACACCTTCGTTAATTGCGTCGTCTAAGCTCATTGTTAAATCAAATTTAACATCCATGCCCACTTCAACGAATACGTTGACGATACCGGTATCTTGACAGATTGGGCGGTGACCCTCTGCACACATACGAGAGTTAATTAAGATTTGTGCAATCGCATCTTTTGCAGCTTTGTTTTCTTCACGGTCATACGCACGGCTCATCGCTTGGATGAAATCTTGTGGGTGATAGTAAGAAATGAACTGAAGCGCATCTTTAACCGATGTGATCAAGTCATCTTGCTTGATAATAGTTGTCATATCAAAATTCTCTTGAGCGGGCTGATAGCTAGCGGGCTAAATTATAAGACAAAATGACGGCATTGTGGGCGTTTTAGAAGCGGATTGGCCGAAAGTTTATAGTGGTGCTTTTACGCGGGATTTTGGGTGATTTTTACTGTATTTGGCGGGCGGTTTTGTCATATTTGAGCTGAAATTAATGTCATATTACAGCTTAAGTTTAGATGAAATTTCATTAAGTTGTTGAATTTTAATTATTTAATAAAATTTAAATATTTCGGTTTTGTCATATAACTGTCATAAAACTTTCGCATAATTGTCACATCCAAAAATGAGACCTTAAAGATGACAACAGGTATTTTGATGGTTGCGGGCTTTTGTGTATATATCGCTGCAACTTGGATGTATGGCCAAAAAGAAGATCAAGCTTAAGCTTTATCTTCTTTTTTTATGTCTTTAGTATTGATCATAAAAATAATCGAATATTTAAAATCACAAAAAATTAATTTTTAAGATTTAATTTCATTTTCACAAATATATTCAATCATGCCGGAATCGTTTTTCTCCAGTTTAAAGCTTTCTGGATTGGCCATTTCCCAAACCATGCTGCCATTTTGGTAACGGCTTAAGCGTGAAATGTATTCACGGTTTGAAGCGCAGTCCAAAATGAAATCTGAGCGTAATTCATTATATTTGAGTGTACCTTCTGTTTTGCTGCTGTTAAATTTTTGTGCCACAACGACATGGTGATATTGCCCTTGTTTCTTAATGCTATCTAAATCAATTTGGAAGGTGATTCCATTATTTCTCAGCATAGTTTTAAAGTTTTCTGCGTATACACTTTGGATCGTAATGATACTCATGAGTATAAGAAGTATTTTTTTCATTTTTTATTTTCATCCTAATTTAAAAAGACTTTTTTGATAAAATTTTCTGTTTGTATTTTATTTTGACGGTAGTCTGAAATACCTTTGGCAGAAAAAATTGCATAATCACATCTGACGATCGGTGCAACATTTGGCTTTGTAGGGTTGGTTTTGCAGTTAATCGGTGAGACAGCTTGATCGACTCGATATTCATGGTCAAAATTGACTTGAAGATATATTTCACCATTATCTTTATAGATTTGGACTGAACCAAATTGATGCCCAAGTTTTTGTGCTAATTGTTCAGCTTTGAGCTTCGACTTAAATTCAATACGATCATAATATCCGAAGGTGGATTTCAAAAGGTTTTGATCCAGTACGCCAACGGAGCTATAGACATTAGGAACCTCAATTTTTGAGAGTGCAAAACTTTGCTGATGCTGGTCGACGTTAATACCTTCAAAATTAATCTGATAGGCTGAACCCATATCTTTGACATGCGTTTTTAAGGTGACTTCACTGCATGAGTTGGAGACAGAAGAAGGCTGTCTTCGATCTTCAGCAAAAGTACTGTTACAAATACGCAGCTTTGTCGTGGTATCAGAGAGTGATCTTAAAGATGAATAATAACGTTTCCAAATATGATCAAAATATTGACTACGCGCTAAACTAGAAAAGTAGTTTTGGTTTGACACCAATCCCTTAAAACGTGTGGTTTCATTGACACTACTTTTTGGCACAATAATACTAAAACGATTTTTTGCGCCATTTAATGGGTCACTTTTGGTAGATTGACCTGAATAGCTTAAAACTTTTTGATAAAGATTATTTTGTTCGCCTGTCACTTGGCAGCCTGTGAGTAACAACAGACTTGATGTGATGATTAAAATTTTCTTATTCATGATCATTACTCAAATACATAACTGACATCGACAGATAAAATTGGCGTTAAGCTTTGAATAATGCGTTGATTTTGATGATCAAAATAGACTTTCCAAGGATTGGCAATATTTTGACATTCAAATAAACCATAATATTTTTGTAAGTTTGGTGTATCTAAAATTTCTGCCCCACGATATGGATATAAAGATTTAGGATGTTGTTCAATTTGAACGAGTTGTCCCAAGTCCTTTTCACAATATTGTTGAGCGCGTTCATACATCACCACACCAGCTTTGTATGAAACATTATTCAATGTAATTTGACGTGGACTTTTAAATTTATCGTGAAAATACTCTTGAACTGTTGGATATTGAACAAAAATGTTTTCATTTAGGTCGCTCGACGAATTCCATTTGTCAATGGCTTTGGTGAGCCAGCCAGCTTGAGTAAAGGTGCTGGTCAAGGTGAAACAGCCAAGTAGCATGAGTTGACGAATCATGTCTTATTTCCTCTAAAAAATGAGCTAGAAATTATTTTATTTTTAAAGTTTTAGCTAAAAATTACTTTATATATCAATGAGTCGTATACATAAAATAACGAATCTAAAAGATACAGTAAACATAGTTCAGATACAAATAGACCATTCAATTTTTACATCATTGAATGGTCTGATTTGAATATCAGGCAGATATTTGCTTAGCTCGACTGCTGTTCAGCCTGAATTGCAGTTAGAGCAATGGTAAACACAATATCATCGACCAATGCACCGCGTGACAGGTCATTCACTGGCTTGTTCAAACCTTGCAACATTGGGCCAACGCTCACCACATTGGCAGAACGTTGTACTGCTTTATAAGTGGTATTACCCGTGTTCAGGTCAGGGAAAATAAACACATTGGCACGACCAGCCACCTGAGAGTTTGGCGCTTTAGAGCGACCAACACTTTCAACCGATGCAGCATCGTATTGCAGCGGGCCATCAATCAGCAGGTCTGGACGGCGCTGTCTGGCAATTTCAGTCGCTTGCGCTACTTTTTCTACATCGGCACCGGCACCTGAAGTTCCGGTTGAGTAAGAGATCATGGCAATACGCGGGTCAATACCAAAGGCTTTGGCCGAGTCAGCAGATTGAATGGCAATTTCAGCCAGTTGTTCTGCATCCGGGTCCGGGTTAATCGCACAGTCACCATACACATAAACTTCATCTGGCAGCAGCATAAAGAATACTGAAGATACCAGTGAATATTCAGGTGCAGTTTTAATCAGCTGGAAGGCCGGACGTACGGTATTGGCCGTGGTATGTACTGCACCTGAAACTAAGCCATCAACCTGATCCAGTGCCAGCATCATGGTACCTAAAACCACCGTATCCTGAAGCTGTTCGCGTGCCTGTAATTCGTTAAGTTTGCCTTTACGCAGCTCAACCATTTTCTCGACATAGTTTTCGCGAATCAGATCCGGATCAATAATTTCTAAGTCATGCGGCAATTCAATACCACGGGCTTTGGCCACTTCAACTACGGCTTCAGGTTTGGCCAGCAAGATACAGTGCGCAATACCACGCGATTGGCAGATGGCCGCAGCCTGAACTGTACGTGGCTCATCACCCTCAGGTAAAACAATGCGTTTTTTCGCTGCAATTGATTTTTGTACCAGCTCATGACGGAAGGCAGAAGGCGATAAACGTGGGCTATGCGCACCGCTAATCAACGAGTTTAACCATTCCGGATCAATATGGCTGGACACAAAACGGGTCACCTGTTCGGCACGTTCAATATCATCGACCGGAATTTCGTTACCGAAAGTCGAGAGCTGTTGCGCAGTTTCAAAGGTGGTTAAAGGGGTATGTAATACTGGCAAACCTTGCTTGATGGCAGTTTGACAGAAATTTAAGGCCTGTTCATTCGGTTGATGCTGCTCGGTTAAGACTAAGCCTGCTAAAGGAATACCGTTGCTGTTTGCCAGACTGCTGGCCAGTAGTACATCGGTACGGTCAGCTGCGGTAATAATCAGTTCACCGGCCACGAATTTGTGCAGTTCATGCTCGATATTCGAAGTAATCAGGCTGCTATGTAACACACGACGTGTATTGGCTTCGCCCTCATGAATCCACTGGGCAGAAATATGCGCTGCTAGATCAGACAGGCGCGGCACGCTCAGGGTATTACTAAATGGTACCAAACCAATCACTGGCAGTTTTTCTGTGCCAATGTAGCTATAAGTTTGCTGAATGCTGGCCACAAACTTGCTGGTATCTGACAGTAAACGCAGGTTTGGATCAATCGTCACAGGAATTTGCGCAGAATCTTCTGGCAAACCTTTGGTACGCATAAACAGCACACCGCGTAAACGGTTCGATTCTGCACCACCGAAGTTACGAATCTGGTGTTCAATTCGTTCAGCAGAGCGAAGCGGATTGTTGATGTCGGCACCGCTGACAATCACTACCTGTGCATCTAGGGCTTGAGCCAGCAGGGCATTCAGGTCATCTGCGAAGCTGTCACGGAAATTCGGTAACAGGCCTTCGACAATAATCAGGTCATGCTGTTTGGCCACTTGGCGGTGTAAGCGAACCGCTTCTTCCAGCAATTCATCTTGCTGGTCATGGCTTAGTTGATGCACCACCTGTGCATAAGGAATGGGTTGAACCGTTTTGGTTTTAGAGACATGCTCAAACAGCGCTGTCGTCCGTTCGTTTTCAGGCTGTAATTCTTGAGAGAAAGGTTTGACGAAACCGGGTTTAATGCCCTGGCATTCCAAAGCATACACCAGACCTAAACATGCAGATGTTAGACCAACACCTTCTCCAGTCGGGACAAGTAGAATTGTTTTCATAAGGTATTATTCAAATCAGCCAAAAGTAAACAGGGTAAAACTGCGATTGCTTAAGCAATCGCAGTTTCTAATTCAGACTTTTTTGCCGGAGTTGCTCCCAACTCAGACTCCACCACCGCGCTGGTTTCTTTGGCGATACGGCCTTCTTCATCGGTTGGAACCACCCAGATTTGTGGACCAGTACCGTTATCGATACGACCTTCGGTGCCACGTTTCAGGCTGTCATTCTTCTCTTTGCTAAAGTTAAAGCCGAAGTGTGGTAAGTAAGACAGAGTTTTTTCACGGATATAAGCCGAGTTTTCACCAATACCACCTGTGAAGAACAGGCCATCTAGACGCGGTAAGCCACAGCTTAATGCTGCTAAAGATTTCGCTAAACGGTAGCAGAATACTTCAATCGCCAGAGCTGCATCTTCATTGCCTTGTTCAGAGGCTTCAATCAGGGTGCGCATATCGTTAGAGAGGCCAGATAAACCGAGTAGACCGCTTTGGCTGTTCAGCATCTTGTCAATTTTGTAGATATCCCAACCCAGGTTGCTGGCCAGGAAAGTGTGTAAAGATGGATCAACATCACCACTACGGGTACCCATCACCAGACCTTCAAGTGGGGTGAGGCCCATAGAGGTATCTACACTTTCACCGTTCCAGATCGCACAGGTCGAGCTACCATTGCCGAGGTGCGCTGTTAACCAGCCACCTTGTTTCAGGCTGCCGGCCAGTTCTGAACCGCGTTCAGAAACATAGGCATGGCTGGTGCCGTGGAAGCCGTAACGACGTACGTTATGATCGGTGTACAGGAATTTAGGCAGGGCATAACGGTAAGCATGTGCCGGCATGGTTTGATGGAAAGCTGTGTCGAATACTGCGACTTGTGGCAAATCTGGGAATAAACGTTTAGTCGCTTCGATCCCGATCAGGTGAGCCGGATTGTGTAAAGGCGCAAGTGGAGTTGCTTCGCGAATTTTTTCAATAATTTCGTCAGTAATCAGTTCAGCTTTGGTCAGACTGCCGCCATGTACCACGCGGTGACCAATGGCATCCGGCTTGTAGTTCGCCAAACGCTCTAAACCTACTTCTAATGCTTTTTTATGATCTGCAAAAGGAATATGAATATCGACGGGTTCATTGCCGACAGTCACACCTTTAATACGGGCATTTTCTGTGCCTAAGTTCTCAGCTAAGCCGTGAATACGGAAATTCTGTTCTTCAAGCAATAGGGCAAACTTGATTGAAGAAGAGCCACAATTAATAACTAATACTGATTTAGACACGTTGTTTTACCCGAATTCTAATTGAAATATTTGTATCCCGTATTGATCTGCACCTGTTCCAACACGGTGCAATCTTGATCAATAACTAATTTTTATCATGGGATGGGTATCGCTTCTAGATAGACTTTAGGAGATTAGACTTAAGCACTATCGACCCTTTCGGAAATAATAACTAAAATTTATCGGTTGATAGATTTCATTTATTAATAAAATAGTAGTCATGTCCAGTCGCGTTGTTCTTCTGTTTACCATAACACGCCTTGAATCAAAGCATCTGACAGAACTGTTTGAAAATATTTCTTATTCCTTCATATTTAAGGTTTCTGATACTTCATTTCCGACCAGCGCACAATCACATAGGCAAATAGCGCCACCATAAAAAATACCAGCATCATCCAGGCCAAGCCTTGCAGGGTTTCAATTAAGGTGCGGTAAATTTCCAGAAACCAGCGTTCCTGCGTCAGTTCAATAATAATTTTCTGGTCGTTTTCGCTATAGGTGAGTGGGGTAATGTATTTTTCCATGTCATAAATCCGGATTCCGGAGGATGTTCCAACCACCATGCCGGCAAATTTGGTATATCTGGCCCAGGCTTCATGAATCGGATCATGAATAATACGTGCCAGAATACGGTTAATGGAACTGGAAAAAATACGCATCACCACAAATGACACCAGCAGTGCCAGAACAAATGTGGTCACAATTAAATAATAGAACATTGTCCACCTCTTATTCTCATTCTTAAGACAGTGTACGGTGGAATAGACGGGGAAAACAGCAGAAAAATGTTCAGCCTCCGCAAAGGCTGAACATTCATATCTTTAGAAAAGTGAGTTATTGGCGAATCTGGCCATCTCCAAACACCACCCATTTTTGCGAGGTCAGACCTTCCAGACCGACCGGACCGCGGGTGTGGATTTTATCGGTAGAAATACCAATTTCCGCCCCTAAACCATATTCAAAGCCATCGGCAAAGCGGGTAGAGGCGTTAATCATCACTGAACTGGAATCAACACGGGCCAGGAACTGACGTGCCAGACTGAAGTTTTCAGTAATAATGGCATCGGTATGATGCGAGCCATATTTATTGATATGGGTAATCGCTTCATCCAGACCCGATACCACTTTAATGGCCAGAACCGGACCAAGATATTCAGTATACCAGTCGTCTTCGGTAGCCGTTTGAACGCTGTCGCCTAAAATACGCTGGGTTTCGGCGCAGCCACGGAGCTCGACCTGTTTTTCTGCATACAGCTCGGCAATACGCGGTAAAAACTCATCTGCAATGGCTTCATCCACCAACAAGGTTTCCATGGCATTACAGACGCCATAACGATGGGTTTTGGCATTCAGGGCAATCGGTAGGGCTTTTTGCAAGTCGGCCTGTGCTTCGACAAAGACATGACAGTTACCATCCAGATGTTTAATTACCGGAATACGGGCTTCATTGGTGATGCGCTCGATTAAGCCTTTACCGCCACGTGGCACAATCACATCGACATATTCCGACATGGTAATTAACTGGCCTACAGCAGCACGATCTGGGGTATTGATGACCTGTACCGCCGTTTCTGGCAAGCCTGCAGTTTTCAGACCGTGCTGAATGGCTTCGGCAATGGCTTTATTCGATTCCAGCGCTTCTGAACCGCCACGTAAAATAATGGCATTGCCTGATTTTAGCGCCAGCGAAGCTGCTTCTAAGGTCACGTTCGGACGTGATTCATAAATCATGCCGACCACGCCCAAAGGTACTCGCATTTTGCCAATCTGGATGCCCGACGGACGATAGGCCATATCGGTAATTTCACCAATTGGGTCAAGCAGGCCAATTACATCTTTCAGGCCCTGTAACATGCCTTTAAAGCGCGGGGGAGTCAGTTCTAAGCGATCAAGCAAGGCGCTATCCAGATTGTTGTTGCGACCTTTGGTCATATCAACCTGGTTGGCAGCTAAAATTGCTGTTTCACTGTTTTCAAGTGCAGTGTAAATAGCAGATAAAGCATGGTTTTTTGTTTGGGTAGAAGCACTTGCCAGAACTGCGGAAGCTTGGCGCGCTTGTTGTCCTACCGTTTGCATATATTGTTCAATAGACTCGTGCATAGCGGTTTGATCACTTAGAAATTTCTCCTCGATATTAACAGTCTAGGTCGGGACAATGAAGCAGTTTGATGGAATTTTCCGCAGGAAAGCCGGAAAAGCGCTAAACATTTTGAAATTGTTTCCTGTTTAAAAGCAGACAAGTGGTTGCAGAAGAGGTTGCGTGTCAAAACGACACCTGTATAGAATGAAACACGATGGACATTGAAGTCATACAAATAACAATGAAAGAGCAGGATGCGATTTTTGCTCAATTTTAGAAATCATCTCTTGCACAATAAAAATAAGCGCGAGAATGGAGGAAAGGAATATGAATTCCATTATCCAAATGGACTCGGAAGTCGGGCAGTCAAGTGCTCACTTTGGTTTTTTTGATCTTTACGATAAGCACAGTTTCAAACAGCCAGCGCGTACAACCTGGATTGACGGTTGGAAGATTGAATACATGGCGATTGCTCGCCCAGACACCTTGCACATGACGCCGATGGTGATTATCGGGGGCGCTTTTCAGAATTTTAACTCCTATAAATACTGTGTTGAACAACTGTTTGATGCCGGCCCGATTATCCTGATTGATTTACCTTCCATGGGCGCCAACCAGCAAATCAGCAATATTGATAGCGGCGTATCTGCCGGTACGCTGGAGCTGGAAGATCTGGCAGCCATGCTCGGTCGCTGGCTGGATATCGTTGGCTTGAGTCAGGTCGCGGTATTGGGCATGTCCCTCGGTTCTGTGGTGGCATCCTGCCTGGCACATCAGCGTCCGGAACTGATAGACCGCATGATTCTGATGGGTGTCATGCAAAAGACCCGGAAAAGCTGGCGTATGCTGCTGGAAGAATCGCTGCATTTAATGAAAGAGCAGCGCATGGATGAGTTTGGTCAGGCGGTAATTTTATATCTGGTCAATCATGCCAAGCTGGAAGCGACCCGCATGTCGCCAACCGCCAAGCGGCTGTTCTTCCGGCAGATGGCCGAGTTCACCGCCACCGAACAGGAACGCTATGATATCAATTGTAATCGTCTGCTGCGCCTGACTCACGTTCCTATTCCGCAGTGCAAGGTGCTGGTGGCCTGTGGTCAGTATGACAGTTTTACCTTGCCACATGAAAATGCCAATTTTGCCTTGCAATGTCCGGACATGGAATTTGCCATGATTGCCAATGCCGACCATGTGCCGCAGTTGCAGCGCCGTAAAGAAACCATGCGCCTGTTTGCCACCTTCTTAAGAGATGAACCGATTCAGTCGCTAGAAGGTATTATCCCCATGACCCGTGCCCAGCTCTTGACCATGGAGCGCCGCGGAGAAGAACGCATTGCTGTACAACAGCCATTTAGTCAGTTAACGCACCGTCATTCCGATTTAAGCTTTGCCACGGAAATTGTCGATCTGAACTTTTTTGGCGTATTGCTACGTTTTGAAGACGGACAGGCAGAACGGGCTGCGCAGTATGAGCGTGATTTGGCCCTGACACTCCAAGATGAAGAGGGTAGTTTCCAGATTGAGTGCCTGATTTTTGAAGTGCAGGATCAGCAGATTCGCGCTTTATTAAAACATGGCAGCTTTGATATTGCCGAGCGTTTGCTGCGTTATATCCAGCGTCAAAAAGGTTGTCTGGCAGCAATTGCCTAAATTGAGGTGTCTAAAAATAAAACAGCGCAAAGGCGCTGTTTTTTTTATGGGCTGATGAGGCTCAGAACTCTCTTTTAGGCACTGGACTGTTTATGGCAGGCGTGCAGCACCCAGACAATATCACCCAAATGTTCTTCAGGGGCGGGCAGGTCCGGAGTGTGGAAATAGTGCTGCGGCTGCAGAATATCGACCCGCTCAAAACCGCTGGCTTTAGCAAAGTCACGGACTTCACCCGGACTTTGAAAATGAAAACTAAAGGCGCTGCGAGACATGACTTTCAGTAATTTACTGCTGGTCCACATAAAGCTGGCCAGTTTGTTTTTCACCGGTTCAGGATAAATATCACTCAAGTAATGCAGTTCCTGAAAATGTTGTCCATATTGATAAATCCCATGCAGCAGTTTGCTGAGCATCGGCTTGTCGAAATAATTGATTAAGCCTTCACTAATAATTACCAGCGGTTGCTGCGGGTCAAAATGCTGAAAAATCTGGGCAAATTCTTCACTGAAAATATCGGCACTCAAGACTTCCGGTGCCTGCTGGTCCAGTTGTTGCAAGGCGGCGGTTTTCACCTTGGCCATATCCGGTAAATCCAGCTCGCGGTAATTCAGTTCCGGATATTTCTGGCGGAAATTCCAGCTCCGTGGGGACAGGCCGCAGGCAATTTCCAGCACCTGGGTACGAGGATTGCGGGCAATCAGCTCGGTCAGTTGCTGGTCAATAATGGTGTGGCGTTCTTTCAGGGTGGTGCGCATACTGCCACCGACATATTTTTCGGCCCAGCTTTCCAGCGGATGGACCAATTTGGCCAGAAACTTGCCTTTTGAAGTAGCAAATACCGGATGCGAGATGCCCATTTGAAACCAGATATAGCCGGTATAGTGGGCAGTAAAGGATATATGGCGATGTTCGGAAAGCGGTTGGCTCATGCAAGGTCCTCTATTCTTTTTATTTATTCGGGGTGGATTTATGTATTTGCATCATAAAGAAAAAGGAACAGCTTGTCCTGTTCCTTTGTCGGTATTACTGGCCGCTGTCTTTAAAGCGGACAATACGGTCGCGTACTGCTTGCCATTCCGGGCCGAGCTCGAGTACATCACCGATCTGAATTTCTGGAATCTGGCCACGCATACGGGCTAAACGGGCCTGATTTGGTAACGGTAAATCCTGAATGCCGTCCAGTGCCAGACAGGCGGCGGCACGGTCATTACAGACCAGTCCCATATCACAACCGGCGTTTAAGGCCGCTTGAATGCGGGCATCGGCACCACCTGCCACACAGGCGGCCTGCATGCTTAAATCATCCGAGAACAGCACGCCATCAAAATTCAGCTGTTGACGTAGCACGGTCTGAATCCAGTACGGAGAGAAACCGGCCGGGTTTGGATCGACCTGATCATAAATTACATGCGCAGGCATTAGGGCATCCAGTTGGGCTTGCAGCTGGATAAAGCTTTGCATATCTTTTTGCTGAATTTCTGCATAAGAACGTGAATCAATGGCAGCGGCCACATGCGAGTCGGCCTTGACCGAGCCATGACCGGGGAAATGCTTGCCGGTGGTGGCCATACCAGCGCGCTGCATACCACTTAAGAAGGCGCGTGCCAGCACAATAATATCGTCCATATTGCGGGCAAAACTGCGGTCGCCAATGACATCGCTGATGTCATTTAAATCCAGCACCGGGGCAAAACTGAAATCAATACCGACTGCTAATACTTCGGTGGCCATCAGCCAGCCGCACTGTTCGGCCAGCTCGACCGCCCGTTCCGGCTGCTGTTGATACAGCTCACCAAAACGGCCCATGGCCGGCAGTAGAGTAAAGCCCTGTTTTAAACGCTGTACCCGGCCGCCTTCCTGATCGACTGCAATTAAAATATCCGGACGTACCTGACGCATATGATCGGTCAGGGCGCGTACCTGCCGCGGTGATTCGATATTTCGACCAAATAAAATGACGCCACCGACTTGCGGAGCTTGTAAGAGTTGAATATCTTCTTGAGTAAGTGCTGTGCCAGCGATGTCGAGCATCAATGCGCCAATCATATCGGTTCCGGATTCAAATTTTTATCGAAAAACAATACCTGAATTCTGCAATGATTTGCTACATTTTGTCAGCACAGAATATGATAAAACTACACGACATAAACAGATTAAGTTGTTTAAGATTTTGAATCTGCTTGATTCGTCGCTAAGCAACCTTGTACTACTGGTCGAAAACCAAGGAAATACACATTATTTATGAAACTTCAAACGATAGCTTGTGCAGTTGCCGTGGCAACTGGGGGATTCTTCTTTAGTCACGCAATCAACGAAGCCATTGCTGCCAATAATACTGCTGCTGTTTCCAATACCATTGTTCCAACCCGGGAACAGGCCTTGGTGTCACGCCAGTTAGCGACCTTGGTTGACCGTCAGCATTACCTGAACCAGCGTTTAGACAGCAACACCTCCAATCGCATTTTTGATTTTTACATCGATAGTCTGGACCCGGAGCACACCTTGTTCCTGGCCAATGAAGTCGAACAGTACAAGAAAAAATATGGCGCCAATTTTGGAGCCGCCTTAAAAGCCGGTGATTTATCGGGCCCGTATCAGATTCATGCGCATTATCGTGAACGCATGCAGGCCTTTTATCAGTTTATGCTGGCCGAGCTGAAAAAACCGCAGAATTTAAAACAGCCGAATGTCACCATTGAGCTGGACCGTGAAAAAGCGCCGTTCTTTAAGACCCAGGCCGAGCAGCGTGCCCACTGGCAAAAAATGCTGGTGTCCCAGCTGATTAACCTGACCATCAGCAAAGAAGAAGAGCAGGCCAAACAAAAAGCCCTCAAGGAAAATCCAGAACTGGCCAATGGGCAAGATTTATCCGGCCCGGAAGATATGACGCCGGTGGAAACCCTGACCAAGCGTTATACCCGTCAGCTGGAACGCATGAGCCGCCTGAAAAGCGACGATGTGCTGGACAAAACCTTAAATGCGATGATGCTGACCTATGATCCGCACAGCAACTATTTCCCGCCTGTTGATGCAATGGAGCTGAACCGTCAGACCACCTTGCAGCTGGAAGGGATTGGGGTGTCGATTCGTCCGGATCGCAGCAATGAAGATTACACCAAGATTGAAACCATTGTTGAAGGCGGACCGGCGAGTAAATCTGGTCAGGTCAAATCTGGCGACCGGATTATTGGTGTCGGTCAGGATGGCGAGAAAATTGTGGATGTGATTGGCTGGCCAAGCAATGAAGTGGTCGGTCTGATTCGCGGTAAACGTGGCACCAAAGTGACCTTGCGTTTACTCGGTCCGGGTGCCTCGATGAGTCAGGCACGTACCGTGACGTTGGTACGTGACATTATTCAGGAAGAAGATGCCGGGGTGCGTAACCGAACCGTGCAAATTCAACGTGATGGCAAAACCTATACCTATGGCGTGATTGAAATTCCATCATTTTATCTGAACTATCGGGCGCGCCGTGCCGGGGTGGAATACCGTTCGGTATCGGAAGACACCAACAATGCCTTGAAAACGCTGGCTGCCAAAAATGTCGACGGGATTATTGTCGATTTACGCAATAACCCGGGCGGCTCACTTGAAGAGGTGGCACGTATGCTGGGTCAGGTGATTAAATCGGGTCCGGTAGTACAAATCCGTGATGGCAATGGCAACGTGAGCGTGTTTGAAGACAATGATGGCGGTGAACAGACCTATGCTGGCCCGCTAGCAGTCCTGATTAACCTGGCCTCGGCTTCTGCCAGTGAGATTTATTCAGCCGCGATTCAGGATTATGAGCGCGGTATTGTGATTGGTAGCACAACCACCGGTAAAGGGACAGCACAGGTGCAGCTGGATACCTTGGCCTATGGTCAGGCCACGCTCACCCAGCGTAAGTTCTACCGGATTACCGGCGGCAGTACCCAGAACAAAGGGGTGATTCCGGACATTAAACTGGTAGATATCTACAATGAAGAATTTGGTGAGCGTAAGGCCAAGAATGCGCTGAAGTGGGATACCATTGCCACCGCACCATTTAAACGTGAGGGCGTGGTGCAGTCTTATGTGCCGCAACTGGCCAAATCTTCGCAGACCCGGGTCAGTATTGATCCGCAGTTCAAGTATCTGACTGAGCGTAAAAATATTGCCAAACAGGCCGAAGAGCGCAAAACGGCGGTGCTGGATTTAGATCAGCGCCGTGCCGAACTGATTGAGCTGGAGCGTAAAACCTTAGCTGCTGAAAACATGCGTCGTCAGGCGACCGGTTTGGCGCCGTATCCAAACTGGGAAAGCTATCAGGCCTCACTGGAAGCGCAAGCCGAGTCACGGGCCAAAATGAAAGCCAACCAGCGTCCGCCGCTGCCGGAAGAAGAAGTCTTTGTGAGCGAAGCGGCCAATGTGTTACTGGATTATAGTCAGTTACAATCAGGCACAGCCAAATAAGACCTTGGATGTGAGAAAAAGGCCGGTAGATGTACTGGCCTTTTTTGATGCTTTTGAGTTGAATGACTTAAGAGGCAGATGAGCCGGTAAATCAAAGTGAGAATGACGGTTTTCAGGGCGGAAAAACCGCATTTAGGCTTGACCTCAATGCGATAGTATAAGATTCTAGTTTGAGTTTTAATTCCTTGTTTTATTGTTATCTTTTAAAGCGGCAAATTCATGAGTATTTAGCGTTGAGTATAGTAACAACAAAAAAATAACCTATACGGAAGCTTTTTATGGTTCATATTCATTATGACTTTAGCCTGGTGGTAGGTTCAATTGCGGTTGCAATTCTGGCCAGTTATCTGGCTATTTCAACCCAGCAGTTCCTGCTCGGGGGAATCCGCCAGAAATCTGAAAAAGCCATGCTCTTGCTCAGTGGCCTATGCCTTGGCGTTGCTATTTGGGGTATGCATTTTGTCGGGATGCTGGCTTGCCAGTTGCCGGCCAATTACGCATTTAATCTGCCGCTAACCATTTTTTCTGGCGTTATTGCCTTTATTGCTTCCACCTTTGCCATCTGGCTGACCACCAAACCCACCCTGCCTTTTGCCCGTCTGGTGATTGGGGCGGTGTTAATGGGACTCGGCATTTCCGGCATGCACTATACCGGTATGCTGGGCATGGTCGTAGAGAATCATCGGACCTATTATGATCCGCTACTGGTGGTGTTTTCGGTGCTCATTGCCATTAGTGGTTCCGGCCTGACCTTCTGGCTGGCGTTTCGCTTTAAAAATACCTTGCTCTACCATCGTCACTATAAGGTGATGATTGCCATTATGATGGCGCTGGCCATTGTCGGGATGCATTATACCGGCATGGCCTCGGTGTCTTACTATCCGATTGATACGGAACGTCTGGATGCGATTTATAAAACCGGCAATGGCATCTTGCTGTTTACCGTGATTTTTGTGACCAGTCTGGTGATGGTTGCCGCCTTTAGTGTGGCCGTGCTGGAGCAGCGTCTGGAAGAGCGTAACCGCCAGCTGTCGCTGGTTAACCGTGAGCTGGCCAATCAGGCGGTGCAGGACAATCTGACCAAATTACCCAACCGTTTATATCTGGCTGAATATGCGCATTTGCTGTTTAGCGCCCAGCGCATCAATCAGCAGAATGTCGCGTTTTTATATATTGATCTGGACCGTTTTAAGGCGGTGAATGATGTATTTGGCCATCATGTTGGTGATCAGTTGCTGATTCAGCTGACCACACGACTGCATCAGCAGCTGAAAGCACAGGAAAAATTATTAAGAATTGGCGGTGATGAATTCTTGCTGGTGCTGGAGCAGGCCACGGTTGAGGATGCGATTCAGGCGGCAGAAAATGTGCTGCACAGTGTACAGGAGAGTTTCCTGATTGCCGGCAAGAGTATTAATATTTCGGCCAGTATTGGTATTGCCATGTACCCGGAGCACGGCAACAACCTGCAAGATGTACTGATGAATGCCGATGCCGCCATGTTGACTTCAAAATATCAGGGTCGTAACACCTATTCGGTGTTTAATTACAGCATTGACCAGCAGGAAACCAAAAGCCAGACCAAGTTGCTAAATGATTTATATAAAGCTGTCGATGAACAGCAGTTTATTCTGTTTTACCAGCCCAAATTTACCACCAGCACCCAGCAGATTTGTGGCGTTGAAGCGTTAATTCGCTGGATGCATCCGGTGCATGGTCTGCTGACCCCGAATATGTTTATTAAAGGGGCGGAGAAGTCCGGTCTGATTATCCAGATGGGCTATTGGGCCCTCGAGCAGGCCTGCAAACAGATTCAGCAATGGGAACAGCAGGGACTGAACCTGTTTCCATTGGCAGTCAATCTGTCGGCGGTGCAGTTCGAGCATAAACATTTGTTTAGTACCTTGGAAACCTTATTCCGCCGTTATGCGATTGACCCGAGTCATCTCATGATTGAAATTACCGAAACCACTGCCATGCATCATGTGGAATCGAGTATTCGCAGTTTTAGGCGCTTAAGAGAAATGGGCGTGAAACTGGCGATTGATGATTTTGGCACGGGCCATTCCAGTTTCCTGTATTTAAAAGACCTGCCGGTGGATGAGCTGAAAATTGACCGCGCGTTTATTAAAGACCTGTATCGCGATTCCAAAGAAGAAATGATTCTGGAAAGTATTATCCAGCTGGCGACCAAACTGGGATTGACGGTTACCGCAGAAGGGGTGGAAACGCCATTACAGGCCGAAATTCTGGCGCGTTTAGGTTGTCAGCAATTACAAGGTTATTTGCTGTCGATGCCGGTTGAGGTCGAGCGTTTGGAAGACTTGCCGCAAGTACAAAATGAAATTATCGGGTCTGATTAAGGTACTGTTTTTAGATAGCCAGATGTTTAAAAAATCACGGTCGATGGTGCAAGAAAAAATGGTTTGAAAATGGATGCCAGATGACATCCATTTACCCCACATATTAAAAACGATAACGAAGTGCGAGCTGTGCATTCAGTGGATCGCCCATCATATTGGAATCGTTCCCTTCACCATGTCCTGAGACAAAATAATCACGATCAAACAGGTTGTTCAGATTCAGCGTTACATCATACTGCGCGGTCTGATAACCCAGCGCGGCATTGAAAACCGCATAGCCCGGCAAGACATTTTTATTGTCTGGTGCACTGAAGCGGGAGGATTCGGCCCGGCCACCCACCGCTGCAAACCAGTGCTCATCCAGTTGATACTTTAACCAGAGATTGGCGCTGTTTTTGGGTGTTAACGCGGCCTGTTTGCCGGCCAGACCGATGGTCGATTTTTCAATTTTTCCATCCATATAAGCATAACCCGCCAATAGTGATAATTGATCGCTGAGCTGACCGGTCAAGGACACTTCAACGCCTTGCGTGCTTTGTTCCCCAGCCAGCATCGCCAGCGGTGGATTACTGTCTGGAATTTTATTTTGGATATTGCTCTGGGTCATTTCAAACATGGCCAGGGTCGACTATGGCAAACATTGATTCTTAGCCGATGGAATCCAATCTTTGCCAATATTCCAGTTGAAAGCTTGATTTACCAAAATCAAAAAGCTTATTACGAAGCATTGCAAGCAAGTACAGGTCGTACTGATTCAGCCCCGTTTATAGAATTCATCTTACAGATGATTTTAGATGCCATTCTTAGTTCAACTGATACCGCTCAAGATAGCGATCATGTTACCGCTCAAGTTAACGTACAAGTGAGCGACCAAGTTCAGCGTTTACTTTCGGCAATGAAGCAAGAAGATTATACTTTAGCTGAATTGATGCAATTGGTTGGATTAACTCATCGAGCAACATTCCAAAGGAATTACTTAAATCCTGCAATAGAAGTTGGTCTGATTAAACGTACCATTCCTGATAAGCCGAAAAGTCCGAAGCAAAGATATAGATTAAAAAGATAACAATACTTTCAATTGTGGATAAATCAAGACATATCCGCAATCAGTAAAATCCTATTCAAATCTGCTACAATTACGCCAATTTTGAATTCCCACTTTTTCAGTTTTAGTACATATTTAGAAATGTGTACATAACTGTGTACATATTGTAGATTTTTCTCATGTTTAAAGATCAATTAGCTAGAGAGGTAAAGGCTCGTAGAACCTTTGCTATTATTTCCCACCCCGATGCCGGTAAAACCACCATGACAGAAAAACTGCTGTTATGGGGGCAGGCGATTCAGGTGGCGGGAATGGTGAAAAGCCGTAAATCGGATCGGGCGGCGACCTCGGACTGGATGGAAATGGAAAAAGAGCGTGGGATTTCGATTACCACCTCGGTCATGCAGTTCCCGTATAAAGACAAGATGATCAACCTGCTCGATACCCCGGGGCACGAAGACTTCTCGGAAGATACCTACCGGACCTTAACCGCAGTAGACTCGGCACTTATGGTGATTGACGGGGCCAAAGGTGTCGAAGACCGGACCATCAAACTGATGGAGGTGTGTCGTATGCGTGACACGCCAATTATCTCTTTCGTCAACAAAATGGACCGTGAAATCCGTGAGCCTTTAGAGCTGCTGGATGAAATTGAAAACGTCCTGAAAATTAAATGTGTACCAATTACCTGGCCGCTGGGCACCGGGCGTGATTTTGCCGGCGTGTTTAACCTGCTGGAAGAAAAGTTTTACGTTTATAAAGCTGGTTTTGGTTCAACCATTCCTGAAATTGAAGTGCGTAATGGCTATGACCATGCTGACCTGCGTGAAAAAGTCGGTGAACTGGCCTGGGCGGCATTTGAAGAATCTTTAGAACTGGTGCAAATGGCCAATGAACCGTTAGATCGTGCAGAGTTCCTGGCGGGTCGTCAAACCCCGGTACTGTTCGGAACCGCACTGGGTAACTTCGGTGTTGACCATGTCCTGAATGCTTTTAGCGACTATGCACCGCCGCCAAAAGCGCATCCGACTCAAGACCGTGTGGTCGAAGCGACTGAAGAAGGTTTCACTGGCTTTGTCTTTAAAATCCAAGCCAATATGGACCCTAAACACCGTGACCGGATTGCCTTTATGCGGATCTGTTCAGGCAAATATGAAAAGGGCCTGAAGATGAAGCATGTACGTATTGGTAAAGATGTGCGTATTTCTGATGCTTTAACCTTCCTGGCCGGTGACCGTCAGCATCTGGAAGAAGCATGGCCGGGCGATATTATTGGTCTGCACAACCACGGTACCATCCAGATTGGTGATACCTTCACCTCAGGTGAAAACCTGCAGTTTACCGGTATTCCGCACTTCGCACCGGAAATGTTCCGCCGTGTACGTTTAAAAGATCCGCTAAAATCGAAGCAGCTGCAAAAAGGCTTAAAAGAGCTGTCGGAAGAAGGTGCAACCCAGGTATTTATGCCGCAAAACAGCAATGACCTGATCGTGGGTGCGGTCGGTGTGCTGCAGTTTGAAGTGGTGGCCTATCGTCTGAAAGAAGAATACAAGGTCGATTGTATTTACGAGCCGGTCAGCATCAACACGGTACGCTGGGTCTCTTGTGAGGATGAGAAAAAATTCAACGAGTTCAAGAAAAAAGCCCATGACCAGTTATCGGTGGATGGTGGCGGTCACCTGACCTATCTAGCGCCAAGCCGGGTTAATTTGCAGTTGATGCAGGAGCGTTATCCGGACATCGTGTTCTGTAACACCCGCGAACACTAAATGGTCATCGCCGTTAAAACAGCTTCTTCGTGAAGCTGTTTTTCTAGGATGGGGAAAATTTCAGGAAGAGAGATCAACAATGCAAACAAAAATCAGTTTTATCGCTTGTGCCGTGCTGGCACTGTCTTTGGGGGGCTGCGACTCATCTTCCCAGAACAATGAATCGGCTGAAGATGCGCGTCCTGAAAAAAATATCTTCCAGCAGGAAAAGGCTGAGGTGCTGCCATTTCTGCAGATTAAGCAGCAGCCGGCAGAGATTGCTTTGCCATTTTGTGAAAAGAAAAACTGTATTGATCTGGATATTCAAACTATTCAGACACAGGATTCATGGCTGAACCAGTGGATTGCCAAAAGTCAGGCCAAGGTGATTCAGGACCAGATCGGGCTGAAACAGGACATGAGCCTGCAGCAGGCGGTGAATGCCTATGTGAAAAAATCTGATGCCTGGCAGGCCGAGTTTGCCAAAAATCCGGCCTATGAACTGGCGCTGTATACCCGGCTAGCCTATCAGCGCAACCAGTATGTGTTATTGCAGATTGGGGTGGATAGCCATCAGGAAACAGTAAAAGTCAAAGAGCGTTATTATTTTTTCGTGGCTGATCGTCAACAGCAGCAGGCTTTAACCGCACTGGATATTATTCAGCCCGAGCAGCAAACTGCGATGCATGCAATCGTGCAGCAGGCCTATCGGCAATGGCTGAAAGAACAGAGTGCAGAGGTGCAAAACACGGCACCGAAAACCTTATATTGGGGACAGGCCGACTGGTTCTTTGATCATGAAGGTATGGGGCTGCATTATCGCACTCATGAAATTGTGAAAGATGGAACGCAGCTTGATATTTACTTAACGAAAGCACAAACTCAACAAGTTGTAAAAGCTGAAATTTATTCGCGCATGTTTTAATAATCAGAACATCCGCTTTGAATCTGGGATGCACAAAAGGCAATAAAGGTTATTCAATGTTAAAGCAAAAAACAGCATGGGTGATGAGTGTCTTGGCCGTGTCCATGGCATTGACCGCATGTCAGCCCAAAAATAATGAACCGAAACAGGAACAGCAGGCGCAGGCCGCAGAAGTTGAACAGCAGGCGCTAAAACTGATTGGCGAGCCGGAAAAGCTGCAGCTGAACTTGCCGGAATGTGAAGGTAAAAACTGCCCGGAGCTTTCTGTTGAGCGTTTGCAGAGTAACCAGCCTTTTGTTGATGAGCAGATTGATCAGTACATTCTTAAAGAACTGAACCAGACCCTAGAAATTGCTCCGGCAGATAAACCTCTGAATGTTGAAGCACCAGCCTCTGCGGCAGAGCCAGCTTCCTCGGCACAGGCACTGACGCAAATTCCAACGCCAAAACAGAAACTGGAACAGCAGGTGCAGCCCTTTATTGCGGCCTTCTTAAGTCTGGATCAGGAAATCAAGGCGCTGAGTGCCAATCATCAGATTAGCCTGATGATTAAACCAAAAATTTTAAACTCGGAAGGGCCGCTGGCCACCGTGGTAGTAAATAGCAGCAGCTATCTGGGCGGTGCACATGGCGCTACTGCGCAAACCTATTTTAATTTTGATCTGGAGCAGAAAAAGCAGGTCAAACTGGCTGACATCTTGCAGCCGAAGCAACGAGCCGCTTTGGAAGCTGCCGCCTATGAAGCCTTTAAGCAATGGGTGGTAGACAGCAAACTGGCCAATAATGTTGCCGAGTACGAGCAGGCCTGGAAATTCAAGCTGTCGGATAATTTCTATCTGGGGCAGCAGGGCCTGATTCTGCAATATGCTGAATATGAAATTGGTCCGTATGTGGTCGGTTTGCCACGGCTGATGATTCCTTATGCAGAGCTGCAGCAGGTGCTGAAAAAACCGTATTTGCCGGCACCCGAAGCGCCAGCCAGCGAAGCCATTACAGCAGCTGCGTCCAGCGCTGACGCGAAAACCATCTAATGGCATTGGCACTGTTTGATACCCATACCCACTTTGATGTGGCGGATTTTGATGCCGATCGGGAGCAACTGGCCTATCAGGCGAAGCAGGCGGGTGTCGAACAGCTGATTTTAATTGGCTTTGTGCAGTCGCGTTTTCAGCAGTTACTGAATACCCATCAATGGCTGAACCGTTTAAGCCAGGCGCCGCGAAGCCATCTGGCACCGGGATTACATCCGTTTTATATCGAGCAGCATCAGCCGCAACATCTGCTGGATGTAGAACAGTTATTGCGTAAACAGGACTGTGTTGCGGTTGGTGAAATTGGCCTGGATACCTTTTTAAAGCAGCATAAACAGCCCGAGCTGTATCAGAAACAGCAAAAGTATTTTACCGCCCAGCTGGAGCTGGCACACCAGTTTCAGCGTCCGGTATTGCTACATATTCGTAAATCCCATGCCGATGTGCTGGCGCTGCTAAAACAGCAGAATTTTAGCTATGGCGGAATTGCCCATGCCTTTAGTGGCGGTGTTGAAGAAGCCAAAGCCTTTATCAAACTGGGTTTTAAAATTGGCGTGACCGGACAAATTACCAATCCGAATGCCAAGAAACTGCATCGGGTGGTGCAGGAATTAGGCCCAGAACATCTGGTGCTTGAAACCGATTGTCCGGATATGACACCGCTGTGCTGCCAGTCCTCGACCGAGCAGCGTACCCGCAATACGCCGGCCAATTTACCTTATGTGCTCGAAGGGCTGGCGCAAAGTTTGCGGATGGAGCAGGCAGCACTGGCCGAGGCGATCTGGCAGAACTCGTTACAGGCTTTACATCTGGCCTAAAATCTAAATCTCTCGCTGCTGTTGCACCGTGCAAAAATCCTTCAATCTCACACGCCATGTGAAAAAACCGTTAAAATAAGCCCTCCTGTATAAGATTTGATTGTGCAATGACTGAACTGCTCCAAGATGATGAATATGATCGCCGTTTTGCCGGTGTTGCCAAAATTTATGGTGAGGACAGCTTTCAGTATTATGCCAACAGTCATGTCATGGTGATTGGTATCGGCGGGGTCGGTTCCTGGGCGGTTGAAGCTCTGGCGCGAACCGGTATTGGTGAGCTGACCCTGGTGGATATGGATGTGGTGGCCGCCTCCAACATCAACCGGCAATTACCGGCCATGAGCAGCACTTTGGGCCATGAAAAAATTGAAATTATGGCCGAGCGTTGCCGTGCCATTAATCCACGCATCAAGATCAACCTGATTGATGATTACCTGACCCCGGACAATGTCAAAGACCTGCTGGCGCATACGCCCGATGTGGTGCTGGACTGTATTGATGATGTCAAAGCCAAGCTGGCGCTGATGCTGTATTGCCGCTTTAATAAAGTGCCGCTGATTGTGTCCGGCGGTGCCGGCGGTAAACTCGATCCGCTGAAAATTCGTGTGGCCGATTTATCTAAAACCGAACAGGACCCGATGCTGGCCAAACTGCGTGCCCAGTTGCGTAGCAAAGGCATCTGTAAAAAGCCGAAAGAGAAGTTCGGGATTACCTGCATCTATTCAATTGATAATCCGTTTTCCAGTGCTGATGTCTGTGCCAGTGCCGGGCTGCGCTGTGGTGGCTATGGTTCGGCGGTAGTGGTTACTTCCAGTTTTGCGATGGTGGCCGTGGCCGAAGTTTTGAAAAAACTCGATCAGCTAAAAGCCAAACAGGCATAATCCGGTTACGATCTGATTCTAAAAAAGCTCAATTGAGGGCTTTTTGTTGATCTTTTAAGGCTGAACAGCGTGTTCCTGCAGATAGTTTTCAGTACGCTGCATCGCGGCCTGAATATTCTGAATGGCCACTTCTACATCTTTTAAGGTTTTGGCATTACCACCACTTAGCGCCTGACGCCATTTGCGTGCGCCCGGCAAGTTTTGGAACAGGCCCAGAATATGACGGGTGATAATCGACAGTGGTGCACCTTCAGCCACGCGCTGTGCGATATATGGCATCATCTGTTGCATAATCTCGAAACGGTCTGGGAGGGGCAGATTCCAGAAATGTCCCAGCTCGGCCAGTAAATACGGATTGTGATAGGCTTCGCGGCCAATCATCACCCCATCGACATGCTGTAAATGCGCCTGTGTTTCTGCCAGGGTTTTAATACCGCCGTTAATTTCAATGATCAGTTCCGGGCGATCCTGCTTTAAACGGTAAACATCTTCATAGCGTAAAGGCGGTACTTCACGGTTTTCTTTGGGTGATAGGCCTTGTAGCAGCGCAATCCGGGCATGCACGATAAAATTATTGCAGCCGGTTTTGGCAACGGTATCGACGAAATGCAGCATTTCTTCATACGAATGCATGTCATCAATCCCGATTCGGTGTTTAACCGTCACTGGAATATCCACCGCATGGCGCATTTCTGCAATACATTCTGCCACCAGATCAGGCTCGGCCATCAGGCAGGCACCAATTTTATTGTTCTGCACGCGGTCACTTGGGCAGCCGACATTCAGGTTAACTTCATCATAGCCCCAGTCTTGCGCCATTTTGCTACAGGTGGCCAGATCTTGAGGATTGGAACCGCCCAATTGCAGCACAATTGGATGTTCTTCCTGATTAAAGTCCAGATGGCGTTTGGCATCACCATGAATAATGGCACCAGTGGTGACCATTTCTGTGTATAAAATCACGTTTGGGTTAAACAGGCGCGCAAAGAAACGATAATCCCGGGTGGTCCAGTCCATCATGGGGGCCACGGAAATTCTTGGCAGTTGGATATTTTCAAGCGTATTTACATTTGACATTCAACAGCAAACCTTGCAACGACGGGAAACAAAACTGAGGCGCTATTCGCACAGATCGGGCAGCACAAGGCAGAGGGTTTTACTCACATCCACCGGGCGTGCAGGGGCGAGATAGTAGCACAAAATCCGGCTGACGAAAAAAGATTGTTGTTGGCTGTCCGAAGGTGGGAGGGTGAATATCCATATTTTAGCTTGCTGCTATTTTAACTGTTATATTGTTAAAATATAAATTATAATTATTGATATTAAGTTTAAGTTATTTTATAAATTAAATGAATACTCCCGAAAATGATCTTTAAATTCAATTAGAATATATAATCAAAATACATATATAATCCTCTTAAGCAAAATAAAAATAATAAAATTAATTCACTGGAAAAATTGACAATCAATTCACAAATTATATTTATTCTTTGATTTATTTTAAAAAATATGTAATTCCAATGTAACAAGACGCACTTTTCTTGCAAAATATCTATTAAATACTACATAAAATTACGCAAAATCCTTCAATATCACTATATTCAGAATAATAAATGGATGATCGTATGCCCCAGTATATTAAACTTTCTGAAATAATCTATAGAAATGTCGAGCGAAATAAGGACTTTAGAGGAGATATTATCAATGATTTAAATATGTTAATGATTGAGCTGCGTGCTGAAATCAAAAAAACACGTCTTAAATTATTGGTCAATTGCATCGACTTTAATGAGCTGATGGTCAACCCTTTATATGCCAACGAGCTGAAACTGGACTTGAGCATTGTGCCGAAAAGCAGCAATAAAGAAGAGTTTATACTCTGGTTGGCGACATTTATTCAGAAAATTACCGTTGATGAAGATCAGCCGAAGACCCCAAAGGGAAAGAAGATCAAAGTGCCCTTAAGGAGCTTAGAACCGCTGGATATTGCAGCCCCTCCACAGATCTCGAGTGACAAGGAGCTGGAGCGGTATCAAGCGGCGCAGATTGCAGATTAAAGTGAGAGGAAAGCACTATGCACATCAAGTTCTAATCTGAATCTCATCCATCTATTCAAACAAAAGGGAAGCCATTGGCTTCCCTTTTGTTGATTCAGCTTGTATGAGTGCAGGACAATTAAGCCGGAATAGATTCTGCAATGGCTTCACGTGCCCAGACCCGGTTGTGACGAATCGCTTCTTTAAAGCCTTCCGCCACATTCTGGAAACTGGCATCGCTAAATACGCCTTCATCTGGCGGTAGACGCAGATGTTCCAGCAGCTCGGCTTTATCCCCTAACAACACCACTGGTTTTAAATGTTTATAGGCTTCAATCACATAATGGCAGGCCACCCCATCGCGCTTAAAGGCATCCAGATTGTTGCCATCCAGCACAATCACTGCATCATACAGCACTGAAGGTTCGGCCTGCTGCATCCCATCAGATGGAATCATGTCATCTTCAATGGTGGTGGTTGGGGCAGGGGTGGGCGTCAGAAAATCCAGCATTACATTTTCTTTTAAGGCCCATTGATGAATCGGCTCAATATTGTCGGTGGCGGCATGAGGATGCACCAGTACCGCGATTTTACGGCCTTCAATATTCGGCGGTAAAAATGCCGTCATGGATAACTTGGCTGAGGTTTTTTCCTCGGGTAGATCAGGCGGCAGCTGGCTTTCATCTAGTGCAATGCCGAGTTTATCGGCGACCATTTTGGCCAGATTGGCATCAATATTGGCCAGCATATTGTGCACCACACGCTCACGGATAGGTTTGCGCTGCACTTTACTCAGCTCAAAGACATAGGCATCGACCACGTGTTTCTGTTCAGGCAGGCTCAGGCTTTTGAAATACAGACGCACTTGCGAAAAGTGATCGCTAAAGGATGGACTGCGCTGACGGATTTTATGCCCGTCAATGCGTTCCTGATAGCTTTCAAAACCGCCACCTTTGGCTGCGGGTGGGGTTTCTCGTGGCCAGTCATTGTCAATCGAGTTGGGCTGATACGCCGCCTGACCGCGATGAACCCGGCTCTGATGGATGCCATCGCGCTGGTTATTGTGAAACGGACACACCGCCTGGTTAATCGGCAGCTGATGGAAGTTCGGACCCCCTAAACGGCTGAGCTGGGTATCGGTATAGGAGAAAATCCGCGCCTGCAGCAGTGGGTCATTGGTGAAGTCGATTCCCGGCACAATATGCGCCGGACAGAAGGCGACCTGTTCGGTTTCATCAAAGAAATTGTCAATATTGCGGTTGAGCACCATCCGGCCAATCGGAATGACCGGCACCAGTTCTTCCGGAATCAGCTTGGTCGGATCAAGCAGGTCGAAGTCAAAGCTCATTTCATCTTCCTGCTCCACAATCTGCACGCCCAGTTCCCATTCCGGATAGAAACCGTTCTCGATGGCCTGATACAAATCGCGGCGATGATAATCCGGGTCTTTCCCGGCAATTTTCTGTGCTTCATCCCAGACCAAGGCGGCCATACCCTGTTTCGGGGTCCAGTGGAATTTCACAAACACCGATTTGTTTTCGGCATTAATAAAGCGGTAGGTATGTACGCCAAAGCCCTGCATACTACGGAAGTTTTTTGGAATACCACGGTCGGAAATGGCCCAGATCACCGCATGTGAGCTTTCTGGCACCAGCGAAACAAAGTCCCAGAAGGTGTCATGTGCACTGGCACCGGTTGGAATTTCGGTATCCGGTTCCGGTTTTAAGGCATGCACAAAATCTGGGAATTTCATGCCATCCTGAATAAAGAACACCGGGGCATTGTTGCAGACCATGTCATAAATGCCTTCCTGGGTATAGAACTTGATGGCAAAGCCGCGAATATCGCGTACCGTATCTGCCGAGCCGCGCGGCCCTTGTACGGTCGAGAAGCGTACAAAGACTGGCGTTTTATGTTCTGGGGTAGTTAGAAAATGGGCTTTGGTATATTTTTCATTGCCCGGATAGGCTTCAAAATAACCATGCGCACCGGTGCCACGCGCATGCACAATACGCTCCGGAATCCGTTCATGGTCAAAGTGGGTCATTTTTTCATGAAAAATAAAATCTTCGAGCAGGGTGGCCCCGCGAATGCCAGCTCTGAGGCTGTTCTGGTTATCGGCAATTTTAACGCCCTGATTGGTGGTGAGCGCCTGTTGTGTCGCATCACTGCGATACGGGTCTAATTGAACGGATTTATCATTATTGTTCTGTCGGTTTGCCGCATCTGCGCCGGCCATTTCACTCGGTTGTTGATCTTTTTTCATTGTTGCTGTTCTCCGTAATTAACTTTTATGATGCATTGGGTCGAGCGCCTGCGACAGCGCCGGGAAAAGGGCCTGGCTGTATTGCTGGGTACACCAGCGTCCGGCATCGCTGGCAGATTTATGCGGGGCCAAATAAGGCAATAGCTGCCGGATTTTGTCGTCAAAAGATGAGGCCTGGGCGTATTTGAGCTGAATTTCTTCCAGCTCCAGCTCGGCCATATAATTAAAGTGGTCGCTGGTTTTAAAATGGTCCGACGTGCTTTGCAGCGCAGATGGGGCAGGATGCTGTACTGCGGCATCTCCCAGAATCCAGTCATAAATAAACTGCTGTTCGGTACGGTTAAACAGCCCGAACATCTGGCTTTCCTGCTGATGAATCAGACGCCAGAATTTACTCTGCTCCGGGTCCTGGCCTAAACGGATCCAGTCGGTTTCCAGCAGCTGCTGGATAAAACCATCCACGCCTTCGACGGTTTCCAGCCATTGGTTGATGCTGCGGTTGGTAAAAATACATTTATTGTCATGAATGAATTTGCCCATCAGGGCTTTATGCTGGAAAATTTTCTGGATAATGTCGTGCAGATGCAGCCGCTGCAGGATTTTTTCTTCGTTCATGCCTTGCTGGCTTAAGGCATAGCCCAGCTGAATCAGGCGCAGATATTGAGCCTGCTGTTTTTCGTCCGGGGCCAGACTGGCAATGGCATGTAGCACAGGCGTATGCCGTGATGTTGAACGCTGCTGTGGCTGAAAACAGCGGGTGTGAATACCGAGTTCTTTTAGTTCATGCGCAATGATCAGCTGATGCAGCGAGCATAGATGTTTACCAATATGAAAGCCTAAGGTCAAAGGCATGAAATCGGTAGGGCAGTACGCCAGTGCCAGCTGAATTGCAGCCTGATGAAAATAGCCATCTTCCAGACCGAGTACAAAGTTATCTAGCTGCAGGGTTTCAAGCAGTGCATTGAACTGATACAGCTGATGCTGCTGCGTGTGACCATAGGCCAGAGCTTGCAGATACAGCTGAATCAGCTCGGTATAGCGCCGGTCATCCCAGTGCTGGCTAAAACTGTAGAGCCAGGCTGCCTGCGCACGCTGGGTAGGGGCAATCTTGATCAGAAACTCATAAGCATCGGACAGGCAGTGAAAATATTCGCGTGGCTGTCCCCAGGCACGGCGCTTTAAATAATATTCAAATTCGAGCTGGGCTTGCTGTTCATGCTGGATCATCCAGTGCTCCAGCTGATCCAGCTGGCGAGGGAAATCGGGTAGGGCCAACGGCAGGGTTTCAATTTCATGTTTTAAACTGAACAGGGCTTTTTGTTGTTTGGCGGTGGGAGCAATATCGGCATCTAAATAAAAGGACACCAGATCAAAATAGGTTTCAGGCACATCATTGAGTATGTCTAATAATCTTTGTTTGACGACCGTTGGCATTATTCTGCTCCATGATTTAACCCTAGAAAACAGTAATCTAGTTGGCTGTAAACTTAAGCCTGAGTTGTGTGCCTTCATGTAAAGTATGTATATGGGCAATTAACCTATAGGTATAAAAATCAGAGGGTTATATTTTTAGTTTTAAAAAATAAATGAAATGTTACTTTTCAGAAAAAAGCACTGAAAAAGAGCTATGTTTAAATCGGAAGGAATAATTATATTCAGGATGGGTATAAATGAATAAATGCTGCCAGTTACTTGCCAAAAAGAAATTAAAAGTCACCTTTATTGAAAGTGCTTCGGCAGGGTATCTGGCCTATCGTTTTTCATTAAATAAAAATTCAGGCGATATTTTAAATGGCAGCTTGGTTTGTTATGACGCCAATTTAAAAGTCAGTATTTTAAAGATCTCAAAGAAATTCCTGGAAAAATACTCTCCAGAATCTGCTGAAGTAACGGAGCAACTGGTTTTAAAAGCCAAACAGATCATTGATTCTGATATTTTTGTTGGCTGTACCGGTTTATTAAAACGTGGTGGCTCTGAAACTAAGGAAAAACCGGTCGGAACATTTTTTTACTGTATTTCGTATCAGAATAAACTGCATCATTATCGCTGTGTATTTAATGGCACCAAAAAGAAAAAACTGGAACAGCTGTCGCGAGCAATTAGTCAGAGTATTATTGATGTGGTCAAGCAAAAATAATAGGGATATATAAATCAAATAGACAACCCAAAATAGAAAATCTGCAGAGATAAAACCCACAGATATAAAAAAGTTATAGGTCATAATGACCTATAACTCTGAACCGTATTAGAACCAGACTGAGGGCAATCTAGTTTCTATCCCAGGCATCTTTAATCGCATGCTTGGCCTGTTCCCATTTTAAGCGAGAATCTGCTTTAAACTCTTCCCAGCGCTGTTTCAGGTCGCCTTCAGAACTTTCAAAGTCGCGATCTGTGCCATATTCACTGCGGGCACGTGTACCGAGGTCATAAGCAGAAGATAAGTCCCGATCATAATCAATATCTGGGATATCTCTTTTAAAATCATTGTAGTAAGGACGGTCTGCATGGTTGTCACGCCAGTACCCATGTGGATCATTTGCGTTGTTGACCATGATCATCTCCTTCGATTATTTATAATAAAAATAAGTGAAAAACAAAAAATGGTTTTACATATCTTCATCATCTAAGAGATTGTTTTGCTGCTGCGCATTCTGGTTATGGCGTTGTTGACCATATTGCTGCGGTTGTTGCTGTTGCTGCTGGCGGTTTTGTTGCTGGCCAGGCTGTTGCTGTTGTTGGCGTAGCTGATCCTGTTGCTGATCATTTTGCTGGCGCTGTTGCTGGTTTTGTTGTTGCTGCTGGTTGCCCTGATGTTGCGGCTGTTGCTGCTGTTGATCTTGCTGGCGTTGCTGATTGCCTTGTTGCTGGTTATTTTGCTGTTGTTGAGGTTGCTGTTGCTGCAGACGGTCTTGTTGCTGCTGCTGATTGCCTTGCTGTTGAGGCTGTTGTTGCTGTTGGTTTGAACCATTGTTTTGATTTTGCATTTGAACACCTCTTTTATAGATATCGACGCTATCGCTAGCGCGCTGAAATCATCTGAGAAAAACAGATAGCTTCTTTTTAACATGAAACATCTCATGAAAAACCCTGGCTCTGTTACATCTTATTTAGTTGTAAGCGGTGATTTTAAGCCAGTATTTTTAATTGGCTGTCCTACATAAGATTTTTAAGAATGTAATCTTTTGTGTAATTACATTTTTCGCGATTTTATATATAACTTTACATTTCTTTATTTTAAGTAGCTGCTAGATAAAATGTGTTTTAAATATATTTTAAGCTTTCAGATTTTTTATTTATTTTATTTAAATAAAAGGAAAATACTCGGATTTATTTATGCTGGAAAATAGACGGGTAATAAATAAATTGAAGGATCAAAAGGTTGAGACAAAATAAAAAAACCATTACATTGATGCAGTAAGACAAGAAAAAGGATAACAAAGATGCTGGTGGTTGAGGAAATTTACCGCAGTAAAAAGAATGAAAATTCGGTGCATTTTAATCTGAAAATACAGCGCAGCCTGAGCTGGTTTAAAAAAGCCCTGAGTCTGGATCAGGAGCTGGATTTTAAATTTATGAGTTTATGGATTGCCTTTCAGGCCATTTACCGTGAAGATGCGGCCAGTCCATCCGCTGCGCAGTTACAGCAGTTTTTTCAGCTTCTGCACCAGCAGGATGAAACCCGAAAAATTGATTATGTGTTATGGGAAAAATACCAGCAGCAGATTCAGGCCCTGTTGGCGCACCCGTATACCCATCCGGAATTTTGGGCCTATCAGCATTTACAGCTCACGCGCGATGAATGGCAGCAGCGCGCTGCCCAAGAGCAGATTGATCTGCAACAGACCTTGCAAAATAAACAGTCGGTGGCCTTGCTAATGGCGGTGTTTAAACGTTTTGACAGTCTGCGTCACCAGTTTGCCAGCGGCGGTGCCAACTATAACAGCCTGTTAAACCGTGACATTCTGGCTGGGGCAACCAGTATTTTTGCTGCCTTAATTCCATCCTTTATTCAGATTCTGCTGGAATATCCGGCCAGTATTGATTCGGCCCAGCCGCATTATCCGATGGTGCAGGTGTCTTAAACCTGCCTGCACGATTTATACAGTTTTAAGCCAGTTGCTGGCGGCGCAGATGTTGCTGATCTAACCAGGCAAAACAGGCCGAGCAGAGCACCAGGGTTAAACCAACCAGACAGCTCATGCTCCAGCCGCCATGATGCCAGGCGTAAATGCCCAGTGCAGAACCGCAGGCGCCGCCAATAAAATAGCTGGTCATATAGACTGCATTCAGGCGTGATTTGGCATCGGGGCGTAAATGGAAAATCACGTTCTGGTTACTGGTATGCACACTGGCCAGTCCCAGGTTAATTAGGCCAAAACCAATAATATAGCTCCATAAATACTGCGCGCCGAAATACAGGAAACTCCAGCTGACCGCCAATAAAGAGAGTCCGGCCCAGGTGATCAGTTTGCCATGACCCCGGTCGGCAATTTTGCCAATTTTTTTGGTAGAGAGTGCGCCAAATACCCCAATTAAGGTGACTAAACCGACTGCGACATCTGGCAGGCCAAAAGAGGAGCCAAGTAACACCGCAATGGTGGAAAACAGCACGCTCATGGCGGCAAAGGCACTGGCACCAATCAGGGCGCGATAGACCAGCCGTTTTTCCTGGCGGATCAGTTGCAGCATCGAATGCAGGATTTTGCCATAGGCCATGCGCGCCGTCGGAATATGTGGCAAGCGTTTTTTCAGAATAATCGCCAGTCCCATCATCAACACGCCACTGATGATATAAATCAGCTGCCAGCCATATAAATTGGATAACAGTCCGGCCAGACTGGTCGACAGTAAAATCCCGACCAGTAAACCACTCATCAGTAGTCCGACCACTTCGCCCATTTTCTCTGGCTTGACCGACATGGTGGCAAACGGAATCAGAATCTGTGCGGCCACTGAAAATAGCCCGGTCATGATGGTGCCAATCCAGAGCATTGGCAGATTCACTGAAAAAGCACATAGAAACAGGCCAAACGCGGCCAGAAACATCAGCAGTGGAATGAATTTGGTTTTATTGACGGTATCGCCAACCGGCACAATAAATAACAGCCCCAGCGCATAGGACACCTGGGCAAACGTCACCGTGAGCGCGACTTGGGATTCCGGCACCTGAAAATAAGTATGAATCGAGTTAATCAGCGGCTGGCAATAATAGTTGGCCCCTGCACATAGACCACAAGCCAGCGCCATAAGCCAGAGCAGGGTTTTATCCTGACTAATATCGGGAGAGGTATTCATACAAGGTCCAGTTCAGGTTAATTCATTCAATCGCATCTTCGGCAATACTGAGCATGACGGCCAAAGACCACCATTTGCAACATCCTTTTTGCATGTGCAAGACACATGCACAGCAGTCCGGAACAGGCTGAGCTGACTGATCATGGATCAGGCCATCAGCTTTTTCTTGGACAGGCTAATCATCATCACCCCAATGATATTGAGGGCGCAACCCAGCCATTGCCAGGCATTTAAATATTCATCTAAAAACAGGGTGGCCAGCACAATGGTCAGAATCGGGCCGATAGAGGCGATCATGGCCGAATGAGCGGCTCCCAGGCGTTCGATACTTTGCATTAATAAAATGGTTGGCAACACCGTGACCAGAATACCCAGTCCAATGCCATAGGCATAGACGCTGCCCGGTAATTGACTCAGCCGTTGTAGTGGCTCCGGTACGGCCAGCAGATAATGCAGTAAGGTGCCGAAACAGGCCACACTTAGCGCCAGGCCGGTAAAATTCCAGCTGCCAAATTTCTGGATCAGCCGCGGCGTCACCAGTAAATAGGCGGCAAAAGCCACCGCACTGGCAAATACCAGACTGGCACCGAGCCAGAAGGAATGGCCATCTGGCATGTTTTGCTGTTCTTGTAACATCACCAGTACCGTTCCACCATAACTGAGCAGCAAGGCTAGTATCGTTTTCAGGCTTAAGCGCTGCTTGTAGATCAGGCTGCTGGCTAGAACGGTTAAGGTGGGATACAGAAACAGGATAATCCGTTCCAGTGAGGCGCTAATAAACATGAGCCCCAGAAAGTCGAGCCAGCTGGCAAAATAATAGCCGAGCAGCCCGGCAGCCACGAGCAGTATCCATTCGCGCAGCTGAATCTGGGTATTGCGATGCCGGTTAAACCAGCAGATCAGCAGGAAAAACGGCAGTGCGCTGGCCATCCGCAGGGTCATTAAGGTGGTGGCATCCACCAGAGGTGAAAGTGCGTAGGCTTGCTTGATAAAAATAGCTTTGGTGCTAAATAAAAAGGCCGCGCATAGTGCAAACAGTGAACCTAACTGCGTTCTGGTCAAGGAAATGGACATATTCAGAGCAATTTAATCAATAGAGTAGGTGTCACCAGATTTTCATGCGTTGAGTATAAGCTGTCTGCTCGAAGAAATGAATGTATAAAGATAGGCTTTATTCTCATTTTATGAAAATTTTAAGATGGTTTATTTCAGGCAAAGATCTATTGATGTCTTGCGGGCAATTGTTGCACAAAAATAGTGCAAAATACGCAAATTTAAGCAGTTGCACTGCTTTATTCATCATCAGGCAAAATGATCAATAAAAAAACTTTTAATTTTTTATCGCGCTTTTACCGCCAGATGTATAGGTTAAGGCCAGATCAGCGGGCAGGAAATCATTTAGCCAATCGGTGCATTTGCCGCAGGATTTACTTTTCTACCCGAACATTGGGCAGTTTTGACCAATTTATCCCGGATTCTTCTGTGATTAAGATGTCATTTCAGCCAATCATGAACTGGATGTTCATTTTTTGCTGCGAAAAAGCCGTTCATTATTGGTATTTATCAGCCTGTTGTAAGCCGGCTCTACACGATAAGATTTGTCAAAACAATCAATTTTAAGGAAAGAAAAAACAGAACGGGACGTAATTCGCTGTAAAAAGTCAGGAGCTGTGCTGAAAATTTATACATATTATTTCCAGATCAGGGCCATGAAGAATATAAAGCCAAACTGATCAATTGTATCTGCCACCCTTCTTTTTATGAATCATCAGTTCAAAATATGGGTATTTATTAAATAAATATTGGGTGGTAATTTAAAAAAGTTCAATTAGAATCCAAAAATTCAACAAGAACATAACCTGAGGGGAAGCATCGTTTTGGCGATGTTTACTTAAGAAAAATTAGCTTGAGGAACGCTCATGCAGATCGGAATCCCAACCGAAACTGTCGTCGGTGAAAATCGTGTCGCTGCAACGCCAGAGACAGTAAAGAAGTTGATCAACGCGGGTCATAGCGTGGTTATTGAACGTGGTGCAGGCTTAAAAGCTGCCTATATCGATAGCGCCTATGAGCACGTGGGTGCCAAAATTACGGATGATGCCTATACCGGCAGTCAAATAATTTTGAAAGTTCGCGCACCGAAAGGTGAGGAAATTCAAAAACTTGCTCCTAACTCTACCGTGGTGGCAATGTTTGACCCATACCGCAATACTGAACTTGACCAATTTGCTGCACAGCAGGTGTCTGCATTTGCCCTGGAATTATTGCCACGAACTTTGTCCCGTGCGCAAAACATGGATGTGCTGTCCTCACAAGCCAACCTGGCCGGTTATAAATCGGTATTGCTGGCTGCAGCTGAATACCAGCGTATGTTCCCGATGCTGATGACCGCAGCAGGGACAGTCAAACCTGCCCGTGTCGTGATCATGGGGGTGGGTGTTGCCGGCTTGCAAGCGATTGCGACCGCAAAACGTCTGGGTGCGGTGGTGGAAGCCACTGACCTGCGTCCAACTGCCAAAGATCAGGTTGAATCTCTGGGCGGGAAATGGCTAGACGTGCCGATGTCTGAAGAAGAACAGCAAAAAGCTGCTGATGCCGCCAAAAACGGCTATGGCTGGATGCCGGGCGAACAGTACATCAAAGATCAGGCCATTATTGTCGATAAAGCCGTTTCCAATGCTGACATCGTGATTACCACAGCGCTGTTACCAGGTCGTGATGCACCGCGTTTAATCAAGGCGGAAACTGTGGCCAAGATGAAACCGGGTTCAGTCATTCTGGATATGGCGGTAGAAACGGGTGGTAACGTTGAAGGTTCTCAATGTGGTGAAACCGTTGTCACTGAAAATGGCGTGAAAATTCTCGGTATTCCAAATATTCCGTCGACGGTCTCTACTGAAGCATCGGCGCTGTATGCACGTAATGTGCTGAATTTTGTGGAAACCCTTTTTGATAGCGAAAAGAACTTTGCCATCAGTCAGGAAGATGAGATTCAAAAAGCCCTACTGGTTACGCACGGCGGCCAAGTGCTGTTGAAACGAGGTTAAGGAGAACAGTCATGGTTGAAACAATTACAATTTTTGTCCTGGCCATTTTCGTAGGTTACTACGTGGTTTGGGGGGTTACACCTGCATTGCATACGCCACTGATGGCAGTAACCAATGCGTTGTCTTCGATCATTATCGTGGGGGCGATGATTCAAACGGTCGGCTTGCCTGTGTTAGGTGTGGATGCCAATGTGCAGTTCCAGAGCATTAACGTGGTGAGCGTACTTGGTGCGATTGCAGTATTCCTGGCCAGTATTAATATTTTCGGTGGCTTCGCAGTGACTGCGCGTATGCTGGAAATGTTTAAACCAAAACAAAAGAAAAAAGAGGGCTAATTGATGGAATTTATTCGAGACTATGCGGATTGGTTCTACCTGATTGGGGCTGTCCTCTTTATTTTAACTTTACGAGGCTTGTCTGGGCCAAAAACGGCGATTGCTGGTAACCGTTACGGCATGATCGCCATGGCGATTGCCGTATTGACTACCTTCTTTGTGGCGGATCATCCGGTTATCTGGATGATTGTGGGGGCGATGATTCTGGGTGCCATTGTCGGGATTGCCCGTGCGCGTACCGTACCGATGACGCAAATGCCAGAAACTGTAGCACTGATGCACTCACTGGTCGGTCTGGCGGCGGTGTTAATTGCAATTGCAGCGATTATTCATAACAACAAGCTGGTTGAACTGGGTCCAGAGCTGTTGGCAGCCAATGGCGTCAGCTTCCATGAAATGAGCAAAGTGCATTTGTTTGAATTGTTCGTGGGCTGTTTTGTTGGTGCGATTACCTTTACTGCATCGGTATTTGCTTACGGTAAACTGGCAGCGAAAAAATGGGCCAAGACCATTTCGGGTGGCTGGGTTAAACCGGTTCAGGCACTGATTTTCATTGCCATGCTGGGCTTTGGGATTCACTTCTTCTTAAGCGGTAGCATGACCTCGTTCTGGGCCATGACCGCACTGGCTTTAGCCTTTGGCTGGGTCTGGATTGCCCCAGTCGGTGGTGGCGACATGCCGGTGGTGGTATCACTGCTCAACTCCTTCTCGGGCTGGGCGGCAGCAGGGATTGGTTTTACCTTGGAAAACAACATGCTGATTGTGGCGGGTTCACTGGTTGGTTCATCAGGTGCAATTCTGTCGTACATCATGTGTAAAGCCATGAACCGTTCAATCATCAACGTTTTGTTTGGTGGTGCGATGGGTGGGGCGGCAGCGCCTACCGCAGGTGCGGGTGAGCAGGTACAGCGTAACTACCGTTCAGGTTCTGCAGATGATGCTGGCTTCTTAATGTCCAATGCGGACAGCGTGGTGATTGTGCCGGGTTATGGTATGGCACAAGGCCGTGCGCAAAATGCGGTGAAAGAACTGGCCAACTTGCTGAAAGAGCAGGGTGTAACGGTGCGTTTTGCGATTCACCCGGTGGCGGGTCGTATGCCAGGTCACATGAACGTCTTGCTTGCTGAAGCCGACGTGCCGTATGAAGACATTCTGGAAATGGACGAGATTAACTCGGACTTCCCGGCAACGGATGTGGTATTGGTGATAGGTGCTAACGACGTAGTCAACCCGGCAGCCAAAGACGATCCAAACTCGCCAATTTACGGTATGCCAATTCTGGAAGCACATAAAGCACGTACCATTATGGTGATCAAGCGCTCAATGGCGACTGGTTATGCAGGTCTGGACAATGACCTGTTCTATAACGACAAGACTATGATGGTCTTCGGTGATGCCAAGAAAGTGGTTGAAGACATGACCAAAGCGATTAACGGTACGGGTCACTAAGACGTCCGATACCCGCGTTCAAAATCCCCCTCGATTGAGGGGGATTTTTTATATCTGTGACTAAATAGAGTCTTTTTCGTTACATACGATGAAAGCGTTGAGATGGGGGGTGAGAGGCACGACCAAGTGGTTTAAGTTCAGCTATTGGGAAGTGGAAAAATCAGTCGGTGTCTGGATTCAGCTGTGACCAGCTCTTATTTTGACCCAATAAAAAAGCGACCTTCAGGTCGCTTTTTGGGAAATCTTAGTTTACAGATTCAGGTGCTGTACGCCATAAGCTTTCTAGGTCGTAGAACTTACGGGCAGTTGGAAGCATGACATGTACCACCACGATACCCAGATCAATCAAGATCCATTCAGCATCGCGTTCACCTTCCATACCAATCGGGCGGAAGCCTGCTTTACGTGCTTCTTCAGCAACGTTATCAGCAAGAGATTTAACATGACGGGTTGAGGTGCCGCTAGCAATCACAATAGCATCTGCAACATTGCTGATGCTGCTAACATCAAGCTCAACAATTTCTTTGGCTTTTACATCTTCAAGGGCATCGCGCACAACTTGCAGGCAAGCGTGTACGTCATTGTTTGGGGAAGTCATTGCGAGATCGTGAGAATTAGAAGCGCCGGGCGATGGTTCTAAATTCATAAAGGGTATAATTTCCTGACAATTATTCATTGTCTAATATAGCGGCTTTGAGCCTAAATTTCAAATCTATGACAGTGCCGAATTATTGATATTCGGCAAAGTATTTGTTTTTCCACGCAAAGGAATTTGCTGAATCTTTGCTCGGTCGATATTCCGCCGCCACATAGCCTGCATAGTTACTGTGTTTGAGCCAGTCAAACACTTCCGCAAAGGCAATATCGCCGGTATCCGGTTCATGACGACCCGGGCAGTCGGCAAACTGGATATGGCCAATCTGTTGGATATTCTCGATCAGTCCTTCCAGTACGTTTTCACCCATCATGGCCATGTGATAGCAGTCATACTGCATTTTTAGCGCCGGATGTTGCACCGCTTCAAGCATCTCTTGGGCCTGGGCAATGTTCTGTACTAAAAAGCGCGGCATGTCGGTGCCATTAATCATTTCCATTACCGGCTGGATCTGCTGGCTGCTAAGCATATGGCTGGCCATTTTCAGGTTCTCGGCCAGTGTTCTGAGGCAAGGCAGCAGATCGGCATCCTGGGGCTGTTTACCAGCCAGAATATTGACACTTGGCACTTTGAGTGCAACCGCGTATTCAATGGCCTGTTCAACGGCATGACGAAACTCGATTTCCTTGCCCGGCACACCGGCCAGCCCGTTGCCGCCTTGCATTAAATCTCCGGCCGGAACATTAATCAGGCACAGCGTCAGTTCATGCAAGGTTAGCTGGCTTTGAATCTGCGCAATGCTCAGTTCATACGGAAACTGGATTTCAACATGCTGGAAGCCGTGTTGTCTGGCCAGTGCAAAGCGCTCAAGTAGCGGCACTTCAGTAAAAATCATAGAAAGATTTACGGCAAGTTTCGTCATAAACAATGTCCTGCATTCCCTGTGCAAAGGGTGAAATTAAGTGGTCTGTTCCACCTGTTGAATGACCGTGGATAAATCTGCTTCCGCAAAGCCTTTGGCCTGATGCGCTTGCAGTTGTTGCAAAGCTTGCTGTGCCACCGGAATATTCAGCTGATAATGCGCAGCCAGGGTCAGGGCATTGTTCAGGTCTTTGGACAGGGTCTGGACTTTCCACTGCACCGGTTCAAAGCTATGACTGGCCATGCGCGGGGTTAGAATCTGAAACGGTTTGGAGTCAGCAAATCCACCGGCCAGTGCGGGTGCCAGTAAAGTGGTGTCCACCCCAGCTTGAGCTGCAAGCGCGACAGCTTCGGCAATCAGGGTACTGTTGGCCGCGACAATCAGCTGATTACAGATTTTGGTGGCCTGTCCGGTGCCACTGGCGCCCATACGGGTCACGCGCTGTGAGAGCACATTATAAATCAGGGTTAATTTTTCAATGGTGGCGGCATCACCGCCGGCAAAGATAACCAGGGTGCCTTGTTCTGCGCCCGCTGTGCCGCCCGACACTGGTGAATCAATCCACTTCACCTGCTGACGGGCTGCCTGTTCAGCCAGTGTCAGGGTTTTATCCACAGACAGGCTGGAGAAATCCACAATCACTTGCTTGGCCTGTAAATGCGGCTGAATCTGCTCAAAAACGGCTTGGACTGCATTGTCATCGGCCAGGCAGCTTAAAATTACCGGATATTGACCAATCTTTTCTAGGGCCAGTGCTTCAGCACCCATGTCCAGCAGTTCCTCACAGGCAGCAGCAGTGCGGTTCCAGACCGCGACCCGAAAACCGGCATGAATCAGACGTGCTGCCATGCGTGTGCCCATTAAGCCCATACCCAGAAAGGCGATGGGCGTATTGCGATCAAAACTCATGCTTCTCTTCCCGATCTTGATGCTCTGTGCTTAGTTAAATTGACGCGGTAAAAAACTGGTGTCAGGTTGCTTGTCTTTTTTACGCGCCAGTTGACTGTTTTTGCCAAGCAGTAATTTCAGCTGCCAGATTTTTTCCAGACGTAAGGATTTTTGTGGATTATGTTCCATGGCATCTAGCACCTGTTTGGCCGCAGCCAGCGCATCCGGAGAACGCTGCGCCAGTTCCTGCGCCAGAATCTGGGCATGATCCAGTGGTGTGTCACTTAAGTGGGTGACTAAGCCAATTTCTTTGGCATATTGCGCTTCAAAAATACGGGCGGTGAGGGTCAGTTCTTTGGCCAGGTCCAGGCCAATCAGGCCTTTTAAAGAGCGGCTCAGACCCATATCCGGTACCAGCCCCCAGCGGCTTTCCATAATTGACATCTGGGTTTTAGGATGGGCAATACGAATATCTGCTGCCAGTGCCAGTTGCATCCCGGCTCCAAAACAGTAACCTTCAATCGCAGCAATCACAGGGACGGGCAATTCCTGCCAGATCAGAAAGGCTTTTTGAAACAGGCTCTGGCCGGGTTTGAGTAATTCCCAGGCGGCAAAGGCACGATTTTGCGGATTGTTTAAATCGGCCAGATCAATACCGGCACTAAACACTTCGGCTTCACCGGTCAGAATGACGCAGCGCAAGCTGCGGTCTTTTTTTAGCTGCCGGGCAGTTTTGACCAGCTGTTTTAATAATGCAAAGCTCATGGCATTGCGTTTTTCCGGGCGATTCAGTCGCACAATGGCAATGCCGTTATTTTTTTCTACCTGTATGGTCATGGTCTAAACTCTTATTTTTCCTCTGTTGAGCATAGCATGCAGATACGCATGATACATGACAGGGCAGTCACATCCATCTTTCAAGACCCTGACTTTAGTCGAGTCAGACTACTGCGTGTGCTTGTTTAGAATCTGCTCGGCGGCATGTTCAACCTGAGCAATCACGGCTTGTAATTCATCAAAGCGTCTTAGCACTTCCTGAATAAAGGCATCATCGGCTTTACGGCGTTCTTTACGTAAGGTCGAAACAAACTGCTCAAAAGAACCGGTGGCTTCCTGCAGGCTTGGGGTGCCGACATAACGGGTGGCGCCATACAGGCGATGCAGCACATGCTCCAGTTGCGGGAAATCTTCCAGTTCAATCAGCTGCTGCATTTCATGCAGTTCGGTGGCAAAGCTGTCGAGCAGCATACGCAGCAGATCCAGTGCCAGATCTTCCTTGTTGGCGGCCAGCATCAGGCTTTGCTGCCAGTCAAGAACCAGCGGATCGAGTGCTTCAATTACCACGGCTTTTTCCACTGCCGGCACCTTGTTAAAGTTTTCAGTGGTCCAGTGGGTCAGAATCTGGATGATCTGTTCAATCTGGATTGGCTTGGTGACGTAATCATCCATGCCGACTTTCAGCAGGTTCTGTTTTTCATCGGCCAGCGCATGCGCGGTCAGGGCGATAATTGGCAGGCGTTTATGCTTGTCGAGGGTGGACTCCAGCGAGCGGATGGCGCGGGTGGTATCAATCCCGGACATCACCGGCATCTGAATATCCATAAACACCAGATCAAACGGTTTGGCATCCTGTTCAATCCGCTCTTGCAGGATATTCAGGGCTTCCTGACCGCTCAGCGCTTTGGTGGTGGTGACATTCAGTTCACCTAACAAGGCTTCTAAAACAATCAGGTTTGGCAAGTGGTCATCTACCGCCAGCACATGCAGCCCCTGTCCATCAAAGACTTCGGTGCCTGTATCTTCAAACGGATTTTCATTGTTTAGTAACTGGATTAGCGCGCCACGGCTTAAAGGCTGATACAGCGGGCGGGTGCGATATTCATTCAGCATGCTTGGATCAAGCGCCATCTGGTAGCCGTAAATGGCCAGATTGCCCTGATAGCGGCTGCGAATTTCTTTCAGTAAGGCTTCGGTGTCACCGCTATGATCGACAATTAACCAGGTGTCTTCTTCCGGTGTAGACAGGTGATTGAGTCGGCTGAATAAGTCCAGAATCGAAGTGGTTTCGGTATGCTGGACCTGATAATTTTCCAGATAGTGACGCAGCACATTGGCGGTTGCCGGATGCGCCAGATAGGACACCACATGCTTGTTGGCAAAGCGTGGGTGCACAATAATTTCATCCTCATCAATGCTGAATACGGCAGTAAACCAGAAGGTCGAGCCTTTTTCAGTCGGTGCGCGTTCCTGGTTGTCTTCAAAGCCAATCTGGCCCCGCATTAAATGTACCAGCTGCTTGGAAATCGCCAGACCCAGACCGGTCCCGCCAAACTGACGGGTCACAGAAGCATCGCCTTGCGAGAAGGATTCAAACAGTTTTTTCCGGTCGGTGCCGCTTAAACCAATACCGCTGTCCTGCACGCTAAAATGAATCATGCTCTGACCGATATCTTCATGTTCAATGCGCGCACGTACAATAATTTCACCATCCGGGGTGAATTTAATGGCATTGGAAATCAGGTTGGTCAGCACCTGCTTAAAGCGCAGGGCATCGCCAATCACATGCTTTGGCACGTTGTCAGCATAATAAAAGGCCATCGCAATCTGCTTCTGCGCGGCCAGCGGCGACAGCATGTCCATTACATCATAAATGGCTTCTTCCAGATCAAAAGGTGCGGTTTCCAGTTCCAGTTTGCCGGCATCAATTTTCGAGAAATCCAGTACATCGTTAATCAGCGCCAGCAGATGCGCCGAGGATTTGCGAATGGTTTGCAGATACAGGTTCTGCTCATTGCTGAGATTACCCTGGCGCAGTAATAAATGGATAAAGCCATCAATACTGTTCAGCGGAGTACGTAATTCATGGCTGATGTTGGCCAGGAAGACCGATTTGGACTGGTTGGCTGAAATCGCCTGGTCACGTGCCTGACGGTAAGTAATGTTCTGGACTTCCAAGGTATCTAGGGTGCGGCGCAAGTCATCTTCGGTCTGTTCGGTATGTTCTTTTAGTTCCAGAAAGCTGAAATGCAGACGCTTGACCACATTGGCAATATCACGCTGCAATAAACGCAGCTCGCCGGTACTGTTAATTACCATGTGCTGATCTAGCGTGTCGGCATTCAGGCGTTGCAGTTGCATACGGATTTCGTACATTGGCGCAATCCAGCGACGCGAATAGAAATTCAGGCACAGCAACAGCAGCATCAGGGTCAGCAGGCCGGTGGCAATCAGCACGGTCATGACCCGATAACGGGCAATTTCCAGAGGCTGATTGTCCAGCTCGATTAGCAGCCAGGCATACTGGCTCTGGCTTTCATCAATGCGTAAACCATAGACATGGCTGTCTTTATGCTGAATGGGGCCAAAGAAGGCGGCATCGCGCGGAAAACTGGGCCAGCCGGCCTGATCCTGATAGCCCATACTCAGGCGGCTACGACCTTGGGAATCAATAATGGCAGTCCGAAGTAAATGCTTTTCATTGAGCAGGTCCTGCATATAGCTGCGTGCCTGCTCATATTGCCAGGGAAAGGTGTTGAGCTGCTGCAAGGCCACTTCAGACGGCATTTCATAGCGGGTTAAAATTGCAATCGCCATCTGCTTTTGCTGGGCGCGCGCTGCATTCGAGGTTTCGGTCAGAACCAGCCCTGCACCGACCGCCGCCAGCACCATAATGGGCACAAATATCAGGGCAATCAGTTGCCCATAAGCATGATTTAAATGTAGGCGCTTAAATAACTTTTTATTGATATTTGACATGGTTAAAGCAGTTTATTCGTTCTGCCGAGCAGTTTAGCACGCTTTATTTTAAAACTGACTGTGCTTTAAGCACTTTCACGAAAAAGCTGGTGAAAAGAGTGCAGGCGGGTGGTTTTTTTCATACAATATGCGCACCTAGAGAAAGGTGCAAATAATGAGTAATACCACCCCTGATTTCCAAGCCGATGAATTTCTATTAGATCATTATGTGGGCAAAACGCCATTGGTACGCTTGCAGCGTCTTGCAAGTCATACCCAAGCCACGGTGTTGGCCAAATTGGAAGGCAACAATCCGGCAGGTTCAGTCAAAGACCGCCCAGCGTATAACATGATTATGCAGGCGGAAAAGCGCGGTCAGATCAAACCGGGTGATACCTTGATTGAAGCCACCAGCGGAAATACGGGGATTGCACTGGCCATGGTGGCTGCCATGCGTGGTTATCAGATGAAGCTGATCATGCCGAACAACATGAGTCAGGAACGTAAAGATGCCATGCGTGCCTATGGTGCCGAACTGATTGAAGTGACCAAAGAACAGGGCATGGAAGGAGCGCGTGATCTGGCCCTGCAAATGCAGGCCGAAGGCAAAGGTCTGGTACTGAACCAGTTTGGTAATCCGGACAATGTCGAAGCGCATTACCTGACCACCGGACCGGAAATCTGGCAGCAAACTGGCGGTAAAATTACCCACTTTGTCAGCTCGATGGGGACCACCGGCACCATTATGGGGGTATCCAAATACCTGAAAGAAATGAATCCGGATATTCAGATTGTTGGGTTACAGCCTTCAGATGGTTCCAGCATTGCCGGTATTCGCCGCTGGCCAGAAGAATATTTACCGACCATTTTTGACCGCAGTCGTGTCGACCGGATTATTGATATTCCGCAAATTGAAGCCGAGCGGACCATGCGTAAACTGGCACAAAAAGAAGGTATCAGTGCCGGGACGTCATCGGGTGGTGCGGTCTGGGCTTCACTGAAACTGGCAGAAGAAAACCCGGATGCGGTGATTGTCTGCATTATCTGCGACCGGGGTGACCGTTATTTATCGACCGGTTTATTTTCCGTTCAAGATCCTGAATAAACCGCCGTCAAGCTGTAGAGAAAATTATGCGTCTACCTGTGTTGGTATTTGATATTGAAACATGGACCGACCTGAAGTCGGGGGCGCATCTGTATGGTCTGGATTTGCCTGAGGCAGATCTGGAGCAGGCGCTGATGAAGCTGCGCCGTCAGGAATCGGGCATGGATTTTCAGCGTTTGCCGCTGCATGAAATTGTCTGTATTTCCGGTCTGTGGATTGATGAAACCGGCCTGATGACCCTGTTTTCTTTTAGCCGGGAACAGTATACCGAAGCCGAAATCCTGAAAAAATTTCTGTCGATTTTTGACAAGCGTCATCCGACTCTGGTGAGCTGGAACGGTTCGCAGTTTGATTTGCCGGTGATTTTATATCGTGCCATGTATCATGGCCTGTCTGCGCCAAGTCTGTTTGATCAGGGCGAAATTGACACGCAAAAGCGCTATAATAACTACCAGAACCGCTATCATCAGCGGCATATTGACTTGATGGATGTGATGGCCATGTTTAATGGCCGGAATTTCCAGAAACTGGATGATATGGCGCATCTGCTCGGTTTTCCGGGTAAACGCGGTGAAGCCGGTTATCATGTGCCGGAATATATCCGCGCCGGTGAATGGCTCAAACTCACCAGCTATTGTGAAGGTGATGTGCTGAATACCTGGCTGATCTATCTGCGCTGGCTCTTGCTGAAAGGGCAGTTGCAGCTGGATGATCATCGCCTGTGGGTTCAGACCACCATCCAGTATTTATCCAGCCTGCCACAGCATGGCGAGTTCCTTGCAGCCTGGCGCCAGAATGCACAAGCCACAGACTTTACTGCTGCAGACTTCCCATCTTCCACACTTTAGGTGCTCATGAAACATCGTCCATCCGCTCGTCCAGCTCAACCCCTGATCCATACCTTTCAGGTTGAGTCGCTGTCCCATGAAGGGCGCGGGATTGCACACTATGGTTCACAGCCTGAACATCCGCAGGATAAACACGGCAAGAAGGTGTTTATTCAGGGTGCCTTGCCGGGTGAAACAGTCAAAGCACGGATTCATCATGTCACCAAACGGTTAGAAGAAGCCGACTGTATCGAACTGTTATCTGCACCTGCCGAGATGCGGGTCGAGCCGCCGTGTCCGTATTTTGGTGTCTGTGGCGGCTGCAATATGCAGCATATCCAGCTGGATGAGCAGATTCGTTTAAAACAGGATGTACTCAAGTCGCACCTGCAGCATTTTGCCGGCATTCAACCGGATGAATGGCTGACACCGTTACGTTCAACCCGGGAGGATTATCGCCGCCGTGCCCGGATCGGGGTGCGTTATTTCCCGAATAAAGACAAACTGGTGGTCGGTTTCCGGGAACGCCAGAGCAACCGGCTGACCTCAATTGACCGCTGTCTGATTCTGGACCGTGAACTCGGTTCAATCACCCGCTTGAAACAACTACTCCAAAGTCTAAAAGGCAAAGCCGACATTGGTCATGTAGAATTGGCAATGGGTGACACGGAAATTGCCCTGTTGGTCCGGCATACGGAAAAATTATCTGAGTCAGATGTCAACCAACTGCTCAAATTTGCGTTACAGAAACAATGGCAACTGTATCTGCAGCCTGCGGGACCAGACAGTGTGCAACGTGTAGATCAACCTGATCAGGCCATGCGTCTGCATTATGCACTGCCGGAATTTGAGCTGAAATTTGCTTTCCATCCGCTAGATTTTACCCAGGTAAATTCCACCGTGAATCCGCAAATGGTCAAGCTGGCATGTGATTTGCTTCAGTTGCAGGCAGGTGAGCGTGTGCTGGATCTGTTTTGTGGATTAGGCAATTTCTCTTTACCTTTGGCGCGCTGTGTCGGCGAAAGTGGTACGGTGGTTGGCGTGGAAGGTTCAGATGAAATGGTGCATCGTGGTGCGGAAAATGCCCAGCTGAACGGGTTAACTCAGGTGAAATTCTTTTCACAAGATTTAACAAAAGATTTTTCGCATCATTCTTGGGCAAATCAAGGATTTGATGCATTATTGATTGACCCTCCGCGCTCCGGTGCCGAGGAAGTCATGCATTATGTGCCCAAATTTGGTGCGGCAAGAATCGTTTATGTGTCATGTAATCCGGCTACACTTGCAAGGGATGCGGGGATGCTGGTGCAACAGGGCTATCGTTTAAGCAAAGCCGGGGTGATGGATATGTTTAGCCATACCGGTCATGTAGAATCGATTGCCTTATTTGAGCAAGAAAAATCAATAAACGATTTATAGAAAATGAAGTATATAGAGGTAGGAGTAGGGTATGGTCACAGTACGTGAACAACTTCCTGGACGATTAAACGAATTGTCTGAGGAAACGACTGTAGAACATGCCGAGCAAGCACGACAGGATCTGGCAGAATGGCTGGACCGGGTTCGTGACATCTTAGATGGGGCAGCATTAGCAAAACTCGAAGAAGTTGCCACCTATACGTTACAAAAAGAGCTGGAAACGACAGTCAAGCACCGGTCCAATACCTTGTATACCGGAATTGAAATGGCCGATATTCTGGCGCATTTGCATGTCGATGAAGATACTTTGTCGGCTGCCATGCTGTACCGCAGTGTGCGTGAAGGGGTGATGACCCTGGAAGAAGTGCGTGAGCATTTCGGTGACAGCGTACATACCCTGGTCAAAGGCACCCTGTCGATGGGTAAGCTGTCCGAGCTGATTGAAAAGAATAAACGGCTGGAAGATCACTTCAATAACAACCAGCGCGAGCATCTGACCGGTATCTACAAAATGCTGATTTCGGTCACTGAAGATGTGCGTGTGGTGCTGATCAAGCTGGCTGAACGTACTTATGCCTTACGTGAACTGACCACAGCGTCCAAAGAGCGTCAGGAGCGGGTGGCGCGTGAAATTCTGACCATTTACTCGCCGCTGGCGCACCGTCTGGGCATTGCCCAGTTAAAATGGGAGCTGGAAGATCTGGCTTTTCGTTATCTGGCGCCGGACCGTTATAAAGAAATTGCGTCTTTACTGAATGAAAAGCGGCTAGAACGTGAGCAATATATCCAGTTTGTGATTGATAAGCTCAAGAGTGAACTGGCGGCGCATGGCATTGAGTCGGAAATTACCGGCCGGGTCAAACACATTTATTCGATTTATCGAAAAATGAAGAGCAAAGACCTGAGCTTCGACCAGCTCTATGACATTCGTGCAGTGCGGGTACTGGTCAAAACCATTCCGGAATGTTATCACTCGCTCGGTATCGTACATCAGCTGTGGCGGCATATTCCGCATCAGTTTGATGACTACATTACCAATCCGAAAGCCAATGGTTATCGCTCGCTGCATACTGCAGTGATTGCTGAAAACAAGTCGCTGGAAGTGCAAATCCGTACCATGGAAATGCATGAAGAAGCAGAACTTGGCGTGTGTTCGCACTTTAACTATAAAGAAGGCAGCAAAACCACCGATCATTCCTTCAATCATCGTTTGCATTCTTTGCGTGCGGTGCTGGAACATTATCAGGAACGTAATGATGCCAGTGCGCATAAGTCCGATGATGAAACTGAAAACTTCGAGCAGCTGCAAGAGTTTGAAGATTTTGAAAAGATTTATGTGTTTAGCCGCGATGGGGATATTAAAGAATTACCGCGTGGCTCGACCGTGCTGGACTTTGCCTACCATGTACATACCGAAGTCGGTAACAAGTGTTATGCCGCGCGGGTCAATCAGCGTTATGTGCCGCTGACCTATACCTTAAAAACCGGTGAACAGGTCGAAATTCTGACCAAGAAAGACCGTGAACCAAACCGTGACTGGCTGGTGAACTCACTTGGTTATATCAAGACTGCGCGGGCGCGTGACAAGTTACGCCACTGGTTCAGACAGCAGGACCGCAGCAAGAATCTGGAAATTGGCCGTGATATTCTGAATAAGGAATTGTCGCGTCTGGCGATTCACCCGAAAAGTATCGACTTGAATGATTACTGCAATCACTTTAATGTCAAACTCGGTGAAGACATTCTGATTGGTCTGGTCAATGGTGAAATCAGCCTGCATGCGCTGATTAACCAGGTTAACCGGCATATGCATCTGGATCAGGATGAACCGGAACTGGTATTAAAACCGACCCTGAATCCGCGTGCCAGCCATACCTTGTCGGCGCATGGCATTCTGATTGATGGTTTGGATAACGTCGAGCTGCATATTGCCCAGTGCTGCCAGCCGGTACATGGTGAATCCATTGCTGGTTATATTACCCTGAATCGCGGCGTCAGCATTCATAAGGTGGCCTGTCCGGATTATGTCCGCATGATCAGCCAGGAGCCAGAACGTGCGGTCGAAGCGGACTGGGAAATGCAGCCAACCCGTGGTCAAAGCGTACAGATTGTGGTGGAAGCCTATGATCGCCGTGGTCTGCTGAAAGACCTGACCCAGGTGATTTTCTCCGATCAGATTAATATTCGTCAGGTGAATACCATTTCCGAAAATGATGGTATTGCCAATATGAAGCTGTTGATTGAAGTCAAAGGGCTGGCGCAACTGTCGCGTCTGCTGGCACGTTTGGAACAGCAGCCGGGGATTATCAGCGCACGTCGTTTGGTACAGGGCAATTAAACTTTCTTTCTTATCTTTGAAAAAACCAGTGATCTTGATCGCTGGTTTTTGTTTATGCATGGAATGCGTGCACATATGAGCGCACAGATCATTTTAGAATTGGCCCGTCTGGCACAGATTGCACCGCAGCAGCCGGCGCTGGAGCGTAAAGCGTACATCCAGCAGCAGAAGCAGGCCATTTATGCTTTTCGTAACCAGCGCCTATCGGCCTATTTAAACGCGCCAATCTGCTCGGAAGATTTTGACCGTACTGCGTATGGCAAGCCGTTTTTGCCTGCGTATCCGCAGCTGGCCCTGAATCATAGTCACAGCCGTCAGCACTATGCACTGGCCTATAGCGAGCAGCTTCAAGATGTTGGGGTTGATGTTGAAGATCTGGATCGCAAGGTGCGCTTTGAGAGTCTGGCCAGGCACATGTTTCATCCGGCTGAATGGGAATTGTGGCAGGCTTATGGCCAGGAGACAGATTACTGGTTTAAGGTCTGGACCACCAAGGAGGCTGTTCTGAAAGCGTCAGGGCTGGGTATTCGCATGAGCCTGAACCAGCTGAATAGCGGGGTTCATCCGCATCAGCAGGGTGGATTCTGCCATCATGAGGGCTTGGGTACGTTTGCCTATCAGCATCTGAAGATTGGTGGCTGTATGCTGACCGTAGCCTGGCGTTCTGAACGTTCCTGCAAGGGATTTCAGTTTCCCAAGCTGCAACTGATCCGCCATTAAAAAAGCCCATCCGGAGATGTAATGCCAGTCAGTTAAGCAAATATTAGAAAAATGTAGTAAAAATGAGTGTATGTAAATACGCTCATTTTTTTATGTCTTTATCTGAACATTTAGAATCCACTCTTGAACATGCTCTCCCATCACTTAGCCATTTTTGTGAACTTATTGACTTAAATTGGATTGAAACATCTCTGCATCAAACAGGTAAGGCATCGATCAGAAGGAGAAAATTACCTGCTGAGCACGTGGTTTGGCTTGTTCTTGGGCTTGCCTTGTTTCGCAATCAACCCATCAGCTATGTGGTAGAACAATTAAAACTCGTGTTTGGTACAACAGATTATTGTGTTCCTAGTGCAGCTGTCCAAGCTCGACAACGTTTAGGTCGAGAACCCTTAGCTGCCTTATTCTCCTTAATCAGCCAAGCATGGTTTGATGAATCACAACAACAATATTCAACCTTTCAAGGTCTTAGTGTATGTGCTGTTGACGGGGTGGTTTGGTCTATGCCACTGACCAAGGAAAATTTTAATCATTTTGGCTCATCTAAAGGTAAAACTGCTGTAGCACCTTACCCACAAGTTAGAGCCACGTGTCTAGTGAATACCAATACTCATGAAATCATAGATGCCCAAATAGGCAGTATGGATC